>JAPOVX010000023.1 GCA_026707935.1 Paracoccaceae bacterium
GACCTATGGAGAGAGATGCCAGATTTACGCACTGAGAAAAAGCGGCCTTTCGGGTCTGGCCATCGCCCGGCAGCTGGGGCGCGACCGGACGACGATCTGGCGCGAGGTGCGCCGGAACAGCGGCGGGCGCGGATATCGACACAAGCAGGCACAGCACACGGCGTCGGCACGGCGTCGGGCGGCCTCGTCGGTTCCGAGGAAGATGACTCCGGAGCGGTGGAGACTGGTTGCGGAGAAGCTGTCCGAGGGCTGGAGCCCCGAGCAGATCGCCGGGCGTTTCCGGAAGGAGGGCGTCGTGATGGCTGGCCGGGAGTGGATCTACCGGCACGTCCGCGCCGACCGGAAGGCGGGCGGCGGGCTCTACCGGTTCCTCCGCCGCCGCGGCAAGAAGCCGAACTGGAAGGGCGGCCGTCACGCCGGCCGCGGGCACATTCCGGACCGTGTGGACATCTCCGCGCGTCCGGCGGTTGTGGAAGAGAAGGAGCGGACCGGCGACTGGGAGGTGGACACGATCGTCGGGAAGGGCCACAGCGGCGCCCTGGTGTCGCTGGTGGACCGGGCATCGAAATACACGCTGCTTCAGAGGGTTGAAAGACGGACGGCGGACGCGGTCGGCGCTGCCCTGCTGCTGCTGCTGCTGCCGTTGCAGGCCCTTGTCCACACCATCACGGCGGACAACGGCAAGGAGTTCGCGGGGCACGCATGGGTGGCGAAGGCCCTCGGCGCCGGGTTCTTCTTCGCCACGCCGTACCACGCCTGGGAGCGCGGCCTGAACGAGCACGTGAATGGCCTCGTGCGGGAGTAATTCCCGAAGGGCACGGACTTTCGCAGGATTACCGACGCCCAAGTGAAGGCGGTCCAGGACCGGCTGAACGCGCGTCCGAGGAAGTCGCTGCGCTACCGGACCCCGGCCGAGGCGTTCCGCGAGGCTCAGCCTCCCTGACGGACGCCGTCCCGGACCGTCCTTCGGAAGGATCGGTTCGAGGGGAACTCGAACAACTCCGGCCCGCCGGCCTCCGGTCGGGCTCCGCCCTTCCTTCGTCCGGCGGGCCGGAGTTGCCCCCTCGCCGGGGCTTGCGCCGCCTGGGGAGCGCGGCTACGCTCGTCTGGAAGGGATTTCAGCCGTCACCGGACCGGATTGCCGGTGCCCGGAGACCGAAGATTCCCGTCACGTGGCCATTTCCTTCGCTCGGGCTACGCCCTCGCTCCGGAAATGGCCACGTTGCGCTTCGGACTGGATGTGGTGAACTATTGAATTGAGCTGCCGATGAACAATGCCGGGTATTCGGCTCATGCCCATGCGCTTCCCGGGCCTCCGAATTTCACGGATGTTCGGATTCCCTGCCAAATGAATGGGAACAAGGGGCGAATTTGCCGGAGCGCTCGCCGAATTTCGCTGCCTGCCGGTTTTTCGGGTCGTTTCCCGGAGAGACCGCGGACGCCGGAACCATCCCGAAGGACGGTGAGGCGCGTCTGGGAGGGACGGCGAGCCGCATCGACCGGTCAACCGCAAGCGCAAGGACACCGAACATCACCTGTCCGAAATCCTTGGCATGTCCCCGGACACGCACATGGCGGGCGCCGAACTCGAGTTCGCAAAACAAGTTCTCGCCCACTTCGGCTATGGACCCGAGTCATTCGCGGACATCTACGAGGCCAAGCGGGCGGGCACCAAGAACAAGCTAACGGGGCAACTGTAACCGCCTTCCGGCGACGGTCCGTATTCGGTGGTCGTTCTTCAGCACGGCAGTGGAAATCCGACGCATTTGACTCCCTGGTGGAAAAAGGTGGTCACCGCGCTATCGAGAGAAGGAATTGGTTCATTCATCGCCAACAGTTACCGCGGACGCGGGATCGGAAGCACAGCTTCCGACCGGCGAAAGTTGTCGAGGGCGGCACGCACAGTCGACGCGTTGATGGTGCTCAACGCGCTGGCGCCGCATCCCAAGATTGACGGGAACCGCGTCGGCAAACCGGATACTCTTTTCGGGGCATTGTTTCATATGGTTCGGCGGATCGCGGAACAGTCGAAACAGTCCTCGGTACTGACCTGAAGTTCGCTGCACACCTGCCGGTCTATCCTTCCTGCCAGGTGCAACGGGAGAAAATCGACATGACAGGCCGCCCGATGCTGTTTCTTGTCGGGAAGGAAGACAACGACACTCCGGCCCAACCCAGCAAGGAGTATTTAGCCAGAATCAAGGCCGCCGGCTTTCCGGCAGCTCTGAACATGTACACGAGTGCCGGGCACAACATTGTCAAGGTGGAGCGCGGATATTATGACGAGCTTGCGACGTTCAACAGGTGCGGGAGAGGCACCATGACCTTGGATGGCCACGAATTCATGGGGAATGCCTCCACCAGGAACACGACGTGGGCCCAGTTCGTCGTTGCCGTGTTTCACCAATGCGGGGACCGTGGAGCCGAACTCTATGGCACGAAGGCGTTGCAACGCCAGGCACTGTCGGAAACAGTTAACTTCTTCACCCGGACGCTGAAGCCTTAGCGAGATACACTGTATTTCCGGGTTCTGTCCCGACGTCGAACGTGTTCCCGGACTCGGAGGTGGCGCTGTCGGCGCACCGGAAGTGGTTTCCCCGATCCGGTGGCGACATTTGGTTGCGGACGCTGAAAACACCCGGAGACTGGACCGAAGAAAAATGACACTCCGTCGGGTCTCTTTCGAGTCCACAGACAGGCGACACCGAACAACCATCCTCATCCATAGAGACAATCTGATCCGATGCCTGAATCGCTTGATGCGCCTCTCCTATTCTCCACCGCTCGTCTACGCCTGAGAAAGCCGGAACTCAAAGACGCGGATCCGATTTTCGCTGCCTATGCGACAGACCCGCATGTGGTGCGATTCCTGAGTTGGCGGGCTCACCAGCGTGTGCAGGATACGGAAGAGTTCCTCCAGCGCAGCATAGAGGCGTGGTCCGAAGGAACCAAATTCACATACGTCATTGAGCTCCAGGATAGTCCTGACAACCCGATTGGTGCGATTGATGCGCGACCGCAAGGCCCTCGGGTCGCGTTCGGTTACGTTCTCGCCCGAACCAGTTGGGGACGCGGCTACATGACCGAAGCTCTGTCTTCACTGGTGGACTGGTCGCTAAATCAACCTGGCTGTTGGCGCGCCTCGGCGTATTGCGATTCTGCCAATTCCGCTTCGGCCAAAGTCATGCAGAAGGCAGGAATGGAGTTCGAAGGAGTTCTCCGTCGTTTTGCAGTCTTCCCCAACGTCTCTTCAGGGCCGCGGGATTGCTTGATGTACGCGAAGGTAAAGTCCTGACGGACTGTGACTGGCGGTTCAGATGGAGATAGTTCCAGCAACTGATGCTGTTCTTGATCAGGCGGTTGCAACCCTCGGCGACCTCCGGGCATCCATTTCGGCACGTTCGATACCACGCGGATTTCCGACCGTGACGGCAAGGGTGAAGTGCGCGAGTTCGATCTTGAGAAGTTGCTTCCCGATCGCCTGCCGCAGCTCAACCTGGTCGATGTAGCGCAGGATGAACATCGACTTGATGATCTGGCCGAAGGCTGGCATCGGTTTCGGCTGTATGCACCGCCCGCTCAAATGGCCACGTCGGCATCGATGTCGCGGCGGCAGCTCTCGGCGCGAATATATCCAGGCGATTGGTGTGGGTCACACCATTTGCCCTGAAGGCCTGTTCCCAACGGTCGGCGAACGCGTCAAACGTACCCAAAGCAATCTGCATCAGGTCGACTCGGATCGCGCTGTCGCAGGGGTTGAAGGCTCGTAGCGGGAGAAGAAGCGGTCTAGTAGCCAGAAGAAACGAATACGTTCCGGATCGACTTCGCCTGCGCCATAGACCTCATAAAATTCCGGTATCCACTCTTCACCGCAATTACGTTTAATCGTCAGTTCGATGGACATGAAGTCACGGTGCCGATCACTGACGCCTGCCATGCCCCAATCAACGATACCACGATGCGTTGCTCGTCGATCAGAAGATTTGGAAAACAATAGTCGCCGTGAGTAAACACGAAATCGCCAACTTGTGTAGCGCGAGCAACCAGGTCATCCAGCACTCTAGATGGCGCGGCACCGGTATCAGCAATGAAGGCTTCAAGATTTAGACATGGAGAACTAATGCGCCGGGCACTCTCCTCGAGTTCGTATTCCAACACACTGTCAAAGGGGCAATTCTCTGTCGAGACAGTATGAATCATCCTGAGTCCTTCGGCTAGTTTCTCAACGGCTGTACGCATAGAGATGGCTTCGAAGCACTCATGCGAGGGCACCCCGGGCAATTCAGTGACCAAGACCAACGACCGGGTACCGTTCGTGGTACAATGTAGAACGCGGGGCACGGGCAGACAGTTACCGATCCACCCGAGTCGTGCGGCTTCATTGATCTGGTCCTGGCCCGCAATTCCTGTTCCGATTTTCAGATATGCTGGTCCTTCGACCTTGTCCCAGACACGGAACAGCTGGTTCCCGAGGCGCCCGGGCGCGAGTTCCCGGAATGCGCCAGGTTCCAGCCGGTCAAGCAAGCTTTCCGGAAGGCCTAAGTCAGCATAACCTGCGGACATGCCAATGTTTCCATGAGCGAGACATGAGGGTCCTGAACCGCACTTGAGAGGATGCGGGCAATTCGATACTTGGCCAGTTGCGTAGCTATCTGGCATGGCCATGCCCTTCAATCAACAGTCGAGCCTCGCATGTTGGGAAATTGACTCCAAGAATGCTTGAGGTCGTGGCTGTTGATTCCCGCATTATTCCGGCATGAGTTGCGGGATTTTCCTGGATAATTCCGTGTACGGATTTCCTGGTTGTCGAAACAATGCGGGAAGCCGGGACCTGCCGGTTTCGTTCCCAGCGCAGCTCGATGATCCGTCCATCCCGAGTCGCCGAACGCGGGTATGTAGCCTTCCTGCATCCGGGGCGGGGAAGGCCAGTCGGCACGAATCCGGCGAACACCCGGTGGCACGGCAAGTCCGGACATACGCCGTGCCAATCCCGGTCATGTCGGGCAATTCCGGCTTGTCAGACGGAACTTCAGTTCCCGTTTCTGCCGGCAAGCTCGAACTGAACATTGAACAGCCGGGCCTCCGGCCGAACCCCGACCTCCAGGTTCACGAGAACGACCCGGGTGCGCCGGCCGTAGGCATCGGTAACGGTCCAGCCGTGAAGCCGAAGCGGTTCATTGATGAACTGGAGTTCGAGCGTGCCAAGCCCCGGACGCTCGGGGTCGGTCGCGACAATCATGGTCCTCTCGTCACCCCGTATGAGCGAGGATGCCCCGAGTTCGGCCTCAAGATCCAGTTCGGCGGCCAGGAACAGGGCGAGAGGCGACGATCGCAGTGGATACTGCCGGAGCACCTTCGAACCCGCTTCGATCAGCGAGATCTGGCCGCCGCCTGCAATCACGACATCGGCTTTCGGTCGGGAATACTCGAGCCGCATGCGCCCTGGTCGATGAACGTAAAGCGTGCCTTCCCGCCTTGTTCCGTCGGGATTGACCTGCACGAGGCCGGACCGAAGATACTTGAGACTCTCCAGGTAGCTCGAAATCTCGTCAAGCGACGGGGCCGCCGCCGCCTGAGGCAGCGCGTTGGCCGCGGCAAGACCGAGGCAGAGGAAAAAGCGGAGAAACCCGGTTCGGATGTTCATGGCATGAAGATAAGTCCCGGACCTGCTGCGGGGCAAGGCGCCGGGCATCACGACCCACTTTGCATGGTTCACGGTTCCGGGATCAGGATCTCGCGCTTTCCGACATGGTTGGCCGGGCTGACCAGCCCCTCGTCTTCCATCTGCTCGACGAGACGGGCCGCCTTGTTGTACCCGATCGAGAGTTTTCTCTGGATATACGAAGTCGAACACTTGCGGTCGCTGGCCACGATCTCGACGGCCAGGGCGTAGAGGTCGTCCTTTCCCGAATCGTTGCCGCGGCCAATGATCAGGTTGACTTCCGACTCCGTGGCTCCGTCCAGTCCCTCGACAACTCCGTGTACATATTCGGGCGGGCCAAATTCCTTCAGGTGGGAAACCACCAATTCGACCTCCGAATCGCTGACGAAGGGGCTGTGAATCCTGGTGATCTTGCCGCCGCCGGCCATGTACAGCATGTCTCCGGTACCGAGCAATTGTTCCGCTCCCATCTCGCCGATGATCGTGCGGCTGTCGATCCGGGAGGTGACCTGGAACGAAATCCGCGTCGGAAAATTCGCCTTTATCGTCCCGGTTATGACGTCGACCGATGGACGCTGCGTTGCCATGATCAGGTGAATTCCCGACGCCCTCGCCATTTGGGACAGCCGCTGGATGCAGGCCTCTATTTCCTTGCCGGCAACCATCATCAGGTCTGCCATTTCGTCCACGACGACGACGATGAACGGAAGCTTGTTCGTATCGAGATGCTGGGTCTCGAGAATCGGTTCTCCTGTTTCGCTGTCGAATCCCGTCTGGACCGTTCGGGTGAATTCCTGCCCGCTCGCCAGGGCTTCATCGATACGGGCATTGTACCCGTGGATGTTGCGGACACCGACCCACGACATCTTGCGATAGCGGTCTTCCATTTCCGCGACCACCCATTTGAGTGCGACAACGGCCTTTTTCGGCTCGGTCACGACCGGTGACATGAGGTGGGGGATTCCATCGTAGACGCTCAACTCGAGCATCTTGGGATCAATCATGATCAGTCGACACGCATCGGGCGAGAGCTTGTAGAGAAGCGAAAGGATCATCGTATTGATGGCGACCGACTTGCCCGAACCCGTGGTACCTGCAATCAGGAGATGCGGCATTCGCGAAAGGTCGGCAATGAACGGCGAACCGCCAATGTCCTTGCCGAGTGCCAGCGGCAAGAGGCTCTTTCCGTCATCGAAGTCCTTGGTCGACAGGATCTCGTTCAGGAGCACCTTCTCGCGGTGGATGTTGGGCAGCTCGATGCCAATGACCGATCGTCCGGGAATGGTTGAAACCCGCGCGGACAATGCGGACATCGATCGCGCGATGTCGTCCGCCAGGCCGATGATCCGGCTTGCCTTGAGGCCGGGCGCCGGTTCGAGTTCGTACAACGTCACCACCGGACCCGGGCGAACCGAAATGATATCGCCCTTGATTCCGTAGTCGTCGAGAACGTTTTCAAGCATCCGTGCGTTTTCCTCGAGGGCTTCGTTGCTGAGGCTCCGCCGGACGATGTTTGTCGGGGTGGCGAGAAGCCCAAGCGGCGGGAAGACATAGTTTCCCGGAGCCTTTTCGGGGAAAAGACTCGGCTGGGCCTCGGATTTGGCCCGCTCGCTGGTCTTGCTCGGAGACCTGTTCACGCCGCGAACGAGGGGTGATTGTTCCCGCACCGAGGAATCCGTTTGAGCCATGCGCGCGGGCGCCGGCCCGAGACGGAGTTCGCCGGGAACCGAATCCGCGTCATCACTCCGGGGGCCGGACCCCGAAAGCTCATCGGTCTCTTCGGATGCGGGGCCGATGTCCGTTTCGGTGTCGGTCCAGAGGCCGGCTCCGGCGTCGGTCTGGTCGAATTCTCCCGGTTGGTCCGTGTCGTCAGCGGACCGACGACCGATTCCGACGAGCTTGCCGGCCCTGGCCCAGAACCCCGGTCTTTCTGGCTCAGAATCGAATTCCACCGGGTTTTCCGTTCGAGTCATGGCCGCAACACGTCGATCCTGCCTTCGCATCGGCGGCTCGAAGGGGTGCGGCATCTGCCTCTCTCCCCAGAGGGAGACCGGCCGGACAATGACATGCGCGATGCTGCGAAGACACACGCCATACGCGAACAGCAACAGTTTCAGGGAGTACACCAGTTCGCCTCTCGAGACGCCGAGAGAGAAGACCGTGGCGACCAGGGCGAGCACGGCGAAGCTGGCCGTTATCACGGTGAGTTCAAGACCTGGCTCAAGCAGGTCCTGCCGAACGATCAGGCGAAGCATCGCGTCGCCGAACAGCCCGCCCATCCCGAACTCCTCGCTCCAGACCGGAAGCGACACGTTGGACGAGAGGAAGATCGACGAAACGGCGATCGCAATGGGAACAACCGGCGCACGGTACAGGATTCGCGAATCGCCGATATGCAGGAGCAGTCGAATTCCCCAGCATCCGGCGGCCACGGGGATTCCCCAGGCCGTGAGACCGCAGATCATGATCAGCGGGTTGGCGATCCCGGCGCCGGGACTGCCGAGAATGTTCCTGGCGGGTTCCGTCGATGCGGCAAACCAGCTCGGGTCTTCGAGCGAATAGGTCCCGAGTGCAGCCCCGATCGCAACGGTGGCCGCGATCAGAACGAGACCGAGCAATTCGATCGAACGATTCCGCAAGGCCGCGTAGGTCCTGGGGTCAAGAAGTGGGGCGCGGTGCCCGCTCGTGATGGACATGTGAGGTCTATCCTCCCGGGATCATTGTCCGGAGTGTGCGAAGGCCGGTTTCAAGACGATCGCGGCCATGGGTGATCGAGACGCGGATGAAAGGTCGGGCCGGGTCCGGATCTCCCGACTCGACCGGAGCTGAGAGATATTCGCCTGGCAGAACCCGGATACCGGAATTCCGCCAGAGATCGAGAGCGGTGGCTTCACCGTCGCCGGTCCGGATCCAGAGGAACATTCCGGCTTCGATGGGCCTGTAAACGGCCGTGTCCAGCCCCGAAAACACGTTGTCTGCCAGTTCGTACTTGCGGATGTACTCGGCACGACTGTCTTCAACATGCGCCTCGTCGGCCCATGCACGTGCGGAAACGCGCTGGATCGGCAGGGGCAGTGGCGCCCCTCCATAGGCGCGAAGTTTCCGAAGTTCACCAATCGTTTCCGGGCCGCCGGCGACGAATCCGGACCTGAGGCCGGGCAGGTTCGAGCGTTTGGACAGGGAATTGAACGCGAGCACACGCTCGGGATCGGCAGACAGGTTTTCGGCCACCTCGAGGATTCCGGGTGGAGGATCGCGCCGGTAGAGTTCCGAGTAACATTCATCGGAGAACACGAGGAAGTCATGTGCCTCCGCCAGGCGGATCAGGGAAGCAAGCCAGTCAGACGATGCAACGGTTCCCTGCGGGTTGGACGGAGAACAGATGTAGGCGATCGCGATCCTGTCCAGTGTCGACCGGTCCAGCTGTCCGAAATCCGGCAAGAACCTGTTCTCTGCGGTCGCCGGAACGAGAACGGTCCTGGCGCCGGCGGCGGCGGCCGCTCCGGCATATACCTGGTAGAACGGGTTCGGCATTGCCACGAGCGGCGGGTCCGCGGCCTTCCGCTCGGGACAAAGCGCCAGGCAGGCATTGAACAGGCCTTCCCGGGATCCGTTGACAGCCATGACCTGCCTGTCCGGATCAAGTGCCGCGCCATACCGGAACTCGATCCACCCAGCGATCGATGCGCGCAGGTCGGGGGTGCCCGCGTTCGGCGGATATTGCCGGAATTCCTCGATGTGTTCGAGCAGCACGGGCCCGACGAAATCCGGAGGAGAATGCCTGGGTTGGCCCAACGCCAGGTCGAGGACATCCCCGCCGGGAGCCTGTCCGTCGAAAAGCGTACGGAGCCGTGAAAACGGGTACGCGGGCAAATTCGAAAACCGCTCGTTGAGCTTCATGACCTGCCTCAGGTCTCGGAACCTTCTGGTTCTTCTTTCCGCCAAGACTAACGGAATGTGGCGAAAGGATCAAATTTTTTGACTGGCGGGTCCGGTTCCCCGAAAGGCAGCTTCGATTGGGCCAGGGATTCTCGTCAGAAACCGGGTTCGAATTTCACATGTCAACCGTCGTAATCGCCGCCTGCTCTCGCAGCCGTGGCGGGCACCGGCAGGCTGTGGCGAAAATCCTGTCTTCCGGCGCCTTCCGTGGAATCAGATGATCCTTGCGGCAGTGGCTCCAATTGCAAGGATTTCTTCCTCCGCCATGGGCAAGCCGGTCAGCGTCAGTCCACAGGATGGAACACCGGTTGGCAGCGTCAATGCGCAATGGCCAAGGAGATTGATGATCCTGGTGTTGCGCAGCGCGAGGAGATTCGCACGGGCGTAATAGTCGGGATCGGAGTTCAGCCTGTCGGTTTCCGGCGGAAGAATCGCCGACGTCGGCGCCAGGACGGCAGAATAACCCTCCATTCGTGTCATGCAGGATGTCCTGAGATCGTCCAGACGCCGCATTCCCTCGATGTAATCCGTCGCCAGGATCTGTTTTCCGCCCCGAAATCGCTTGAGAACCTGATGGAACATCAGTTCGGGTGATTCCTCGATGACGGATTTCCATTCGGCATATGCCTCCGGGGCGAACAGGTAGGGCGTGAGATCCAGTGAATCGGCGTATTCGGGCAGCGACGCCGATTCGACAACGGCCCCCGCGCGCTCGAGTGCACGGATCGAACGGTCGAACGCGTCGGCCGGAGCCTCTTCGATGTCGTCGAGAACCACGTGTTCCGGAACGAGGAACTTCAATCCTTCGAGAGGGGCACCCAGAGGCGCAACTGGAGGTTTGCCTTCGAGAATGGCCAGAAGCATCGCGGCGTCCTCGACCGTTCGGGTCAGGGGACCAACCGTGTCGAACGAGCGGCAGAGCGGCACGACGCCATCGAGTGACAGTCGACCATGCGTCGTCTTGAGCCCGACGAGGTCGTTCCAGGCAGCGGGAATGCGCACGGAGCCGCCGGTATCCGATCCGATCGCCGCTGCGGCCAGTCCGAACGCGACAGAGGCGGCAGCGCCTGACGATGAGCCGCCCGGAACCGAGTCAGGCCCAAGGGTGCATGGAGGTGTCGCGGTGACTGGATTGTATCCGAGCCCGGAAAACGCAAGTTCGGACTGGTGAGTCTTGCCAAGACAGACAAGTCCATGCGCCCACGCGTTGTTCAAGACAACCGCGTCGGTTTCGGGGATACGCCCCTGCAGCAGAAGGGAGCCCGCTTCAGTTGCAACTCCGGCGGTATCGAACAAATCCTTCCATGAGATCGGCACCCCGTCGAGGAGACCAAGCCTCCGGCCCTCCTGCACCCGTCTGGACGCCTGGTCCGCTTCCCTTCGTGCCCGATCCGGCGTTGACCGGGCATAAATGCGTGATCCATCGGAATGACTGTCAATGGCGTCGAGGAAGGCGTCGACGAGTTCGCGCGGATCGATCTCGCCGGCACCGATCGCCTGGCCGAGTTCGCTGGCGCTCGCGGCCAGCCAGTTCGCTGGTTGTTTCAATTCCTGCTCCTGTCACGATGCCGTTCCCGAGGTCCCGGTCTGGCGGATTGCAAACCATACATGCCCGTACCCTGTCGCCGGGAATGCCGGGGAAGGCGATTCCCGTTCCGTCTCAATCCCATTCCTGCACACCCGTGATCGTGCGAACGAGCGCCGAATTCGGGTCCGCCAGGTCCTCGACTACCGAAAAGTGATCACGCTGGCGCTTGTGGACCAACACGACCTCCCGAAACGGCTTCCATGCTTCAAAGATCAATTGCGTTTGACGCAGAAATTCGGGTCTCTCCAGTGCGCCGACCCAGAAAACCACCTCGTGCCCGGGCTGGCCGGAGGCCGGTTGGTGAAACACCGGGCTCTCTTCCCGGGCCTCCCGGTCATCCAGTTTCAGGATCCGGTTCATTTCGGTGAGGAGCAGCGGTCGAAGGTCGAAGAGCCCGCTGATCGCGACGACCCTGGCCAGGCGGTCCCGGACGCTCGCCGGGAGCAGGCCGTCGTCGCAGACCATGCGTGTCGCCAGGTGACCGCCGGCCGAATGACCGGCAAGCATGACGGGTCCGTCACCGTGCCGGGCGGCGAACTCCACCGCGCCGGCGATTTCAGCGGTGATCCCGGAAATCCGGGTCTCCGGCGCCAGGGTATAGCCGGGGATGGCAACATCGAAACCGGCCGCGCGCATGCCTGCGGCCAGATGGGTAAAGAATTCCTTGCCGAGCCGAATCCAGTAACCGCCGTGAATGAAGACAACCAGTCCCCGCGACCTCGAAGCGGTCCGGACGATGTCCATGCGATTGCGCGGACGCGGTCCGTAAACCAGGTCTGTCTCCAGGCTGCCGGCGACTTCCGGCGATCGCCGGTAGTCCTCGGCAAGTCTTTTCCACCGCTCGAGCGTGATGTCGGCCCCGGGAACATGGCCGATATTGTCCAGTGCTTCATCCCAGTCGATCAATGTTTCCTCGTGATGTCCGGGTGACATGCCGCCGGTCTCCTCAACGGAACCCGGCCCGAAAACCGAAGGAGTCGCGCGAAATCAGCGGTCCGACCGCAACTCCAGCGGCAAATCCTCCGAGATGCGCTTCCCAGGCCAGTGTTCCACTGAAGGCGAAGTAGATCAGCACATTTGCCGCAACCAGCCCGAGAACCGTCTTGAGAACCGGGGTGATCGGCAGTCCGAGCCGGCGCCGGTGAATGAAATCCCAGTAGAGCCACAATCCAAGGAATCCGAAAACGGCCCCGGATGCCCCGACCATCGGTGCGTTCGAATTCGAGAGAAGCTGGAACCCGAGGGCTCCGGCAACTGCGGACACGACGAACAGTGCAAGCAACGACCAGGGACCGGTACGCGCCGCGATGTGTTTCCCGAGCGCGAGAAGCACGGTGGAATTGAGCGCGACATGGACGATTCCCCCGTGAAGAAAGGCATGGCTTGCATACATGGTCAGCCACTGCTCATCGAACAATGGAGCGACGGCCCCCGTCGCGACCGGTCTCCAGAAGGCGCCGTTCAGGAGAGCGTACGTACGCCACTCGGGATCGATCCAGCCCCGGTCGGAAGCAGACAGCCAGAGTTCGATCGCGACAATGGTCCCTGCCAGGAACCAGAGTTGCCAAGGCAACCGATCGTCACGCCTGACCCCGGACTCGGACATGTTCGTCTCCGTGTTGGTTGTCATCGGCTTCGTTCAGGCGGCCGAATGCACCGGAACCGGCGATGACTGTTCCCGGTTCACGTGACCGGTCCGCTCCGCCCGCCTGAAACCGGGCAGAACGACCGGGCCGGTACGGCCGTCAGGCACCCGGCGGTCGAGACGACCCCGGAATCAGATGTCGAGAGCGTTTTCGCGCTCCCAGGACGTGAAGTGGGCCGTGTACTGGTCCCATTCCTGCCGTTTCAGCTTGAGGTAGGCGGCGGAAAACTCGTCCCCGAGCATGGATCTCAATGGCTTGTCCTTCTCGAACGCTCGGAGCGCATCCAGGAGATTGAGCGGCAGGCGTTTTGCACCCCGGGCCTTGTGCCCCTCGGCGTACATGTCGATGTCGAGGCGCTTGCCGGGGTCAGCCGACGTCTCGATCCCGAGAAGCCCGGCGGCGATGACCGCTGCCTGGAACAGGTACGGGTTGGTGGCGCCATCGGCGAGGCGAAGCTCGAAACGGCCGGGCCCGGGTACCCGAACCATGTGGGTCCGGTTGTTGCCCGACCATGTCACCGTGTTCGGCGCCCAGGTCGCGCCGGAGTGCGTGACCGGCGCATTGATCCGTTTGTAGGAGTTGACCGTCGGGTTGGTGATCGCCGTAAGGGCGGACGCATGCTGGACGATTCCGCCAAGAAAGTGCCTGGCCATGTCCGACAGCCCGAGTTCATCGTCCCCGGCGAAGAGGTTTGTCGAGCCATCGGCATTCCAGGCCGAAATATGGGCATGACATCCGTTGCCGGTCAACTGTTTGAACGGTTTCGGCATGAAGGTGGCGCGCAAGTCGTGGTTTTCCGCCACGGACTTGACCATGAACTTGAAAAAGGAGTGCCGATCGGCGGTCGTCAGCGCGTCGCTGAACTGGAAGTTCATCTCGAACTGGCCGTTGGCATCCTCGTGGTCGTTTTGATACGGACTCCACCCGAGAGCCAGCATGTAATCGCAGATCTCTGTGATGACATCGCAGCGGCGCATGAGCGCCTGCTGATCGTAGCAGGGCTTGTCCGCAATATCCCGCGGGTCGGAAATCGCCGAACCGTCGGGTGTGATCAGGAAGTACTCGGCTTCGACCCCTGTCTGGATCGACAAACCGAGTTCCCTCGCCTTTCCGATCATCCTGCAAAGGGTATTGCGCGGCGCCTGGGAAACCTCTTCGCCTTCCATGACGCAATTGGCCGGAACCCACGCCAACTTCGGTTTCCACGGCAACTGTACGGCGCTGTTCGGGGATGGCACGGCCAGCATGTCCGGATGGGCCGGCGTCATGTCGAGGTGGGCGGCGAACCCGGCGAACCCGGCTCCCTCGGTTTCCATCTCGTCGATGGCGTCGAGGGGAACCAGCTTGGCCCTCTGGGCGCCGAACAGGTCGGTGAATGAAATCATGAAGTACTCGACACCGTTATCGAGCGCGAATTTATGCAGCTTTCCAACCATTATGTTTCTCCAGACAGCCGGTACATCGTTCCGTCGCGCCGATCCGTTGATCCCGGTGCTTCCTGCCGGACAGACCGCCGCCCGCCATGGTATACCTGCCATTTCCGGAGCATCAACTGCGAACCACGGATTTCCGGGAGCCCAGAGCGAAAGCGGTGCCGCAGGTTCGGGATCGGGACGACGAATGAAAGATGTCAATGCAGACCGAAACGCGTTGTCCAGAGAACCGATCGCCGGTCAATGAGAAAAAGCCGCCCTAGCGGGCAGCCTGTCCGAAGGTGCGAACGCCAACGGTTGGAAGGTCTCCGAACATGTGTACAGGATGCATTGTCAACCAGTTTCGTGACGGCAGCGCCTCGGCTGTCCACACGGGTACATTACCGGCTTCGGGCCCTCCCGAAATTCATTCAGTCTTGTGGCTGGCCTGCCGGCTGTGCCGGTGTCCGGCGCCGATCAAGGAAACCTACCCGGCCGTTACCGGTCACTGATCCCGCCCCGCAAATTTCATACCCGATAGGCATTAATATCGAACCACGTCCCTCCCGGCAGGTTGTCCGGAGGCATTCCGATCCGGACGCAATCCCGGATCTCCGGTTTTCCGTCACTCAAATCCAGAGAGTTGACGACATTGTCTGCGAGCACAGCTTCATCCGAGGGCATCCTTGAAATCCACAGGGATGCAAACAAATCGGTATCTCCACCGTAGAGCCTAAAAAAAGGATCCCATGAATGGCGCAATGTTGGTCGTTGATCATGTCCGTGACAGGGACATCAAACGGTTCATCGAGTGCTTGATCGTAGAGTTCTAACGAACGGCCTGGACCTTGAGGCGAACTCCTTCACGCTCCTGGAGGCAGCCGATAATGGCGGACAGATTGCGGACTTGGGGATTGCCCTTCGGGCCAAGCATGCGCATCAGGCTCTTGGACGGCTTGTCGGTCAACACGCCCAGTTCCTGGAATCCGATGGTCGCATTGATGTAGTCGCGCAGGACCGACTTCCCTGTCTCCACGTCACCGGAGAGAAAGCACTCTGCCCCTTCCTCGAGAAGGGCTTTGCGAAAATCCGGGTCACTTTCAATTCGCGCCCGAATCGTTTCCTTGAAGTCACGTGTCAGAGCCATGATCCCTGCCCTCCTGTCGCTTGCGCCACTTGTATTCCTGCCAGCAGTTCCTCGCGGCGACGATATCCCGTTGCTGGCGTGCCTTCGTTCCACCGCCCAGGAGAACGACCAGAGTGGCGCCATCCTTGCCAAAATAACTCCTGTAACCGGGGCCGAAGTCGATCCTGTATTCCAGGATGCCGGCACCGACCCCTTTCACGTTGGAGAAGTTTCCCTGTTCCATGCGGGCCAGGGCGGTTGTCGCCTTTTGCGGCCGCGCGTACGTCGAGTCTGCCGAACCATCTCGCAAAGGGGCTGCGGCCGTCCGTGTCAAGATACTCCCGAATCGCGTTCATCTGATGATGGTAATGTTTAGGTTACCATTACACAAACTTTCGCAATCATTGAGGAAATATCGTTACGACCCGTCCGCTCAAGTTGAGACCTCAAAAAATCTGGCAGATTTGGAACCAGTACAAGAATCCTTACTCGTTTGCTTTCGAATTCTGGCCTGGAGATTCCAACCCATTTGACTGACATAAGTCAGAGATCACCCCAGCGTCCGCTGCTCATGCTTTTGATGATGACTCATCTGATTTTCGTCCTACCGCGACTGGCGGGACCGAGAGGCTGTGTTATAGTCGTGTCTCCTATCCTTCTGCGACCGCGTCGAACTGCGCGAGTGCCTTCGTCGTCGTCATCACTCGCTAGGGCGGAGAAGCAACCATGGACCCTGTCAGGATCGGCTTGATCGGCTGCGGCGTCATCAGCGGGGACTATCTCGGTGCCGCCGCCACGTTCGACGTCCTGCGTTTCGTCGGTTGCGCGGACATTGATGCGTCGGCAGCCCATCGCACGGAAGAGAGATTCGGTGTGCCGGCCATGTCTGTGGACGAATTGCTCGGGCGAGACGACGTGGAAGTCATCCTGAACCTCACGATTCCTGCCGCCCACGCCGCAGTGAACCTTGCCGCAATCGAGGCCGGCAAACACGCCTACTGCGAGAAGCCCTTCGGCCTCGACGTGGCGGAAGGCGAACGCGTGCTCGAAGCGGCGGACGCCGCCGGCCTTCGGGTGGGCTGTGCGCCGGACACGTTCCTGGGCGGCGGCCATCAGACGGTTCGCCGCCTGATCGACGCCGGTGTTGTCGGCACGCCGGTTGCCGCCACGGCATTCATGATGAAACTGGGCCACGAGATTTGGCACCCCAACCCGGCGTTCTACTACCAGCCCGGCGGCGGACCGCTCTTCGACATGGGGCCGTACTACCTGACTGCCCTGGTTCACGCGCTCGGGCCGGTGCGACGCGTGGCCGCCATCACGAACCGCGGTCGCGCCACGCGAACCGTCGGTTCCGGTCCCCGGCGCGGCGAGTCGATCGACGTGGAGGTCGATACGCATACCACGGGGACGCTCGAGTTCGTCTCCGGTGTGGTCGCGACCGTGGTCATGAGTTTCGACGTGCATCTGCATTCCAACCACTTCATCGAGATACACGGCGTCGACGCCAGCCTGTCGGCCCCGGATCCAAACTGTTTCGGTGGCGTCGTGCGCGTGTCCAGCGGCCGCGAATGGGAAGACCAGGAACTCACCCACGGCTATACCGACGACATTCGCAGCATTGGCCTCGCCGACATGTCCGTCGGCATCCGCACTGGCCGCGAACACCGCTGCAACGGGCGTCTGGCCCAACATATCCTGGAGATCATGGACGCGTTCGATCGTTCCTCCGCCGAGGGCCGCCATATCGACGTATTGAGCCGTCCGGTCAGACCGGCGCCATTGCCCCAGGGACTGGCGCACGGCGAATTGGCATAGAGGGAAAGTCATGGGAAGCGTATTCATCACGTGGGGTGGCTGGAACGGTCACGAGCCGGAAAAGACCGCCGGCATCTGCGCGGACATGCTGTCGGCCGAGGGCCACGACGTCACCGTTGCGGATGTGCTTGACCCCTTCGCCGACGAGGCGTTCATGGCCCAGGTCGATCTCGTCGTGCCGGTGTGGACCAAGTCCCGGATTGGCCAGGCGGAAGAAGAGGGTCTCCTGAAGGCGGTCCGCGCCGGTACCGGCTGCGCGGGCTGGCACGGCTGCATGGCAGATTCATTCCGTAAAAACGTGGAGTACCAGTTCATGGTCGGGGGCCAGTTCATCTGTCATCCGGGCGGCATCATCGACTACGAGGTCAATATCGCCAGCGACGACCCGATCGTTGCTGGCCTCGACGACTTTCAAATGCACTCCGAGCAGTACTTCATGCACATCGATCCGTCCAACGAAGTGCTGGCGACCACCACCTTCAAGGGCCAGCACTGGGGCATCGACTGGGTGAAAGGCGTCAAGATGCCCGTTGCCTGGAAGAAGCGCTACGGGACGGGCAAGGTCTTCTACAGTTCTCTCGGACACGTGGCGACGGATTTCGACGTCCCCGAAGCCAAGGAAATCATGCGTCGGGGCTGCCTCTGGGCGATGCGGCGTTGAACCGTTCGGTGCGCTGGCTGCCGCCCCTGCCGTTCCTGGTCGCCGCGCCGGCCACCTTGTCGTGCGGTCAGGCGCAGCCCCGCGTTTGCCGGCAACGTCACCGATCACCGAACACAAGACGCGCGCACTCGTGCTGAGTGGCCCTGGTGCTCCGGAGGGTGCCGTCGTCATCGTGAGCCGTGGTATTGCCACCGAGGACCATCCGCAGTGGCCGCGTAACACCGCGTATTTCCATGGAGTGATCTCGCGCACCATGACGCGGGTCTTCGATACCGACGAAACGAGGGCAATCACGACCGCGTCACGCGGCGGGGTCACTGGCTGACGGGGAATCGTCACCTGCGATGAACACCGGCAAAACCCGGTACCCCAAAGGGCATGGCCCGAGTTTTCCCGGTCGAGGTCGTTCCCCGCCCGGCATAGCGTGCTTTACCGGGCTGCCGGGCCCTGATATTTTTCGGTATACCTACATGTTGCAACGGAGGGGTGTGTCATGGAGTTGACCGATACCGATGTCCTCGTCGTCGTCGACATGCAGAATGACTTCTGTGACGGCGGTGCTCTTCCGACGGCAGACGGGCATGAAGTCGTACCGGTCATCAACAGGGTGGGGCGAAAGTTTCAGAATGTCGTCCTGACGCAGGACTGGCATCCCGAAGGCCATGTGTCGTTCGCGTCGGCGCATCCGGGCAAAAAGCCGCTCGATACTGTCGAGATGCCGTACGGGGAACAGATTCTGTGGCCGGATCACGTGGTTCAGAACACGTGGGGCGCCGAATTCCACCCGGACCTGAACCTGCCGCATGCCCAGCTCGTGATCCGGAAGGGATACCTGAAGGACGTCGATAGTTACTCGGCATTCTGCATGGTTGACGGAGCGACCCGGACCGGCCTTGCCGGCTATTTCGAGGAGCGGAGCATCAGGCGCGTGTTCGTCGCCGGATGTGCAATCGACTACTGCGTTGGCGGACTCGCCACGGACGCGGTCAAGTCGGGGTTCGACACCTACGTCATCGACGATGCGACCGCTTCAATAGACCCGGCACCAGATGCATCGGCCGACCGGGCATGGCGCGAAGTAAGCGCGGCGGGTGTTTCCCGGATAACCAGTTCGGATCTGGACTGAATTCAGACGATTGAATCGTGGAGGCTTGGCCGGGGTCGGAATCGTTCCCGAATGGCGACCTCGGCGGGCTCGGTGCTGCCGACGAATAATGCGTAAGGCGGCAAAACGCATACAGCCAAACCGGTGCCGAAGCGGGACTAGGTATTTTGGGAGCTCTTTCCAGCGTCAGACAAAGGACGTCTGCCTCGGTCAAATCGTCCAACTCTGGGTTTTTCTGTTTCTTGAACCACACAGAAGGCAAATGGAGACATCGATTATCACGCTAGGATTCCCATTTGTGCCCCTTGCGATGCAACGAGTCCAATGAATCCCTCAGGCGCTTTCTTTCTTTTTGGAAGAGCTATCAAGTCAATTTCGCCGGGTTTACTTGATTTATCGCCAAAGAGAGCTGTTTGCGTGGGCTTTGTAACAAGGTGGTTTTTCCCATACAAATCATGCTGGGGCCAAGTGTCGAATAGTGCATAGACGGTGGTTTCCAAAGTGAATTCCCGCCGATCCGTCCTAACAACAATGCAGGCATCATCGGTTAGCAGTCGTTTAGATGATTGAAAAACTTGACGAATCATTTCTTCATAGTCTCTCTTGTTACAGTATCTTTGTGGTCGTTTCCTTGTGGGCCATGCGGGACCACCGAGAACCCACAACCTGATCCAGTTGTCATACTCGTAATCTGTTATTCCCATATATGGAGGAGAAGTGATTAACAGAGTGGCCGCCGCGGCTGGTCGTCGCCTAAAGTATTTTCGGGCATCACCAAGATGAATTTTGGACGAAAATTCGTTGAGAACCAAACCTTTCTCGTATCTCCAAATTATTCGCCCTTTCAGAAATTTCACCGGATCAATCTCAGGAGGACACATCCCTCGCTGCTTCCACCATCTTACGGCATAATTGGGCGCCATCGATTTGCTCTGACGCATTTGATTTGAAAGTCCTCCACCGAGTTTTCCATGGAGATAAACAAGCAAGATTCCCGCTAACGTCCAGTCCACCTTGGAATGTTCCCAATTGAGTTCCCTACGGGCGCTATTCAAGAACGCCAGCACCTGCTTGGACCAAGCGAGACTTTGGAACTCGTTCTCAGGGTCACTGTCACTTTGAATTTTCGAATCCCATATCTCCTCCACCCTCCCCATCAAGCGTCCGGTTTGTCTCGCGGGGTCGGTCTTGGTTTTCGAGTAAACCCAAGCCACCGGATTGACATCACAGCCTATGGAATTCCTTCCTAATATTTTTGCGACGTAATTGCTCGTTCCTCGCCCGCAAAACGGGTCAATAATTGTATCGCCTGGATTGCTATATCGATCAATTACCTTGCGCGCAAAATCCACGGGAAACATTGCGTAGTATGGACCAAACCCCTTCCAACGGCCTTCTGCACTTCCCAATGGCCAAACCTTAGTTGTGCGGCCATCATTCATTTCTCAAACAGGCTTTTCAGAATTTCTCCGCCCATCTTGAGCGGAATTGCTGCATGTGAATGTGCCCTGACGACGGGAACAAAACCACCATCGAACAGATACGTGGACAATCGATCAACGATTTGCGTAGCGTCTGCTAAACGTGGAAATGCCTCAAAACGAGTATTGTTCAAGTCTAACGACTCAGGACTGGTTTTTGGCAAATTTAAAACCATCCTTTGTCCTGACTTCGATTTGTAAAGAGCTATTCGACCATAGTAAGTGTCTTTACCCCATGGTTTTGCATCAGGAGCCCGATAGACAATGGCCTCATGGATATATGAATTGTCGGGAAGCAACGCCGTTTGCGGGCCATACTTAGCGTCTGGCCCTTTTTCTTCATCAAAATCCAACTGTTCGAAATGTTCAAAAAACTGACCTGACTTGACTAGAGAGAACAGAAAGAGCTTTTTCCCAGTGGCCGCTAGGCAAAGCGAATCTATACGCTGAAGCTCTTTCTGAACGTAAGGAACAATCGCAGCGAATTGCCCAAATGCAGCCAGCGGACCATCCATCACAAATGCAATTCTGGGGAGAATTTTGAGACCGGATTCCGAAGACGCGAAATATCGCAGTACATTCAGGAGCAAGATAACTTCAAGAAACCGCATGACTTCACCATGCGGTTCCCCATTCGGACCTACCTCGTTAAACCGCTCATGAAATCGAAGTGGGTCTGTTTCATATATTAAGAATTTCCGTTCACAGTGACAGTTCCACACCCCTTCCTGAGGGGGCAGTTCTCTAGCGCAATTGGCCTCCGGGCAACGAAACGTCATTTGTCGATCTACGACCAACGACCTGTAGGTCTCCAATAGTGTTTCATGGCCGCTCTGAATTCTGCCTTGCAATGCATCGAAAATCGATTGCCGGAAAAATTCTCTGGGTGGCGTTCCGTCTGACTTTACAACATTACAACCCGGCAAGACACACTGCAAAGTTTTGGCTTGATCCATCTCATTGAACGCGCTTGGCGGAATAATTGGTTTGTTCGTATGGATATTCAGCTTGTCCAAATTGATTGCTACTAAAGCGATTTGAACAAGACTTGCTTCGGCGCCTGGAAATCCACTTTTGATTTTTTCGCTAATGATTGAGCCGTCAATCGCTAACACTCGAGCAACACTCTCTACGTTCTCTGGAAGAGAAATCGGGCGAAGGCGGCAAGCATTTCTTTTCTTCGGAACGTGTATTTGGCCTGCAAATTCGTTGAAGATCCTGCTTTGTTCTAAGGAGATTAAGCTTTCACCAGTAGCTCGTTGACTCTCATAAGGCATGACTAAACGCCGGCAGCTTTGAATAGGTCGACTTGCACGGGAATAGTAAATGGATTTGACAGGGTTCGCATCCTGACAAATCCTGGATCAGTAATCGTCTTGATCTGGTAAGCATAATCGTCGAAGTCATAAAATTTCGACAGCGTTCTCACCTCATCTGCATTGTTAAGATGTGCAACAAACCAATTGTCAGTGTTTTTCAAAATTGCAGGCATCACAGACGAAGGTTCTTGGGTCGCCAACACCATGCCGACATTGTATTTGGAACCTTCTTTCGCCGTTCTGGCCCAGATTGATTTCAGTTCGTCCTTGCCTCCGGCTGCAGGCAACAGATTGTGCGCCTCTTCCAGATAGACCATGACGGGAGGCGGGGGAGTGATTTCACCTGAAGCATTCCGCTTAGGTTCCACAAAATCCAGTTTCTGACGGTCAAAAATTTGCCACAAGATTCGTTCGGCTGCATTTAAGTTTTGCTCTGGGTCACCTGTCGATTGATCAAAAATAACCAGTTTTCCTAAACGCAGTGCATCAACTACGTCGGCCGCAAAGTCCGAGGCCGCGATAGGCGAATGCTGACGTTCAGCTCGTCTGAATTGGGCCACTCCATTCGGATAAGCGTAAATTTCAAGGATGTTATTGAGGCTGTCGTCTGCCCATCGCTTCCCACTCTTCTTGGAACTGTACTCGGACTCAAAGTCGGAATATCCGCCATACTTGTCATTGATGAAGTCCCGAAGCCCCTTACAAGCAGTCGAAAACTCACTCCAACTCAATTCGTCGTTTTCAAACAGAGCGCCAGCCGATGAAATCTTTGATTGAATCGCCGGATCCTGACTGTTGTTGGACTGCATTTTTTTTCGAAGATCTTTGCCAAACAAACCCTTTATTCTCACGCGCTGAGTGGGTGGCTCGAAGCCCGCGGCATATAGAATACCCTGATATACCGTTATCTGCCTTTTGAACCTAATCTCTTCTCCTTTGTCGGCAAACGCCCTTGGGCGTTCGACTAAGGTGTCCCGGAATCTACGAACATAGATTGTACTTGCATCTGCCAACTCGTTGTCGATGATAGTTTTTCCGACAAAAAGCTGATCCAAGGAATTAGCAATTCCCTCAACGTCGCTCCAATCAGAAACTCGGCTCCCATAGAAATTTATCTTCACGATTTTCCGGTTTGGGTCAATCGGATGCACAGTACA
>JAPOVX010000271.1 GCA_026707935.1 Paracoccaceae bacterium
GGTGATGTCGCTGTGGTCGTGATTGTTGACCCAGACGGTTCCGGCGCGCAAGGACTGCTGAATCCGGGCAATCTTGTGAACACGCGTATAATCGCTGCCCCAAAGTGCAGATTCCGACGGCATTTGAACGTGATTCCGAGAAGTCCACCAATTCCATGTATTCGTCCGAGAATCGGTCGTTGCCTTCGGCGCGTTTTGCAGACGGCTTTCGATCGGTGGATTTGTTGAACAAAGTTTGGACAAAATGAAATCATCATTTCCAATGAATTGAAATTGTATTGAATATTTTTCTCACCACCCGTTTCATCATACCTTGTCATCACCGACAGATTAGTCTGGAACACCGCGATGGATCGAAGTACGCCTTCGTTCCATGTCCTGTTCAGGCTTGACAGTACACACATACCGCTATATACGTCCTAAGGACGTATATAGCGGTATGTGTTTTTAAGGGGCACAGAGCAGTCTCCGTTGGTGCTGAGCCGACGTTCCGCGGTGAGGTCTACCAAGACCGTTCCCACATTCCACCCCTTACGTTTTGAATTGCCCCGGAAGGGATGCAGACAAGAATTTTGAACAGTTCGACTTGACAGAAGAATGTTTACCCTGTATATGCGTCCTTAGGACGCATATACAGGGTAAACATATTGGATACCGCGCCACAACGAATTCACAGTCCCAAACTCACCCGGGCGGCGGCCCATTTGGCTGACCAGTTAGAGGTCAACGACACGCCCGTCCTCTCTCCGTTTGAGTTCTTCCAGATCGTCCTGGCAATGTACAGCGAGTCCACCGGCAAGAAGCTGTACCTCCGCCGCGACACCCCCGACCGTGACGATATCGCCCGTTTCCGATCAATTCTGAAGGCCACCGGTGCGATCACCAGCGATCGGGACTACGGATCCCGTATCATTCGCGTGCTGTCCGTATCCGACCGATCGGCCGAAGACATTGTCTGCCTGGTCGACCCAACCTGCTACGTATCTCACCTGTCCGCCATGCAGCGCTGGGGGCTTACCGATCGAACCCCGCGCGCCCTGGCGCTTACGCGCCCTGACCGAAAGACGGCCACCGCCGCTCTTCGTGCCCACATGAACGAAGCGACGAATACGGCAGAAAACAACCCGTATCCGCTCACGCTGGTGCAGCACCCCCATCGAGTCAGGCGTCGCGACGTCGCCATCTACGAGAGCAAGACGGCCGGCGCGTTCATAGCCAACCGGGGAACCGACATTCGACTGTCGACGGTGGGGCAGACCTTTCTTGATATGCTCCAGAGACCGGACTTGTGCGGAGGCATGTCCCATGTCCTGGATGTCTGGGCAGAACATGCCTCCACGTTCCTCGACGAAATCGCCTCGACGATAGACCAGACACCCAAGGCGCTTATCAAGAGCAGGGCCGGCTACATACTCGAAGAGCGTCTGGGCCTCCATCATCCATGCATCGAACGCTGGAAGGCTTTCGGGCAACGGGGAGGCAGCCGAAAGCTGGATCCCACCCGCGACTTCGCCCCCGTTTTTTCGGAAACCTGGATGATTTCGCTGAATGTCTGAGCCTCCGCATCCGGTCGACGTCGCGGCCTGGGTCGCGCGCCTCGCGCAAGATCCCGTCGCGCATCGGCAACGCCAAGCGGTGGAGATCATCCTCAACGCCATCGCCATGACCGGGCCGATCAATTCCGAATTGTTCCTCAAGGGCGGAATTCTGCTGGGTCTCGTCTACGGAAGCCCGAGGCAGACCACGGACATCGACCTGTCCGCCGCGTTCGCCGCCGATGACGACATCGGCCACAGGATGGGGACAATGCTGGACTCCACCTTCCCCCGCACCGCGGCCAGTCTCGGCTATGCGGACCTTGTTCTCCGCACGCAGTCCGCGAAAGGAAGCCCGAACCACAAATTCCCGGAAGCCGAATTTCCAGCCTTGAAGCTCAAGATCGCCTACGCGCGCCGCGGAACAAACGAGGAGAGAGCGCTCAACGAGGGAACTGCCTCCACCGTGATCGATGTCGATATCTCATTCAACGAGCCGCTGAACCATGTGCAGGTCCTGGAACTAACAGGCGGCCAGGAACTCTACGCGTATGGAGTGATCGATCTCGTGGCAGAGAAGTACCGCGCCTTGCTCCAGCAGATTCCACGTAATCGCTATCGGCGCCAGGATGTCTACGATCTCGATGTTCTCCTTCCTGGCATCCTTTCGGACAAAATTCCTCCGGCGGACATTCTGGAAGCTCTCCTGGAAAAGTGCTCCGCACGGCGTCTCGAGCCAAACCGTCGGTCTCTAGAAAATACGGAGATTAAGAGCAGAGCGAGCAGAGATTGGAATACGATGGAGCTGGAACTCGACGATCTTCCGGTATTCGAGGACTGCTACGAGCGTGTGGCAACCTTTTATCGATCGCTGCCCTGGGACGGTGCATAGGAGCTTTCACAAACCGCCGTCAGAGAACTGGTACAATTTGACCTAGCATAAACTCTCATCTGCGCCGAGTTGGCGCCCGTACGTTATGGCGCACGATTCCGGGATTGGGTCCGAAGGCTATAGCAACACCTCCCCGATAAGTTAACCATGACGGTCTCTTGGATACAGCAAAGTCGGTTGAAGGACACTGCCACATGATTGAGCAACCCACGCAACATTTCAGTCTTTCTGCCTTGAACAAACCAAGAACATACCGAAAGGCGCAAGACGTGGATGACGACGAAATGCTTTGCGAGACGCGAGAAAGTCACGACGCAAACCATCCGACACTGGATCGAGGGCGCCATCAACGATCCGAGCGGACACCCGGCGGAGATGACTGGGTCCGGGTTCCCGTCGAGCCCGACACCATCCTCGACGCCCGTGCTTCCAGCGCCAGGCAGTTCTCCTGCCTCGACACCGAGGAACGGCTCCCGCGCGCCCGGTA
>JAPOVX010000040.1 GCA_026707935.1 Paracoccaceae bacterium
GGTATTTGGAAGGTTCACGGCTACCAAATGTAGATAACGCGGCGAGACCATAGGAATTCGACGACATCGGCATCATGCATGACCGGCGTAGACCCGGAACGGGACGGCCCGGTCGGGTCGGAAACCAATTGCTTGGCGGAACGCAAACGTTCCCGAGTGCATTCATGGGCTTCTCCGGGCCAGATTTCAGGAGGATATCCGGGAAGTCGTGACGCGGTTTTGTGTGGGTCCCGAACGGTCGGCACCACGACTCCGCGGTTTTCACGGCTGAGTACAGTTTCAAGATTTTCGCGCCCCTTTGATCAGGCGGTTTCTTTGAGCGAAACCGGGCCGTACCGGGTGACGCGGTTGCAGATCACGGCGGTCGCCTTCTTGCCGGGCAGGTTTCCGACACGCATGATCGGACCGGCGGTTCGCCGAAGAACTCCGAATTGGAATGGGACAGGCAGGCGACAGTGTCGGCATCCGTGCGGCTGCCGGACAGAAACGTCCCTTTCTGGCGCGACGGTCGTTCCCTTGTCGGATGGCGTCATGAGTCGGGCAGATCAAGTCAAAATGATCCAGATATCCTGTTCCATCTTCGCGACAGTCTCCGGCTTCCGGACACCGGGCCTGTCATGTGGAACAATTTCCAGAAGCGTCCCTTACCCGAGGCGCGGTGCGGCAGGACGGTATCTGCGGCGTTTTGATCCCAGGATGCGCGTGAAATGGGCAGGATTGCGAAAGACGACGTCATAGTCATCGGCGCGGGTCAGGCCGGGCTCTGTGCAAGTTGTTTTCTGTCTGGTCATGGCATTGAGCACGTCGTTCTCGAGGCCGGCCGGATAGGTGAGTCCTGGCGCTCCCAGCGATGGGACAGCTTCTGCCTTGTGACACCGAACTGGACCGTAAAACTGCCCGGGATGTCGCCGCATGCCGACCCCGACGGATTCATGCCTTGCAGTGAGTTTGTCGCGTTCATGGAAGGGTTTGCCGGTTCATTTTCGGCACCCGTGGAGACATCGACGAAGGTCACGGCGATTAGACGTGGCCGGAGCGGCGCGCGTTTCGAAGTTCAGACCAGCCGCGGAACCCGGTGCTGTGACGTTCTCATCATCTGTTGTGGCATGTACCAGTCGATTCGCCGTCCGGCCGTCGCCTGTCATGTACCGGCAGACATCAACCAGATCGATGTCTGTTCCTACCGTAAGCCCGACGAACTGGCAGACGGTTCAGTCCTGGTCGTGGGCAGCGGCCAGTCAGGCGCACAGGTTGCAGAGGAGGTGCGCGACGCAGGGCGCGAAGTTTACCTGTGCGTCGGGCGAGCCGGCCGCATACCGCGTCGCTACCGGGGCAGGGACCTGTCGTGCTGGCAGTTCGACATGGGCTACCTTGACCGGACGCCCGACCAGTTGGAATCCCCGGCCGACAGGTTTCGGGGCGACCCCCACGTCAGCGGGCTCAACGGTGGGCACACTCTGAATCTCCACCAGTTCCTGCGCGACGGCATTAAGCTCCTGGGTTCCCTCGAGCATGTTTCCAACGGTACGATTGGATTCGCGGACAATCTTGAAACGAACATGCGCGCTGCCGATGCCTTTGCCGATGCCTTCTGCCGGTCGGTTGACAGCTTTATCCGGGACAACGGCATCGACGTTCCACCTCCCGATGACGACAACTCGGATTTTGGCGGCGGAAACGGGGATTATCCTGCGACGCCTCGCGATCTCATCCTGCGGGATGCAGGGATCAGGACGATCATTTGGGCGACAGGGTTCGGGTTTGACTTTTCATGGGTCGATTTTTCGATCTTCGATGAATTCGGTTACCCCTACACGCGACGCGGTGTAACGGAAGTGGACGGGCTGTACTTTCTTGGTCTCAACTGGCTGCACACGCGCAAGTCCGGCATTATTCTCGGTGCTGCGGGCGATGCGCGGCACGTCGTCGAGCATGTGCGCCGAAACCTGGGGTCACCGTGACGATGACAGCGATTCAACAAAACTCTCATCGACCGGAGCCGGGTACCGCTACCGAGGCCGCGCCTTCGCACGGATCGTTCGACGGATACGACCGCCCGTTCTGGTGGGAGGATGCGCCGAGGCCGGATACCGGGAGCGGAACGCTGCCAGAGGCGGCTGACGTCGCCGTCGTCGGATCCGGTTATGCCGGCCTGACCGCCGCCTTGACCCTCGCCCGCGCCGGCCGGGAAGTTGTCGTGCTTGAGGCTGACGTCCCGGGTTTCGGCGCCTCCAGCCGTGCCGGTGGGATGATTGGCGGCGGTCATGTCATGCCGTTCGAACTGTTGGCGAAGAGGTTCGGCGAGTCCCGCGCCGCGGCGATACTGAAAGAAGGAGTGAACGCGTTCGAGTTCACCACCAATCTGATTCGGTCCGAAGGGATAGAATGCGACTTCAGGCAGGTTGGCAGGCTCCGCGCCGCATGGCGGCCGCGGGACTTCGACATGATCCGACGGGATGTTGACAGTGTGATCCGTCATTTCGGCTACGACGTCACCGTCATTTCAAAGGCTGAATTGGAAGATGAGATCCGAACAGAATGCTACTCGGGAGGATGCATCTACAACCGGCACGGCGGCCTTCATCCCGCGAAATTCCATGCCGGTCTGCTGCACCGCGCCGAGCAGTGCGGGGTGAAAGTTATGTCGCGGGCGCGGGTGGTCGGCATGGAGAGAGACACCGCTGGCCACCGCGTCGACACCGTGCGGGGTTCACTCAGCGCCGGTGACGTGATCGTGGCGACCAACGGTTACACGCTCCCCGAGCTTCGGCCGTTCGCCCGCCGCCTCATTCCGGTTCACGCCTACATGATTGCCACGGGACCGCTGGGTGAGGCCCGGGTTCGGCAGCTGATTCCCAATCACCGCATGGTTGTGGAAACCCGATGGCGCCATTGTTATTATCGACCATCGCC
>JAPOVX010000124.1 GCA_026707935.1 Paracoccaceae bacterium
CCGCGGTCCTTCTCCCTGGCCTTGCGCAGTTCCATTTCGTGCATGATTTTTTGTGCCCGGCGTTCCTCGATTTCGTTCCAGGCGGGAGCGTCGATCTCCAGCCGTTCCGAAAGCGACCTGATGTTTCGTTCCAGGCTTTCCTTCAGCGCCGAATCCCGGGCAAGGAACGGTTGGTATTCCGCATTCTTCTCCAGGATGGTCCCGGCGTTTTTCACCCAGTATTCGGCGTTGTCCCGCCAGATCCGGTAGTGGACCGACCCGACGAAGTCCGGGCCGCCGTCTTCCCTTTCCTGCCGGAGTTTGGCGCCCGTCCTCTCCTCCCTGTTCAGTGCGTCCCGCCTGTTTCGCATCTCCCGGCAGGTCGAGGCTTCACGGGACATGAACATTCCGGTCGCGGCGTTGCCAGGACTGAACTCGTCCATCCGGTCGCAGAGGTCTTCGTAGCCGGGGACGAAGAACCTGTGACCGCCCACTTCAGCCGCACGGTCGGTGAAAGCCTCCCAGTCCTGTATGAAGCGGGGCGGCAATCCATCGAGCACGGCCGCATTCCGGATCCGCCCGAGAGCCGCGCCGGCCTCAGCCTTCCGGTCCGGATGCAGGAGCGGTTGTTCCGGACCTTCCCGCAGTTCCTTCCCGGCCTCGATGGCCCGCGCGGCCTGGCGTGTCCAGTTCCTGTGCCTCCGTCCGATGTTGAGAAACGGCTCGTCTGGGTCGAGTTTTCCGGCTGCCTTTTCCAGCAGTTCCTGCCGGCGGTCCCGGCATGAGCAGATCGTCTCCGCAAGCCGTTCGGCCCGCCGGTTTGCCTTCTCGAACACCGGGTGCTCCCGCTTAGCCTGTGCCAGTTCCTCCGGCAATTGCCCCCGGTGTTTGCGAATCCGTTCCATGAGGGGGCCGTATCCGGGCATGAGGAACGGATGAAGCCCGACCTTTGCAGCTTCCGCCCGGAGCGCCTGCCAGTCCCCGGGCATGGTCCGAACGCGCTCCCTGGCATCCAGCTTCTCTTCGACCCCGTCGCAGGCACGGGTCATCTCCCTGCGGATTTCGGGATGGTGGCGCAGGAACGCCCGCTCGACGCCCTCGTCCGCAAGGAGGTGCCGGGCTTCGCCCACGGTCAGCCTGACGGCATCGTCGCCGTGTTCATTTTCCGCGTCTGTTCCTGCAAGGCGCTGAAGATCCTCGCGGACGATGTGAAGCCGGTCGATGGACCGTTCAAGCACGCGACTCCCGGAGAGTGCCCGGGCGAGGACGGCAGGGCAATCTGGACCCAGTCCTTCAATCCGCTCCATCAGCCGGTCATGGCCCGGCATGAACAGCGGATGCCGGTCTTCGCGTTTCGCCGCCGCCTCGTGCGCCTGCCAGTCGGACCAGACGCGGGCCGCTTTTTCGTCTCGGTCGATGGAGCCCCGGATTTCCCTGGCGAGCGGACTGTCGCCAGCATCCGGTTCCACCTCCCCGAAGGCCGCAAGCGCCGCCTCCACCCGTTGCCGCCAATCCCGGTAGTCGTCGGTCCCAGCGATCGGCTCCGCCAATTCCTTCAGCATGCGCCGCCGCCCTTCCAGGCATTGTTCGAGGAGTGCACGGGACTTGCGTGCGACCTCGGCCCGTTTCCGTTCCTCGTGGTCCCGGAGAATCTTTGCGAGCGCAGGCGGCATCTCGCCGGTCCGGACTTCCGCTTCCATCCTCCGGATGCGGTCGACGAGGCTGTCATCGGGTTGTCCGTCGCCGAGGTCCCGCAGGAGTTGCGCCGCGCGGCGATCGATATCGAGCGCGCGTTCGAGATTTGCGATTTCCGCCCCGAAGGTCTTCCGGTCCGCGTCGCCCATGTGCGGTCCGATACGGTCGGGATCGGAAAGGGCCGTGCGGCCATCTTCGGCCAACCGTTCCGCCTCAAGGGTCCAGACGTCATGCCCCCGGACTTCCGAAAGCGGCAGGCGGGCCACCAGCGCGTGTTCCAGCAGGTCTGCACGGCGTTCCGCCAGGTAGTCGGCGACATCCACCAGCTGCCAGACCCGGTCCCCGTCTTCCAGGAATCGCCCGAACCCTGCCGCCAGCCGCTGCATGGTTTGTGGCAGGGCATCAGCCCGTATTCCGGCGATTTCGGCAACCAGCTCTTCGGCGCCGTCGAACGCGAAGCGATGTTGCCCTTTCCGTTCCGCTTCCTTCGCGTGCCTCTGCCAGCGCTCGTGGAGCCGGGCGACATCGCTGTCCAGCCTGACCAGTGACCGGACCTCGTCCGTCCGTTTCATCACCGCGTCACGAAACTCGCCAACGGAGACCTCCGGAGTCCGGCCGAGGGCAGTTTCAATACGGCTGCGCCAGTCAGCATAGCCGGGATGTGTGGCGACAGGTTCTTCGGTTTCGGCCAGGAACGCCTGCCGTTCGTCGGCGAGCGCGGAAAGGGACGCGAGGAAAGTTTCGCTCGCGTATTCCGCCTCCCACCGGGTTTCGTACTCTCCAAGTGCCACGGCCAGTTCCGGCGGCATCTCTTCCTTGTGCGCCTCCCCGGCGAGTTTCGAAACCTCGTACGCCAGCGCGTCGTCGAGACGGCGTCCTCCTTCCTGCCAGGCCGCCAGCAGTTCCGCCGCCCGGTCATCGATGCGGCGGGCCCGTTCCAGTTCGAACATCCGCCCCCGGGGCTGCCCGGCCTTCGCAAGATGAAAACCGTAACGGGTTACGTCGCCGAGAATTTCCTTCCCCTCCGCGAACAGGCGTTCCGCATTCCGTCGCCAACGTGAAAGTCCCTCGACGCCGTGGAGGCCGGTATCCGTGCGTCTTGCAACAGCGAGCAGCCGGGTCCTCTCGCCGACCGCCAGTTCTGTCCGCCCGGCCCAGTTCGTGACCCGTTCCCGGTCGCGGACGAAGGGTTCATGGTCCGCAAGCACCCGTTTCAGCTCCTCCGGCATGTCCGGGTCACGTTCCGCCCGCCGACGGACCCGCGCCATCAGGGCGTCGCAGCCGTCCATGTGGAACGCCGGGACGCCCGCCTTCCGGGCCGCTTCCTCCAGCGCCCGCCAGTCATGGAGTGCCGGAACGATAGGCCCCTTCTCCAGGTTCGCCCCGGTCCGCTCGGGCGTCAGCCAGCTCTCGTATCCCGTCTCCTCCAGGGCAGAGGGTGCCCGGCCATGCTCCTGTTCGAGGCGGTGGACCAGCTGCTCGGTGTCGTCCGTCAGCAGCACGAAACCGTCGCGGGCGCGGCTCATCTCCACGTAGAGCATCGCGCGGTCGCTCATCATGCTCGACGCGTCGAGAACCGCGATGACATTGTCCTTCGTCATCCCCTGGGCGCGGTGGACGGTCGAACTCCATGCATGATCGATGTGACGGAGATCGTCGTCGCCTGTCCCGAACGAAAGGCCCCGTCCCGATGCCAGGCGAATGCGGACACGTCCGCCGCCGATTTTCTCGATGGTCGCCCGTTCCCCGTTGATGATCTTCCTCTTCTTCAGGTTGCGGGTGAAGACGATCTCGTCGCCTGCCCTGAGCGAGAGGGGGCGGGTCTCGAACACCGAGAGGTTCCGTGACGCGTTCCCCGAGGGGCGGAAACCGCCGTCGGTACCCTTCCGCGTGAGTTCGACACGCTCCCGGCTGCTGCCGGAAACGGTCCAGGCCTCGCCTTCCCGGACGCCGTAGACGTCGCGGTTGGCGACGACGACGTCACCGGGGCGGTAGCTCTCCGGATCGGCGGCGAGAACACGGGTCAGCCGCCGGTCGACCAGTCGCATGATCTCCAGGCTCCGCCCCCTGAGAACGCCTTCCTCGGCGAGGTCGTGGCGGAGCACCGCGTTGATCCCCTCCCGCAGTTCATGGGTCGGCGCCAGGATCGCGGTTCCTTCCCGCGCCTCCGGCGGCAGCGCCAGCCACAGCCGTGCCGCCGTCTCCGCCAGCGCGTCGGCCGGGAGCTCCCTGACATCGCCCCCGAGGCTGGCGACAGCAAGATCCGGGTCCCCGGCGACCATGTACGCCACCGCAGCCTTGAGATCGGCCGAGCGCTGCCTGAGGATGTCGTCCATACGGGCGGTCTCCATTCCGGCCCGCTGGAGCAGCCGGAACGGCTGTCCCGCCTCGACGGATTTCAGCTGCATTGTGTCGCCGACGAGGACGAGGCGCCCGAGCCCGAGTGCATCGGCGATCCTCATGAGCGACTGCATCTGCACCGTGCCGATCATGGAGGATTCGTCGACGACCATGACGGCGCCCGCGAACTGTTCCCGCGCCCGGCGAAGCTCGGCTTCCGTTGCCGTTCCCTCCGCGATCGCTCCGTAGCGGACCAACAGCCATTGCAGGGTGGTGGTTCCGATCCCGATCCCGATTTCCAGCACCCGGGCTGCCGCCGAGGACGGCGCCAGCCCGAACACCGGCCGGTCGCCCGCGAGCCGGACGATCTCTTCCAGCATCCGGGTCTTGCCGGTACCGGCGAAACCCTGCACGCCGATGACGGAATCGTTCGAGAGAAGAATCCGGCCGACGGCGTCCCTCTGCCCTTCGGTGAGTGACGTTGCATCGAGATGCCTGGCGACCGTCTCGGGGTCGGCCAGGACCTTCGCCCGGCCTTGGCCTTTCCGCATCCGTGCGATGATCTCCTTTTCGGCCCTGAGCGTCCGCCGTGTGGTGAAGTCCCCGGTCCTGGTCCTGACCAGGTGGCCATCCTTCTCCAGGCGTCCGATCGCCGCTCTCAGCTCAACGTGCGAATGACGCCCAGGATCACGGCCCAATGCCGCGGCCAGCAGGTCGGAGGGCCGGAACACGCAGTTCCGCTCCTCGAGGTGGTAGAGGGCCTGCCAGGCCGCCTCCAGGGGCGAGAAGCGCGGCGGCGGCCGCGTCAGCTTCCGCTCCTTCCGGTCGAGCCGCACGGAACCGGGATCGCGCGAGAGCCCGAGGGCCTCCGCCTTCCGCTGCCACATCTCCGAGAGCACCTCCCGGCCGGGTTCGTCCTTCTTCTTCCGCGTCGCCAGCGCCGCCCTTCCGGCGTTCTCCGCCGTGTAGTCGATGCCCTCCGTCTCCATGTACCTGAGGATGTCCTGCCGCCGGGTGGAAAAGGCGTCGAGGAAGGCGTGCGAATATCCCGCGAGCTCGAACCCCGGCAAACCTCCCACGGTCGTCGGCGTCAGCACGTAGCCGAGTTTCGTCAGTTGCCGCGCCAGTTCGTTCCGGTACCAGGACCCGATCAGCCTGCGGTTGCGATTGAGCAATGTCGGCTCGACGCTCCGCCATGCCCCGTCCCGGTTCCGGGTCATGTTGGCGATCACCGCGTGGGTGTGAAGCTGGGGATCGTTGTTGCGGCTCGCAACGTGACGGAAGGTGGCCGCGATCATGCCGTCCGCCGCCTCCCGAGGCCTTCGTCCGGTCGCGGGATCATAGCCCCGTGTCTGGAGGAACTCCGACTCCACCCAGTCGAGCGTCGCCCGGACCGCCCTGTCATGGGCGCGCATCACCCGCCTGTCGCCCTGGAGCAGCGCTTCGAGCGAGACAGACTTCGGCGCCGAGAAGGTCAGGTCCCATCCCGGGCGGTGCTGGTGCTCGCCCGCGACCACCCGTCCGAGCCGGATGTCCGTTCCCGGCACATGGCCGGAAAGGATGGAAATGAACTTTCGCTTGCCCACGCGCTGCGGCAGGCCGAGGGCTTCGGCTCCGCGTCCGTGCCAGCGGTTGGCCGTCCGGTGGGAGGAATCGTTCCGGGCCAGGTACTCGTGCAGGAAGTAGCCGAAGGTCTGCTCGGCGCTGACCAGTTGCCGGGGACCGGAAAGCATCAGGCAGCGCCGGGTTCGGTTGGTGGTTCGGCGGAAACGGTCACAGCGGCCACCCGGTCAGGTACCGTGTCCAGGCGAAAAGCCTGCCGAACGGATACCAGGTCGCCTCGATCCAGGCGGTAACGATGACCAGGGCGGTGACGGCACCGAGCCGCCGCAACCAGCGTCGGCGACGGCCGTCACGGTGCTTGTGCCGGAATTCGGCGATCGCATGTCTCCTGTCCGCCTCGGGAAGTGCCTGCTCCAGGACGAAAAGTCCGATACCGATTCGTTTGTGCAGGTCGCCGAGAACGCCGACGGCCCGCTCCATTGCAGCAGGGTCGGCCGGGTCCGGAACCGCGAGGGCAAGAACCGGCGGGGGAATCTCCTTGTCCTGTCGGGAAATGCGTTTCTGCGTGGAAGCGAAGGGATCGGCGGAACTGATTTTGGTCCTGATACCGTCCAGATTCCTGCCAACCTCATCCATCCTGACTGTCAACATCTCTCCGAGAAGCCGGACCTGGTCTACGGTGTCGCTGTTGTCCGCGGCCCCTCCGGGCTCGCGGCTTTCCAAGGCCCGGGCAAGTTCGCCGATCCTATCCTCCAGCCGGGCCAAGTCCTGAAGGAGTGGCGACATGACCTCCGCCGCGTCCGTCATCTTCCCGTCAATCCCGTCGAGCCGGGGCAGGACCTTCGACAACTCGTCGGTCGCTTTGGACAGTTCGCGGGAAAGGTCGCCGGAGTTCTGGACGATTTCGTCGATCGCCGGAGCAATCCGCTCCAACGTTGACGATGATTCCCGAAGTGCCTCTTCCAACGCTGCGGTTCGCTCGACGAGGCCGTCGACCCGTTGGACATTCTCACGGAGCAGCGCACTGTCGGCCTGACCCGAAGGGGCATTCCCCTTGTAGGACGGTGCGGCAGGTTTCCGGGAAGAGCCGGGCCTGCTGACGCGGCCGAGCAGAAGGTCGCGGTCGGAGTTTCGGTTCCCTCCCTTTCCGTCTGAATCCCGGTCAGTCATGGCCAGCGTCATACACCCGAACCGTCTTCGGAGAAACGGGAAGATCGTTCGACGGCGCCGGCGAACAAAACTACATTGGCACGGATCGTCACGCGACATACATTTTGACTGCCCGTGTCACCTCGACCGTCGCGCTCACCCAACCGCCGCAATCAAAGGAATTAGGAGTTTCCGACGAATTTCGCCTTGCGGCTCGATGTCAGTCAGGAATAGTCTGAATTCGATTTGAGAGCTTTTTTTGACATCGACTTTTTTTCGGTTTGCACTTCGGCCCGTGACAAGCAGAGATGCCCCGGCCACCGTCAGGTTCGGGTGGAATGCGGATGAACGAGGCCGGCGCCTGCCGCAAGTACGTCGTTCCCAAACCGCAGACCGCCAGTTGCGACAACCACCCTCACGCCATAAATGAGCAGAGAATCCTCACTGACAGAAGGATCGTGTTTGCAGACGGCAAGGACTGTTGTGGGAAACAGAAACGCGCAGACTATTTTCTTCGTTACAGTCTGGACATTCCGATCGCCATCGTCGAGGCGAAAGCCCGTTACAAGCAACCAGCAGAAGGGCTTCAGCAGGCAATGGAGTATGCGGAAATCCTCGGCCTGCGATTTGCCTATGCGACCAACGGCAAAGACATCGTGGAGTTCGATTTCACCACGGGCATCGAAAAGGAGTTGTCGAACTTCCCAACGCCGGCGGACCTGTGGACCCGTCTCCGACACGCCGATGGACCGGATGACGATAGAGTTGCCCGGCGTCTGCTTACGCCGACTTTCCCTGGCCGCGCTAAACCGCTGCGCTACTATCAGGAGATAGCGGTCAACCGCGCAATTCAGGAGGTTCTTGAAGGCCGAAAGCGTGCACTGCTGACGCTGTGCACCGGCGCGGCCAAGACCATTGTCGCCTTCCAGATTTGCTGGAAGCTGTGGCAGGCACGATGGAACGCCAAGGGCAACAGCCGCCGGACCAAGCTTCTGTTCCTGGCCAAACGTAACTTCCACATTGATGAACCCATAGCTATGGATTCTTGGCCCAAATCTCCGATAGCTCCTGTTGCCCGAGATCACCCCCCGGACCGCAATGCGGCGCAACACGCACGCACGGACTGTGTGAATCGCTGGGTACTCAATCCGCGGCTCACCCGGTGGTCTGAAACCACCGCATCCGCTGACGCTGGCGATTAGCGTCTATGTCCAGCCGCGCAGAACAAAATAGCCGACCTTCCGATTTGCTTCCGGCCGAAAGACTGCAACGGCAGGTTCAGGCCGTGTTGAAGCATGCCGTCGACGCGCACTGGGATGACATCAAGGTCTACAAGAGTCTCCGAAACCTGAACGAAGTGGTCGGCACCGAATACGGTGACCGCGTTCTTTACGAGTTGATACAGAACGCGCACGACGCGCACCGATCCGGAGATCGAGGAAGAATCGCGGTAAGGCTAACCATTCTTTCGGAAAACGAAGGCACCCTTTACGTCGCAAACGGCGGCGGCGGCTTTCGTTGGAAGGACGTGGACGCGATCATGAACCTTGCGACCACGGCCAAGGAAATCGGTGAGAGCATCGGCAACAAGGGTCTGGGCTTTCGAAGTGTCGAAGCGCTCACTGACGATGTCCGAATCTTCTCTCGGAGAGGCAGAGACAATTCAAGGCGCTTCGACGGCTATTGCTTCCGGTTCGCCGAATGGGGCAAGATCGAGGAATTGATTCACGCCGATGGCGTGGACAAGACTACTGCTCGCATCGTTGCCCGAACGGTGCCGCGTTATCTTGTACCTCTCCCGCTTACCGAGCAATCTGATGAGGTAGTCTCTTACGCACACCGAGGCTATGCAAGCGTCATCGTCCTGCCACTACGCACGGCGGATACGGTAGAATTGGCAAGACAGCAGATCCAAGCGCTCACTGGTCTTGACGTGCCGCTCCTGCTCTTTCTCGACCGGATTGCTGATTTTCATATCGACGTAAAGTCTCCAGACGGGTCAGTCCAACGGCGTCGCCTGAGTCGCCGCTCGAACCATCTGGGCAGCGTCCCCTGCATCAAGGGCTGTCGTCTGCACGAGGTTCGGGTTGGCGAAGACCGACGATTTCTCGTCGTGCAACGCGAAGTCGATAGGGCGCGGGTGCTCGACGCGGTCGAACGAAGTGTCCCCAGAGCGCCGCAGATCAAACGCTGGCTTGATTGGAACGGTCAGCCGACGGTTTCGGTTGCGGTTGGCCTGTCCCCGGGTGCGTTGACCACGGGCCGCCTTTACAACTTTTTGCCAATGGGAGATGCGGCCGTAGCGCCGCTGCACGGCCATCTGGACGCGCCATTTTTCGCGGACATCGATCGCCGCGATGCGGACTTCGGACTCCCGTTGAACACAACACTCATGACGGCCGCGGCGGAAGCCTGCGTTCACGCCGCGCTACACCTTGCCAGGCAGACGGTCATGAAGATTCCTCAGCGTTCGGTATTTGATTTGGTGGCCTGGACCGGCAAACATGCCGGGAAGCTGGATACCGCACTCGAAGGAATGGGGACTTCGCTCGCAAGTGCTCCAATTGTGCCTGCGGTCGCAGTTGACGGAGTCAGCTGGGCCAGTCTGGCCGAGGCCAAGCTCTGGCCAGAAGGTGCATTTTCCTTGATGAAGGCGCCAGCGGTCGCCAAGCGGACCGGCGCCCGGCTTGTTTCGCCCGAACTCGACGGCGAGCGGCTTCGTCGCCTCAAAGCCATGGCAGGTCGGAAGTACCTTGACCTTGCGCCTTCTGGCCGACGCCTTGCCGTGTGGTCGGAGCACTTCGCACGCTCCCTTTTTGACCGGAAAGCGGCACTACGAACCTGGTCGCGCTTCTATGAGGACTTGAACCGTATATTCGAGGCAGCGGATGAAGAACTCGAAGCGTTGGCTGGCAGTTCAATCATCCTTGATCGGTCAAGAAAGCTGCAACCAGCGGGAAGTCACGGTGGAGCGTCGGGGGCCAAGCTCTTCGTGCGCGACGAAAGCACGAGATACCGCCGTGCCAAAGGCGGAATACCACTACCGCCGGCGGCGCTCAGGCGGCGCTACCGCTTCGTCGAAGAGAAAATCGCGTTTAAGCCGGAAACGCTGAACGCATTTGTCGGTGCCGACCTCATACGCCGATTCGATCCAGTTGAAGCGCTCGCCGGACTCGGCACCGCGTTGGGCAAACAGGCCAACGACAATCGACGTCGAGAAGCATTGACGTGGGCATTCAGCGTATCTCGTTCCGCCGGTACGGGAATTCAGGAAGCGCTGCGGACCGCCCGATTGCAGGTTCCAACACTGAGCGGCTGGAAGCCTGCGACACAGAGCACCTTCTCGTCGTCGTGGACGTCTGTAGGTCAAACACTTGAGAACTTCTTGATGGAGGCGGCAGACAGTTCCCCCGACTGTCGGCAGGCACGGGACGCACTTCTTGCGGACTTCGCGCACTGGCCGCCCGTTACAGGTAGCACCAAACGGCAGTGGGTCGAGTTCCTCAAGTTGCTTGGTGTCGTCGATGGATTTCAACCGGTTGCGGCGGCGGTGCGGGAAGACGGCTTCGGATTTATCTGGAACAACCTGGTAAAAAGTGGCGACTCAAAGCAAGGACTGGATGGTGGCTGGTGCCGGGAAGCATCGCGCTCCACGTTCGGACATCCGCACACCGCCTATCTGAGAAAAGGAGAAGCGTGGAGGCTTCCGGGACAGATCGAGCATGCGGAACTTTCGGAAATCGGAAAGAAGCTCTTCCACGAACTTGCCTTCAGACATCTTGAAGCCTGCGGCGCCCAGTACCTTACGTTCAGTGTTGGCCGATTCGAGCGCGTAACTCGCTACCAAGACGAAAAGATTCTCCCGACGCCGCTCGCGACCTTTCTGAGATCCACAGCCTGGATCGCCGTCAACACCGACGGAGAAGCGCGATTCCGCAAGGCAAGGGAATGCTGGGCCGCCCGTACAAAACGGGACCGACCGCCGCAATTCATGGAACGTGTTTCCGAAACGGTCTCGGAACTGGTGCAGGGCAGCGAAGAATTCGCAGAGTTGGTCTTCGGCAATGCGTTGGGGCTGTTAGACTGGCACTCCCGGGATACCTCAGTTGAGCGTTTGCAAGCGCTAGCGGTCGTCGCTCACGGTCTGAGGACGCACGAACGCACGAATTTCCGCAAGGAATAACGACGTGCTTGGATCGAAATTTCGGGCACCGATAATCCTCTGCCTCATGAACTGGAATTGGCGGTGATTCGAGACCACAGGCTGGAGACCCTCAAAGGGGATTCTGAGACGGCACCCAAGGTAATTGTCACACAAAACGCTCAGGAGTCCACCTCCAGGATCTTGTCGTCAGTGGGACTCGCGCTGCTTGACGTTGGTGAAGCCCCGCCCGAAAGAGTCGCTGAAAGATTGGCGGCGACCGGTGCATTCACCCCCCTCGGGATCGACGGTAACGGTGTGCGGCTAATGGTCGACGGCGACCTGTTCGTCCCCAGTTTGGACGATCCGCAGTTGTTCTCCCACAAATTGGAATGGCTATCTGAAGTAGTACTGCTTGGGCACGAAATTTTGGCAGAGAGACTAGAGCGGGGCGTTCTGCGCGCGACAGTCGAGCGGCGCGTTCAAGCGATCAGACTGAGGCGCTGCCGGTCAATCACGCTGGTTGTCGATGGAAATGAAGTGTCGCCGCGAGGTGCCATTAAATGGTACGGGTTCGAACATGCGGAGTTGCCAACGCTAATCCTGTCCGGGGATGAACCCCTTTCGTGGCTGACGCTGAGTAGAGACCTTGCCCTAACCGTTGAACGCCTTTTGGACACGCGGTTTCGATTCCTCGAGCCGCTGCTATTGCGGCTTTTCCAAAGTCAGGATGGCACGTCGCTGAATCCACCGAGCGATGAGGACCTTGCCGCAGCACTGAGATGCGACGTGGCCACATTGCAGGAACACCGGGCCGCTTTGCGAACGGATCTCGCGCATGTTCTGGACCTGCTGACGCCGGTCGTCGCCTACTTCGGGGATGTCGAGCTTGCCAGAAGATTGGTGCGCGACGCTGAGCGCAGCCGGGAGCAATTTGATATTCCCTCTTGGCTGGGATCATGGTTTCCGTCTTCGGAGCTGACGCCAGCGGATCTGATCGCGGCCTGTGAGAAGGCGTCCAACCGCACAGCATTGCGCAAAGAGTTAGAGCTGGACTACGAGTGGTTCAACCGAGTGCTCCTGAGGTTGGGCGAATCCCCGCTTTCCAATGAGGATGAGCTACGATCCATGTACGAAGCATACCTCAGGCAGATGAGGCCGGAGATCCTTGAGCGGTTGCGGAGGCGCCACGCGACCGACTTTAGGGAAGGGCGCGACCTTGCGGTCTATGTTGCCCGAAAATCGCTTGATTTCCTTGAGTTCGATTCCAGATGGATTTTGACAAGGGAGTCTTTGGACAACGAAACCGTCGAGACGCATGTAGCGAGATTGCTGGACGAGATTCTCGGTGATGACGAGGCGATCGATCTGTCATCATCTCGCGGGCTTCTCGAAAAGAACCGCAAGTCAGTCCGCGAATTTGCCTCCCGCGCGATCCCGGTCGTAGGTGCCTGGTGCCGCCGTAACGGGATTACAGTCCAGGATCCGTGGCGAAGTGAGGATCCGCAGGCTGTGACACTCCGTCTCGAAAACTCCGGGCTGCTTGATTTCGACCCCGTCGACGACCAACGGATACCTGCGCTGTGTCATCGTACCGGGTGTTGGCCGGACGGAATGGCGCAAACCATTGAAACCGGAGCCCTTGGACTCGATCAAGCCACGGTTGAAGCGGAAGCGAAACGCCGGCAGAGGGAGCGTGAACGGAAGATCATCGAAGAGCGAAGCATCGACTTTGCTGGCAAGAGCCTCGACCCCGGCGATCCCTCGTTCGCGGAGGCATTCCAGAAGTTGGCGGAACAGAATATCGCTGCCAATGAGGGTTGGTTTGAGCGAAGCCGCCGACCAAGATTGACCAAATTCGACGAAACGGACGGGGGCAGTCACCAGCCGCAAAGTGCGGCCGGCAGTGGAAATAGGCGCAGTAGAAAGAAACCGCCCGAAGAAATGCGGAAGGCCATGGGGATTGCGAGCGAATGGCTGGTGTTCCAGTACCTTCGTCGCCGGTTCGGCGAAGTGGTTGACGAAACGTGTTGGGTTTCGCGAAATCGCGCCCGCTATTTCGGCGGCGGCGAAGGAGACGATTCCGCAGGTTACGACTTCTGCGTCAAAGCCCCGCAGGCAGAGTGGCTCTACGAGGTCAAGTCATCTTTGGCAGACACCGGCGAGTTCGAGTTGACCCCAAACGAAATGCGCGTTGCCGCCAGTTTGCCAGCGCGGGGGCGTCGACGGTATCGGATTCTCTACGTTCCGTTTGTATTCTCGCCAGATCGCTGGATGGTACTGGAACTTCCTAATCCCATGGGAGAAGGATCGCGCCACCGCTTTAAGCAAGTCGGTCGTGGCTCGGTCCGATTCAGATTCGAGACCTAAATCGCCAAACAGGCCCCGTGAACATCATTCAGGAGGCAAAGCATCGGATCGGGGCGTGTTGGAGAAGTTCCCGCAGAACTGTAATGGGTCGCATCATAGTTGGCGATACTCATTTTGGAAGGCACAATTTAAGGGAGTTACACCATGGTTTACCGGTCGTTAAAAGAAAGCAGAATAAAGCTGCCTCAAAATTGTTGAAACAATTGTCACACCCGTAAGCAAAAGGACGGGCCGTCTCCACTTATCCTTGTTCTGCTCAACATTTAGCTGATGGCCTATCGTGAAAGTACTAGCAGGAAAAAGCCACTGCCTAAACCGCAACATTTGTTCGGCCAACTGCATTCCCACGAACCACGAAATCATAAGGGCAAAAAAAGTTATTGGGACAATGAGGCCAAACTTCTCAAGAAAAGTGTCCAAACTCTGTGGCGTAACCGTATTGAACTGGAGATTGAATGTAACTCCAAAATACGCGATGGATATTCCAAGCACAACAGCCATAGAAATGCCCATACTAAAGAAAAATATTACGCCTCCACCAATCTTTGCCAATGGCGAATGCCACGGCCTTAGTGATTGAATTGATGTTCTTATTCGTCCGTGTAGAACCGAAACTAAGTCATCAGGACCGCTGATCCAAACTCTAATTTTGCACTCTCCTATAAAGACATCTGACCGTTCAGAGCAAAACTCTATTTTTGTACTGACGTATTCGTCATTAACTCTATTTGTCGACTCGAATTTTAGATTCAAAATCTTCTGACTACTGCCATTATTGTAGTCTATCAATTCATCTATGGATTCAAATTCACGGCGCATTCCATCATTACAATCGGCCTCAATTTCAACTTCACCATTGTTGACTATACCATGGAGCTCCCGTGCTGCATGGGAGGATAGAATGAATGGCCAATGCAATTCTTCGTTGATACGCGTGCGCATACAGTTTGCTTTCAGTCAAATTCACGGAGATTTTGTACACACAAGCCGGATGTAGCCGCAGAGATTTAGGCTTGTGGAGGAACGCAAATCCAACGTCAAGTCTCGGGCGGGCGTGGGGCGTGCCTCCCCTTGTCTCAAGTTCTATGATTTGAACTATTCGGGTGAGTTGTCTGGATTGGGGAGGCTTCGGGCGCGGCATAAATTTTATGTCCCGTTGGGTCCGACAGGGTGAAAAATGGTTGGAGATACGGCACGGATCCTTGCCGGGAGGGAGAGACAGGAATTGAAGCTCCGTAACAAATGCGACGAAACGAACATGGCGGGTTTTGCACTTCCGCCCCAACCGTCATGGTATTCGGATGACACGGCCCGTGCTGTTGCTGCGTGATGCCGCAGTGAGGCAACGCAGTGGCCATATTTTTTATGGTGAGCCGTGGGCTTCGCGATCCTAAATGGGTCCAAGATCGGAAGGTCCGAGCCCGGAATGTCTCCAGCCCTTCAAAGCCGTAAACGTGCATCAAAACGCACCCTTGTCCCTTGTGGAACATATTTTTCCAAAACCGTCTGGTCCGGCTGTTTTCGTACAGTTGATTTTCGGATTGGAGAGCCTCTGAACACCGGCTGAATACACCTGTTTGTAAGGAAGCCATTCCTGACGGGTTCGATGCCAGGCCACAATCGGGGCTGCCCGAACCGTCAATCCACCGGTGCGGACATCTGATATGGTTCTTTCTCAGCTCGATTCCGCGAACGGAATTGCTTGTCTCGACACTGCACTCCCGGGTGAATGATTTCACATCAAAGAACGTGAGTCTTGCCGCGACGGACACTTACGGGGGCCGTCAGGCGGCTCGACCTGACGCAGCAGACGTCGCGAGGAACATGTCGACGCCGGCATGAGATCCATCATTCTGAGAGAAAGTGGAAATCGACATGGTTTCTTCACCTTGACAGGTTAATCCAAGTCAGCGTGTATTTTGAAAAGAATCTGGCAATCACTTTTTGGCGGGAGAACTGAATTTGTTTTTGGAAACGGCTAGAACTCATTTCGACGAGGACATACGGCGCGCATTTGACCTTCGCGATCATGCAGTTGGCCTTGTAGCCGGACGATTGAAAGACGACCTTTTGCGTTCCGCATGGACGATTAGCGTAGGCGCGGCCGATGCGTTCTACTGCGACGCTTATGCTGATCTTGTATCCCGGACGCTTCGCGCCAAATCACTTCAGCCCTCGGGACGCCTTCCCGACCGCCTAGGCAACCTCCGTATTCCGGTTGTGGCCGTTCTGAATTCCACGAACAGTTGGCAGTGGCGGATGGCAGCCAGGGAACTAATCGAAAAAGAGAGCGTGCTCTCGATCAAAGAAATCAAGACACTGCTTAATCTATTTTGCAGGGAGAGACACAAGCTCCTGACGAAAGACACCATAGAGTCTTGGTTAGTTCACACTGACGCACGCCAAAGACACTTTGGAATGACCCGAACTGCCTACAATGCGACAGCAGGCGTTTTACGGGACAGGGCAAAGAGAACTGCGCTAGAGAAATTCGGCAAGCGCATTCAGATTCTCTTTCAGCGTAGACACGACTGCATACATAACTGCGATCGACCAAGGCTTGCCATCCAAAGGATCAATTCCAACGCAACTACTAAAGCGATTGAGGATATTCGATTCCTTGTTGAGCGAAGCTGCGAACATTTACGCAATGAATATCCTTTGTATTTGGCCGGTCGGGAATTTACTGCCATCACAAGAAATCGCGTAGGCGCTTGAAACAATTTCGAAAACTCTAATGACAAAGACGCGTAAACAGCTGGCCGATCTCGCTTCTCCTGACGAATTCGAGGTGCTCGCAACGGCCATCTTGCGCGAAGCAGTTCCTGCATACACGTCACTACTTCATGTCGGAACGAATGCAAGCGGTAGGGCGGTCCGCTCACCCGTCGATGGCATCGGTATTCGAGTCCATCGCAACTCCCGGTACCTTTTGCTTGTTCAACACACGATCACTGCTCGCAATGGCTTGCGGAGAAAATGGCTTGACCCCAAAGACGGTGACGTGACTAAAGCCAAGGTGATCTTCGAAAAGGAAGTAGCGCGTGGTACCATCAGGGCCGCAACTCTCGTGCTCGCGAGCACAACCGATCCGAGCGAAGAACTTATCCGGGACGTCCATGCGGCAGCTGGCGAAAAGTTAATTGTTGATCTCTGGCCAGGGTCGCGGATTGCGGACTTTCTTGACCGTAATCCCGAAGGCCAATGGCTTCGGGAACAGCAATTTGGGGCCGAAGCTGTACGTCTCTCAGTCTCGCAGGCTCGTGTTATCTCGGAACAATCACTCGCCCAATACTTGCCCTTGATCGCACGCGACGACACCGTTCCCCGCACGCTCGACAAATTGCTTGCCGGGTTTGCACGACAAGGTACTGGAACGGGATTTGTTATTGGCGAGTCCGGCCTTGGCAAGAGTATCGCTCTTCGTCGCCTTGGCGACGAGTGGTACAATAAAGGCGGTATTGTCCTGGTCTTGGCTCACGAGGTTATCGAACGAGCAGCCACGATTGAGAACGCTATTTCTCAAGGTCTGTGCCATTGGGCGCCAGCGCTTGACACTGGATGCGGCCATGAGGCGCTCGGGTTAGCGACTTCCGAGCAACCAATATTGCTCATCGTCGAGGACGTGAACCGTTCGAACAATCCCCTTCGAATTATTGAACGGCTTGTCGGCTGGTCAATCGCAAGTAAACCCGATGAGCAAGGCGCCTTGCCTGCTCGCCAATGGCGATTGCTATGCCCCGTCTGGCGCGGGAATGCCGGTTTGTCGGAGGCGCAGTTGCGCGATCGTGTAGTCCGCAATGCGTTCATGGTCGATCGCTTCGAACGTTCCGAAGCAGCCGAAGCAGTAAAGGTACGGGCATGGGGCGCAGGTGTCGAACTCACTGCGCTGCAGTGCGACGATCTTGCTGCGAGGCTAGGCGATGATCCGTTGCTTATCGGTCTCAACCGAGACTGGTTGTCACCAAGCCCAAGTGCTGCAATGCAGTCGTATTTGACTGCGAATATTGAAGAAGTCGCAGACCAAGAGCTGCTCGCGAGCGATCTCCAGCTCGCTCTCGACGATCTTGCCGAGCGATTGGTTGAGGAACGAACGATTTACCCAAAATGGCGACAAATTCGCGGCTGGCTTGCCAAAGACAGCGATACGTTGTCAGCAATCCGCCGTTTGGTCAATCAGGGACGTATCATTCATCTCGGTTCATCGAACGCCGATGAACGGCTCGCTTACAGACATGATCGTGTGCGTGATGTCCTATTGATCCAAGCAATTACGCGATTGATCGCAAGTGATCGCCTCATACCGGAGATTTGGCGTGAACCCTTTTTCGCCGCGCTGATTGGAAGTGCGGTGTCGGCACTTCCCATTAGCGCTGTCAATAATGCCGCGGTTCGCAATCCAGTCGCACTGTTCGCTGCGCTTCAGGATGTGAGCCTGGAAGACGTGCGCCGCCACGAACTAATCGAAAGAGCGAAAGCGTGGACTTCTTCTTCCGACTTTAAAGCGGAAGCAACTGATCGGCAACGACACCATGCAATGAGTTATCTTGCAAGGACTGACGGCTCGTTCGTTATCGATCTCGCGGAGTCTTTTCCCTCCAGTTTCCCCAAACTTGAGGCGCTTGTTCGCAATGGTGATGTTCGTGCTGGAGCAGTGCTCTGTGCGACTTCCACTCCAGACATAAACCACCCATGGCGGGATCGAATAATTGCGCACGCGCACGCGCGTCACGCCTACTTCGTCCCGGATCTGGTCAAATTGATCCACAATGGCGATCTTTCTCCCGAGTTGCTCGAGGGCGCGCTAAACCTAGCTGGAGAGATAGGAGATCCAGCATTCTGTGATGCTCTCGCTGCGCGATGGAAACGAAGTGACGGAAAAACATCCTTGTCGACAGGATGGCTCTGGGCGGCGCTTCGATGCTGCCCACCAGTCGAACACCCTTTGGTCGACGAATTGTGCGATCTCTGGGCGGAATTGCCGACCAAGGTCAGACGTAGCGCCGACCAGCCATACCGCAATCCTCGATGGGACATTGCAGGATTTTCACTTCCTTCGGCGTTCATGCGAAATCCTGAACAAAGTGCAGTTGCATTCATGATTGCACGCTCGAAGCAGGACCGAAAACTCAAGCACGTTTTGGGCTCGATCCTGAGCAAGATCGACGTGCCGGATGCGGTGCTCTACTCCGTCCAACTGAGTGGCAAGATCTACCGACGGACCGAAAAGACCGGCGGCATTAATCTGTTTGGTAATGATCTCAAGCAAACTTGGTCACCAAAACAATGTGGCCGGATGCTATGTTCAGAATCCCGCACAGCGGTCGAGCAAGTCTGGCGAAATCGGCGGCGTAACCGGTACGAACGTAAGGCCGCGTTTCTAGTTTGGAGCCTGACGCTGTCACATGAGGAATTGGCGGGTGTCGCTGCTCTTGAAGCCGATCCAGTGTTGGCGGACGCTGCCCTCAGTGCAAGACTTGCGGCAGGCGATCAATCGGCGGCGCCGTTACTGAAACAACGCATTTGGAACACTGAACATGGGCTTTATTGGTGGTATAAAGCGCGGGGAGTGGGCCTTGCGTGCCTCCATGAAGATGTGCAGCGTTACTTTCATGAGCGTCGCATCGATCGACTTGCTGAAGGAAGGGTTACCGACGCAGACAACATCCTTGCCGAACTGCTTATGGACGCACGCGACGAATTTGCCGCGGAAACGATTGTTGCGAACTGGGATCAGCTCAAGATGAGCCCTTCGTTCGTTCAAGCAGCACTCTACTTGGCGCTGCCGGAAACAGTGGATCTCGCTCGATCGGCGATCGCCGAATGCGAGTCGCCCGAGACGATGCTGGAATACATTAACTTTCATTGGGGCATAAGGAACAGCGGGCGCGCTGGGGTCACGGATCTTGCGCAGTTGCAAGCACTGGAACCATACTATGCACAGATGGACGAGATGCGCATCATCAGCTTCTTCGAAGAAGCAAATCGGTTGGGTGAATTGAATTGGCGCAGAAAGCATTTGGATCCACTCATCACAAAGACGGATCGTGGTTACTGCCCATCGGACAAACAGGCTTTGTTCGCCTCACTCGACAGCGAAGTTGTGAAATTTCTAAAGCATGATCGACGCCATTATCGAATCGACATTTGGTTCAAACGGCGGGAGGAAGAATTGTGGGAACGCAGCACACTTCTTGCCTTGATTGGCGAATGGACCCACATCCGTGCTGACGAACCTGCTGTTGCATTGCTCTGCGAAGGTCTCCTTCATTTTGGCGAGCGCCAGGATCTTGCGTTATTCGATTCACTTGCCCCTGCGTTGCGCGTGTCCTGTGCCAACAAGATCGCAAATTGCGTTTATGATGTCCGCCAGCGGTCATTGTCGAGCGCATAAGCTTGTGGGTGCCCTCGCTTTGCTCTGGTAAATTGGTGGCCTGAGCGTTTGCGGCGAACGATCCGAATGAATGGCCAAGTTCGCTCGACAAAACACTCACACAAGTGCATTCTAACGGTTACCCCGGAGCATGGAATTCGGATAATGACTGTTGTCCTCCGCTCAGTTACGGTTGCTGTGAAACGCGCGCTGATGTGCCCCAACTTGAGATAATTTTGCCCCGTTATGCCGGTCGTTTTCCGGGAGCCCCGCTATTTCACCTATGCCAGTAACAGTTTACGTCTTCAGATCAGGACCATTGCGGCGCCGGAAAAAAATTGGTGTACGAGGTCAGAGTACGGTGCGCCCAACCGCCCAAATCCTTGAAAGACTTTCAGAGTACGATAGGATTAGTGTCTGAACTGAATTATCTTTGACCTCAGTTGTGTAAGCTAAAGTATTGAGCGAATTTTGCCGAATTATTGCGTCCGGAACCGTTCGCCGGTACTGGGCGTCGTGATAATGGAGCGGACCAATGTCTCTGAATGAAAACTTGCGTAAGGCCAAGCGGCAAAAAAACGACGAGTTCTACACGCAGCTTTCAGACATCGAGAACGAACTCCGCCACTACACCGGACACTTTCACGGAAAGGTTGTGTACTGCAACTGTGACGATCCCCGTGTTTCAAACTTCTTCCATTTTTTCTCATACAACTTTGAGCGCCTGGGCCTGAAGAAGCTCATCACTGCGTGCTACAAGAATCAAAATCGTGACCTGTTCAGCCGTCACGATACGGAGCGGGCGATTTGGCTCGAATACGAAGGGAACGCGAAGGGTGGTAAGGTGCCTGACATTGCGGATATTGGAATCCGTGAGTTTTCGGGGGACGGAGATTTCCGTCACACAGAATGCATCGAGCTACTGAAGCAAGCTGACATCGTCGTGACCAATCCACCGTTTTCGCTGTTCCGCGAATACGTTGCCCAACTGGTGCAGTACGGAAAGAAGTTCCTGATCGTCGGGAATCAAAATGCCATCACCTACAAGGAGATTTTCCCCCTAATCAAGGACAACAGGATGTGGCTTGGAGTCACCCCGAAAGGCCAAGATATGTTGTTCGATGTACCGGAGGGTTACGCGCAGGAATTGGTAGCGACCGCAAAGGAGGGGAGTGCGTATAGAGTCGTCGAGGGGGTCATTAAGGGACGGTTGGGTAATGCGGCATGGTTCACCAATCTCGACCACAAGAAACGTCAAGAGGAATTGATCCTCTACAAGCGGTACTCGCCAGAGGAATACCCGTCATACGACAACTACGATGCGATCAACGTGGACAAGACAGCCAAAATCCCGATGGATTGGAAAGGGGCGATGGGCGTTCCGATCTCGTTCTTGGACAAACATAACCCTGAGCAGTTTGAGATATTGGGCGTATCCTATTTGTGGGATGATGGATTCAAAAGCCACACGTTTTACGATGAATTCATTGAGATGAGGCCAGATGGGACGAAAACCGGCATGTCCGGCCAAAAGGCTAATGGCTATCCCATCTTGAGGGGCAGACCGCGCAAGGGAAACTACCTTATTCGTGGCGAGGATGTAGTGTATACCTTATACAAAAGGATTTTTATCAGGCGGAAAGGTCGGCTCAATCCACAGTAAGGTACATTTATGAAGATCGATCTCGAGAAAATTACAGTCCGCGACCTTGTGGAGGGCTACAGCGACGATGGAGAAGGCGGGGTGCGCGGCTACGGCGGCAAGCTTGACATCCGCCCACCATTTCAGCGCGAATTCGTCTATAAGGACAAGCAGCGCGATGCGGTGGTCGAGACGATCAACAAGGGCTTTCCGCTCAATGTGATGTATTGGGCCCTTCGCCAGGACGGCACGTATGAGGTCATCGATGGCCAACAGCGCACGATCTCAGCGGCGCAGTACGTGAAAAGCGACTACTCCCTTGATGGGCGGTACTTCCATAACTTGCAAGACGATGAGCAGGAGAGAATTCTCGATTATGAGTTGCAAGTTTATGTCTGCGAGGGGAGCGCCAGCGAGAAGTTGGCTTGGTTCAGGATTGTCAACATTGCGGGCGAAAGGCTGACCGGTCAGGAGCTGCGGAATGCGGTCTACGCCGGCTCTTGGGTGTCCGACGCAAAGCGGCATTTCAGCCGGAAGGGGGCCGCTTGCCCGGCTTATGCAATCGGCAGCCGTTATGTGAACGGGAAGGCAGAGCGCCAAGAATATCTCGAAACCGCAATCGAGTGGATCAAGGACGAGGGCGAGGCGATTGAGGAGTACATGGCCGCACGCCAGCATGACAAGACCGCAACCGCCTTGTGGAGTCACTTCCAGGCAGTAATCAACCGGGTGGAGGCGGTTTTCCCGTACTACCGCAGGCAAATGAAGGGAGTGGATTGGGGCGGGCTTTACGGGAAACTCAAGGACGAGAGCCTGGACCCCGAAGAGCTTGAGGACGACGTTGCCCGCCTGATGATTGACGACGACGTGACGAAGAAGGCTGGCATCTACCCGTATCTACTCACTGGTGAGGAAAGGTGGCTCAACATCCGGGCCTTTTCCGAATCCATGAAGCAGAAGGCGTTTGAGATCCAAAACGGCATTTGCGGGTCATGCGGGAAGAAGTTTGAGATTTCGGAGATGGAGGCCGACCACATCATCCCTTGGTGTGAGGGTGGCAAGACAATTGAAGAGAACTGTCAAATGCTGTGCAAGCATTGCAATCGCAGGAAATCCAACAAATGAGCTTTCAGGAACTAAAGAAGACAAACCGCAACTTCGTTTTCGAGAATGGCTGGCCGGAGGTCTAGAACCCGTTGACACTCAGGATACTCGCCAAAATAACTTGCCCATTTAGTGTGCGTTCTGTACCATGCTACCATGCCATGTGTGGTCGAGACGCTGAAAGACAGGTTCGAGATG
>JAPOVX010000141.1 GCA_026707935.1 Paracoccaceae bacterium
CCCTGAAGCACCGGCTGATCCTGATCGCCGGCACCGAATACGGAGGTGAAAACAAGAAATCGGTCTTTTCCTTCCTGAACTACTTCCTGCCGGATCAGAACGTCATGCCCATGCATTGCTCGGCAAATCATGTCACGGGATCCCCCGGCGATTCCGCGGTCGTCTTCGGACTGTCCGGCACGGGCAAGACGACGCTTTCGGCGGACCCTGAACGCACACTTGTCGGTGACGATGAACACGGCTGGTCCGAGCACGGGATCTTCAACCTGGAAGGAGGATGTTACGCAAAGCTGATCGACCTGAATCCTGCCACCGAGCCCGAGATTCATGCAGCGTCGCGAATGTTCGGTACCGTTGTCGAAAATGTCGTCTTCGACCCCGACAGCAGGCTTCCGGACTATGGCGACGACAGCATCACCGCGAACACGCGGTCGGCATATCCCCTCGCCTCCATTCCCAACGCTTCTCCGACGGGCCTCGCGGGTCCGCCGAAACACATCGTGATGCTGACCTGCGACGCTTACGGCGTATTGCCCCCGATCGCGAAGCTTTCGCCCGAACAGGCCGTCTTTCACTTCCTGTCCGGATTCACGTCCAAGGTTTCCGGCACCGAGCGCGGCGTCACCGAGCCGAGACCGACATTTTCCGCCTGTTTCGGTGCGCCGTTCATGCCGCGCCCACCGGAAGACTACGGAAAGCTGCTGCGATCTCGCATGACCGATGCAGGTTCAAGGTGCTGGCTGATCAACACCGGCTGGACAGGCGGGGCCTACGGGGCCGGTTCGCGGTTCCCGCTCGAGGTCACCCGGCGCCTGCTTTCCCTTGCGCTCGGCGGTCAGCTCGAACGCTGCACCTTCCGCAGGGACAAGCATTTCGGGCTGGAAACTCCCACGTCGGCGCCGGGCATCGACAAGGCCCTTTTCGTTCCGCGCGAAACCTGGCCGGACCCGAGGGCATACGATCAGGCGGCCACCATGCTCCGCACGATGTTTCTCAACAACCATGAACGACTCGGAACGAATGTCGGGCGCGCTGCCGTTACCGAACTTCGAGCAATCGGCTGATTCGGCCGGGTAACGGGAGGCATCCGTCCGGAACCAACGCCGGCAGGCGGTCGTCGCGTGCATTGCCCTTTCATTTCCGTCCCGGTATCGCGGAAAAACTGCCGGAACTCCCGGCATTGGCTCAATTCCCGGCGGCCCGATCATGACGCAGATTCCGACCCCGATTCCCGATCTCCCTGCCCTCTGCGCGGAGGCTGTCGTGAGCGTGACACAAGTCAGGGACGCGCTGGTTCACCGCGTGCGCGGCAAATGCCTCGCCGGAGGGCGGGTTGACGGCCATGCACTCGAGGCGCGACAGACCCTGGCTCACGGGCTGTCCTGGTTCGCGACATACGTCGACGTCCTCCAGCGGTTGGCCGACTGGTCGCGGGACCTGGAGGCCCGCGGGAGTCTCGGAGATCTCGAGCTGCTGATCCTTCAGGTCGTGTTCGGCGAATACCTTGGCCAGCTCGTCGGCGGTCTGCCGATGTCGCAAGGCGAATTCGTCAGGTTCCATGACTACGGCCTCGACCCCGATGCCCTTGCACCGCTTGAAGGCGGCGCCGCGCGCGTGCTGATCGTGAATGGCAATTCGGACGCGGCGCGAAAGCGGCTAGCCGAACTGATCGAAGACCGCGTCGGCGTATCGGTTTTCGGTTCCGACGGGCTTTCCGAGGACCTTGAAATCGTCCGTGACCAGTTCCGGCGTTTCGCCGGCGCCAGGGTCGCGCCACATGCCCAGCGGTGGCACCTCGAAGACAGCCTGATTCCCCTGGACGTCATTCAGGAAATGGCAGAACTCGGGGTGTTCGGCTTGACGATTCCGGAAGAACACGGTGGGGCCGGCATGTCGAAAACCGCCATGTGCGTGGTCTCGGAGGAACTTTCGAGAGCCTATATCGGCGTCGGTTCGCTTGCGACCCGGACGGAAATCGCCTCGGAACTGGTCCTTTGCGGCGGAACCGAAGCGCAGAAGACACGGTGGCTTCCCGGGCTGGCGTCCGGCGCCGCCATCCCGACCGCGGTGTTCACCGAGCCTGGCACCGGGTCCGACCTGGGGTCGCTGACGACGCGGGCGGAACGATCCGGCGATTTCTACCTGGTAACCGGAAACAAGACCTGGATCACGCATGGATCGAGGGCCGGTATGATGACCCTGCTCGCCCGAACCGACCCGTCGACGGCCGATCACTCGGGCCTGTCGATGTTCCTGATCGAGAAGACCCCCGGAACACCGGACTCGCCCTTTCCGGACAAGGGGATTTCCGGAAGCGAAATCGGTGTGATCGGATACCGTGGAATGAAGGAGTACGAAATCGCGTTTGACGGGTTCCCGGTTCCTCTCGGCAATCTCCTTGGCGGGCAGGAAGGCCAGGGATTCAGGCACCTGATGCGGACATTCGAATCCGCGAGGATTCAGACGGCGGCACGTGCCGTGGGCGTCGCGCAATCGGCACTGGACGCCGCGCTCGACTATGCGATCGGGCGCGTCCAGTTCGGAAAACCCATTATCCGGTTTCCGCGCGTGTACGCGAAACTCGCGATGATGGCAGCGGAGATCGCGGCCGCCCGCCAACTGACCTATCACGCCGCCAGAAAGAAGGATTCCGGAGAACGGTGCGATCTGGAAGCCGGAATGGCAAAGCTCCTTGCGGCGCGCGTCGCCTGGTCCTCCGCCGATAACGCGGTCCAGATTCACGGCGGAAACGGATTCGCAGAGGAATACGCCGCAAGCCGAATCCTGTGCGATGCGAGAATACTCAGCATTTTCGAAGGGGCGGCCGAGATTCAGGCGCACATCATCGCGAGGCGGATACTGGAGGCGTAAAACCGGAACGTCTCCCGACCTCATCCCTCCACATGATCGTTCCGGTCAGGCGAGTCGTATTCGCGACGCAGGCGTTCGACAAACCGGTTCCTTGCGGCGGGCGGCGGCCGATTCCCGATCGCCGGCACGAGCCGGGTCTCGATGAAGTGACCGGTCGTTTTCAATCCTTGCAGGACTTCGTCCGGGGTTCCGGATACCGGCGAAGCAGGCGCCGGGTTTCTTCCTTGATGCAACAGCCGCGGTAGCGGCAACAACCTGTCCGCGTATTTCGCCCCGGCATCGCGGCAGACCGCCCGGCCTGACTTCGGGGAGACGTAGACAAGATCCGAAGTCACCCCGGTCGCCGCGCATGTTTCGAGGTCCAGCCCGTAGCCAAGCTCTTCAAGGAGCCGTTTTTCCCAAATGACATAGGCGGCCGGCCAATTCCCGCCCGATTCAAGCAGGTCAAGGAAAGCGACGGTTTCGTCATAGAGATCAGGCAGCGCCATCCTGTCCGGGAAGGCAAAACTGACCAGGGAAGCGACCGAACCGAGGGCGCCCAGTCCCACGCGATCCAGGAGCACCCGGCTTCTGGAGCGTTTCAACTCGACCCGGTAGGTGCCCAACTGGTCCTCGAGCCTCGCCCGCCACTCCAGTTCGACCTGTGTTCCGATCTGCAGGACCGGCGACAATTTCGAGCGCGCGCCCCCGTGCACCAATCCGGCGTGGCGACCACGCGACCGCGTCAGGGCCTCGACGATCATGGCAGATTCGCCGTGTACCCTCCTGGCCACGATCACGCCTTCGTCACGCCATTCCATGGCACCTGCATCCTGGCCAGTTCAATTCCCGTCCTCGCTTCGGGAAATCCTCCGACCAATCCCGATCATCGAACCGTCTTCGCGCGCAGCAGGCCTGCCAGTCACATCGACGAACCGCCGGGCCGACACCCACCGGGTACCCGTCGCCAACGGGAGCACCCGCGTTCGCTTCCGTTTCATTCTGTCGTCTCTCAACGATCGAGACCCGGCGTGTCCAGGAGATGCCGTGCCTTCTTGTCCTCGATCTCGATGATCCAGAGATCGGGATCGATCTGTCTTTGTCGAGACAGCGAGGCATCGGCTGCCGCATCGTCACCTTCGAAAAAGACCGACCACATCCGTCCTCCATCTCCGGATACGGTACGCTGAAAGACCTGCGCCCTCCCGTCAAGCGTGCTCAACTTGACCATGACCGCTCCGGCTGTCCGGTCGCCTTTCGCGTTGACGAATGCCGGGACACCTTCGTTCTGCAGGCGCCGCAAATACGCCCCCACCCAGAATTCGGTCGTCAGCCTTTCCACGTCCAGCCCCGAACCGGCTCACTTCGCCATTTCCCGGCCCGTGCCGCGTCCGACGGACGACTCCCGGTTCCGCTCGGGCCGAACCTGAACCCGGAGCAGAAGGTGGGCGTCGATTCCGAGCAGCTTCCGGAGTTCGGATCTCGCCGCCGAGCCGATTGTCCTGATGGTCCGGCCCCGGTGGCCCAACAGGATTCCCCGATGACCCGCGCGTTTCACGGAGACCAGCTGTTCGATTCGAACCGACCCGTCCTTCAGGACGTCCCAGGAAACCGGATCGACCCCCAGTCGGTAGGGCAACTCCTGGTGAAGGTGCAGAAGAATGTGCTTGCGCGTCAACTCGGCAGCAAATCGTTCGGGGGAAAGGTCGGATGACTGGTCTTTTGCAAACAGCCAAGGGCCGGCCGGCGCCACCGACAAGAGCCAGTCCTGCAGTCGTTCGACGCCGGAACCGGACCGGGCTGAAACCATGAAGGTCATGGAGAACTCGGACAAGTCGTTGAGTTCGGCCGAGAGGCGAAGGAGTTCGGGTTTTTTAACCAGATCGACCTTGTTGATGACAAGTGCTGCTCCTGGCACACGCATCTGCCGGGGTTCCTCCGAATCACGGGTTCGAACCGATTCCATCTTTTCGGCGAGCCCCTGGACGATCATTCGCGCGCCCGCAGTGACGCCCTTCCGGGCGTCGACGACGAAAAGGGAGGCATCCGAGTCCCAGACTGCGGTCCAGGCATCCTGGACCATGGACCTGTCCGGTACGCGCCGCGCCCTGAACAGGCCGGGCGTGTCGATCAGCACGAGCTGGATTTCGCCGTGATTCCTGATCCCGCGAACGTTGAATCTCGTGGTCTGGGCCTTGTGAGTCACAACCGAAATCCCGGTGCCCACGACCCGGTTCATCAACGTCGACTTCCCGGCATTGGGCTCACCGACGAGGGCAAAGACTCCGCAACGTTTCCGGCTCACCTGCCCGTGTCCCTGTCCAGGGATGCAAGAACCGCCGCCGCCGCCGCGCGCTCGGCGGAACGTATGGTCGGGCCGCGGGCCGAGGCAGCATGCCCGTCGGCGAGGCTTGCCCGGACGACAAATACCGGCGCGTGCGCAGGCCCGCTGCGGCCGATCTCCTCGTACTTCGGCAACGGCAATCCACGGGCAAGCGCCCATTCCTGGAGCTCGCTCTTGAAATTGGCTACCGTCGAACCGATGCCGATTCCGGCATGGGATTCCCACAGCCGCAGCACCATTTGACGTGCCGCCTCGAAGCCGCCATCCCGGTAAACGGCTGCGACCAGTGCTTCAAGGGCGTCCGCCAGCACAGACGAGGGGATCATGCCGTCGGGTCGTTTGATCGACTTGTTCACCCTGAGCACGGATTCGAGTCCGATGCTTCGCGCAATGCGCACGCATGTTTCCCCGCACACGAGCGCGTTCAACCGTACCGCCAGTTGCCCTTCGCTCGCGGAGCGGTCGCCCTCATACACGGTTTCGGCGATGACCAGCGCGATGATCCGGTCACCGAGGAACTCCATTCGCTGAAAGCTCCGGGCCTCGTCACTTCCGATGGAAGGATGAGACAGGGCCCGGTCGAGCAGTTCCTGATTCCCGAATGAGTAACCGATGAGGTCCGAAAAACGCCGAAGCCTGTCTGCCTGACTCACTCGAGCCTCTTGAAGTACCGGTCGGACCTCCACGACCAGAATGCCAGTATCCAGGACCCTGCCGAGGAGAAGATGACCCTGTCGGCACGTCCGATCAGGTTCTCGAACGGAACGAATCCGACGCCTCCCACGTTTTGCGGGAACCGCCCGTCCTGGGAATTGTCCCGATTATCCCCGACGAAAAGATAGTGATTGTCCGGAACATGGTAGACGGGCGTGTTGTCCGAGTAGCTGTGACCGATATCGAGAACCGCGTGACGGACCCCGTTGGGAAGGGTTTCCTCGTAAAGGTCCTTTTCGCAGACGGAGCCGTCGATGCCTGAAACTCCCTTGCAGCGGGGCAGGTTGCCGACCGGACCCTGCGGCGCCCTCAGTTCCTTGAAAACGCCATTCGGCTCCAGGTGAAGTTCGACATCATTGATGATCAGTCGCCCGTCGGACATCTTGACCTTGTCTCCCGGCACTCCGATCAGCCTCTTGATGAAATCCCTGCCATCAACCGGATGCTTGAAGACGATGATGTCCCCGGGTTCCGGCTCGTCGCCGAGAATTCTTCCATCGAGGTCCCGGGCGAACCAGCACAGGTTGAAACTGCCGAGATTGGGGCATGACGCCCAGGAATACCCGTAGGCCATCTTGTTCACGAACAGGAAGTCGCCCACCAGCAGGGTCGGCTTCATCGAGCCCGAAGGGATCCAGAACGGTTGGAAGAAAACGGTCCGTATCACGCCGGCTATGAGCAATGCGTAGACAATCGTCTTGGCGGATTCCCAAAGCCAGCCGGATTCCTTTTCCGATGAGCGCGAAGTCCTGTTCGCCATTACCGATCCCCGATTTGACGCCGCCTGCTAGATGGAGTCTTCAACTGGTTTCGTCAACTGTTGCCGAGCCTGCCGCATCGGTCGCGCAGATCATGCCCCCCTGTCGCCAGTCGGCCGAAATGCCCCGCCGACGGCTGGCATGGCGCGTCCACGGCCCTGGCCTCCGAACCGGAGGCCCGGAGATCGTCGACACCCGGCTGGACAAACGCCATTCCGGACGGCCTCTACCGATCAGGACACTTACGGTGCCCGGGGCCGTCCTTCCGTCCGGAGATGTCCGCGCACGCAACGGCATGTCGCGACGAAAGAAGGAAATGGGCAAACAGGGTTCCGTTCTCGAATTCAGTGAACAGCCCACCCGGACGAGGTCATGCGACCCCTTCCCCGAGCGTCTCGGACCGTGCCTCCTGCATCAGCGCTCTCATCCTCCGGACGACACTGTCGAGTCCCGAGAAAATGGCTTCCCCGATCAGGAAATGACCGATGTTCAGTTCCTGGACGTCCGGCAGCGCGGCGACCGGCTTGACCGTATCGAACGTCAATCCGTGGCCGGCATGGATTTCCAGGCCGATCGACGCACCGAATTCCGCCATGGCCACAATCGCGTCCAGCTCCCGGTCCCGGTCCGCGATCCGTCCTTCGTTATGCGCATCGCAATATGCGCCGGCATGCAGTTCAACCACATGTGCCCCGATGCGCGCAGCCGACTCCAATTGACGCCTTTCCGCCTCGACAAAGAACGAAACCCGGCATCCAGCGTCCTTGAGCGGCCCGATGAACCGGGCAAGGCGGTTTTCGTCACCGGCGACATCGAGACCTCCTTCGGTCGTGCGCTCCTCGCGTTTCTCGGGGACGATGCACACGGCATGCGGTCGATGGCGAAGCGCAATCTCGAGCATTTCCCCGGTTGCCGCCATTTCAAGGTTCAATGGCACGGACAGATTCTTCATGAGAAGATCGATGTCCCGGTCGGTGATGTGCCTGCGGTCTTCCCTCAGGTGCGCGGTGATACCGTCGGCTCCCGCGGTCTCCGCCAGCTTTGCCGACCTGACAGGATCCGGGTAGTCGCCCCCGCGTGCATTCCTGACCGTCGCGACATGGTCGATGTTGACCCCGAGACGCAGCCGGCGGGGCGTATTTCCGAGAAGCAGTGTCATGTCAATCTCCCTTCAGCATTGTCCGCGGCCTGGTCATCGGACTCCGCCTCCGGCCGCACGTCCCGGCGCTGGGAGAACCTGAGCCTTCGCCGCCTCTGGTAGGCCTCGATCAACGGCTTGGAAACGAAGTAGACCGCAATTGACGTCACGAGACCGGAAATCAATCCGCCGATGCTGTATGGGAGCAATATCGACCCGGCCAGCTCCTTGACGCCATCCCATGACGTCGGCTCGGATCCGAGCAGATTGAGCAGGTTGCGCTTGACATCGCTTGCAGCCTCATTGAACGCATGCCGAGCTGCCCTGAGCGGCGTCTGGTCGTCGGCCGTTCCGAGGAGCGTATGCCCTATGTTGTAGCTCGCCGCGGCAATCACCGGGAATGTAATCGGGTTGCCGAAGAACGTCCCGATCAGGGATGCAAGAAGGTTGCCGCGCAACAGGAACGCCAGCACGATGGCGAACCCGATGTGCAACCCGAAAAAGGGGGAAAAACAGGCCAGGACCCCGCAGGAAAGCCCCAGGGCAATCCGGTGTGGCGTATCGGGCAAACGCAGGATTCTTCGGAGCGCATATATCGTCGCGCGACGCCATCCTGACCTGGGATAGATCAGTTCCGACGCGCGCTCGCGAAAAGACAGCTGTGTACGCCTCTTGAACACCTGTTCCTGTTGTTCTCCCAAACTGAAAGCGTTGTTGTGCGCCAGTTACGCCGACCTGGCAACAGATGTTTTGGGTTTCGGCGATCGACCGTGAATACGCTTGTGCACGACGACATCCGATTCCGCATCAAGGGCGCGCTGTATGTTGTACAGATGTTCGACATCGCGGACCTCGATTTCGAATTCCATACGGTAGACGTCGGACTTACGATCGGTGAATTTCAGGTTCGAGATGTTTGAATTCTGTTCGCCAAACAGGGTGCAGACCCGCCCGAGGACCCCGGCGGAATTGGCCATCGTGACATCGAGGTAGGCCTTGTGGCTTCCGGTATTCGTGCCCTCGGTCCACCGCAGGTCGATCCACCGTTCCGGCTGGTTCTCGTAATCGGCGAGTTTTTCGCAATGAATGACGTGGACCTTGACCCCGTTTCCCCGCTGGGAAATGCCCACGATCCGTTCGCCTGGCAGCGGACGGCAGCAAAAGGTCCTCAGCCTGCTCTGACCTTCCGGCAAGCCTGATATCTTGCAGGCCGTCTGGACCTTCTTTTCGACAGAATCGACCAACTCGGGATAAAGGACCCTGATCAGTCTTGCCCCGTTGATTTTCATTTGCCCCATTTTTGCAAGCAAATGCTGTGCATCCTTCTCTCCGAGCGCCGCGGCAGCTGTCGAAAGCGCCTTGTCGGTCAACCGCTTGTTGATGCGTTCCAGGGTTGACCGCGCCAGTTCCCTGCCCAGGCGGATGTCGCTTTCCATCTTCTCGGTCTTGACTGCCCTGCGAATCGCGGACTTCGCACGCCCGGTCACCGCCATGTCTTCCCAGTTGGCGTTGGGCCTCTGGTTTTCGGCGGTCAGAATCTCGACGGTCTGCCCGGTTTCCAGGCGAGTGGACAAGGGAACCCGTTTGCCGTTCACCTTGGCGCCAACACAGGTCATCCCCACGGCCGTGTGCACCATGTATGCGAAATCGACCGGCGTCGCGCCCTTGGGCAGCCTGATCACCCTCCCCTTCGGCGTGAAGCAGAAGACCTGGTCACTGTACATCTCGAGCTTGACGAGTTCGACCAGGCTCTCGTGTGGTTCTTCGCCAAAGTTGTCCGTCAGGTTCCTGATCCAGTATCCGGGATCCTCGGTCGTCTTGAGTTCGACAGGCAGCCCGTCCCGGTACGACCAGTGGGCGGCGACCCCGATTTCCGCTTTCAGGTGCATGTCCCTGGTTCTGATCTGGATTTCGACGATATGCCCGTACTTGCCCGAAACCACGGTGTGAACGGAACTGTAGCCGTTTGATTTCGGATGGCTGACGTAATCCTTGAACCGGCCGGGGACGGCCTTCCACTTGAGATGGATCGCGCCGAGAGCCTTGTAGATGTCGTCCACATTGGTAGTTATGACCCGGAATCCCAGGACATCGCTCAGGGCCGAAAAGTCCCGTTTTTCCTCGTTCAGTTTCCGCCAGGCCGAATAGGGTTTCTTCGCGCGGCCTTCGACTCCGGCCTCGACCCCCACCTCTTCAAGCTTGTCCCTTATATCGCTGATGATCTCTTCCATGAGATTCGGATGTTCCCGCCTCATCTTGGCGAACCTGCCAAGAAGAGCCCGGTGTTCACTGGGGTACATTTCCCTGAACGCCAGATTCTCCAGCTCTTCCCGCATCCACTGCATGCCCATGCGCCCGGCAAGCGGGGCATAGACTTCCATGGTTTCCCTGGCCTTCCTGGTCCGTTTCTCGGCGGGCAGGTGCCTGATCGTCTTCATGTTGTGAAGGCGGTCCGCGAGTTTCACCACGATGACCCTTGGATCCCTTGAAACCGCAAGCAGGAGTTTCCTGAAATTCTCCGCTTCCTTTGCCTCCATCGATACGGTCGAAATGTTCGTCAGTTTGGTCACGCCGTCGACAAGACCGGAGATCGTCGCACCAAACCGCGCGGACAGTTCCTCCTCGGTCGACCGGGTGTCCTCCAGCGTATCGTGAAGGAGGGCTGTCACGATCGTGGTGTCGTCCAACCTCTGGTCGGCAAGGATCGACGCAACGGCACACGGATGGGTGAAATACGGCTCACCCGACTGGCGCGACTGCGACGCATGCATTTGCTGGCTGTACAGATAGGCGGAGGTGATCAGCTCCGAATTGGAATTCGGATTATAGGACCTGACCCGCCCGGCCAGTTCGTCTGCACTGGTGCAGTACTTGAACTTCCGTTGCACCATGACGCATGGATCCCTGTTCCTCCAGCGATCCCGCGGTTACCCGCGGGACTGGGCCTCGATCAGCTTCCTAAGGATGCTGTCCTCCATCGCCGGGTCATCGGGCTCATCGTCCCGTTCTCCGGACAAGAGCAGAGACAACTGGTCTTCCTCGGGAACATCGACCTCGATTTCGGTCTGATGGGTTTCGATCGCGGATTCGCGAACCTGTTCAGCCGAGAGCGTTTCCTCCGCGATTTCCCTGAGTGCAATGACAGGGTTCTTGTCGTTGTCCTCCGGAACCGTGATTTCTGCACCGGAAGAGATTTCGCGAGCCCGATGTGCGGCCAGAATGACCAGTTCGAACCTGTTGGGAATCTTGTCGACGCAATCCTCAACCGTAACCCGTGCCATGATTCACTCCAGTCAAGTTGTTGCGGAAAAGCAAGACCTAGTGTTTTTCGGCTCCGAGTGCAACCACCAAGCGACTCTCGACTTGCGATCCTCGCTCGATTTCCGGCAGGCCGTGGCAAGCGGGCCGCGGCGAGGTGGATACGCCTCTGGATTGCTTCGCGCGGGTTCGCTACCCAGTGCGTCATTCGGACCAAGTCGTCGCATGGCGTCCCGGATTGCCGACCTGATCCGAAGCCGGGTAATCCGGCGATGCGATCACCGGCGTTTCCGGCTTCCGGATCCGGAGAAAGGCAGCGTGGCGACGGGAAGATCGAGACTTTTACACCCGGATCAGGTGACCGGCGCCAGGCGCCCGACGATGATTTTGTGCGCCGTTGTCTTCGCCTGGGCCAGTTCCCGAGCGGACCGGAGGCGGTACCGGGTATTCGCGCCGCCGCCGAGAGCCTTGTCGAGACGGATCGCCATCTCCGGGAAAATCCGCGAACGGCGGTTGACGACATCCGGGGGCTGCTTGCGGCTGATCCCAAGCTTGTGCGTCGCTCCCGTCACGCCGCGCCCCAAAGGTTCCAGGCAGTCGTGACGCGCGGACAGGCCGGGATGAGGGGGATTCGTCATCGGCATGTTCGCTCCTCACTGGTGATGGTCAACCAGGTCAACATCCCTGGCGTCATCGCCGCCGAGGCGAAAGACGATACGCCGATCGCCCGGCACCCGGACTGCCCGGTACCCCGCCTGATCGCCGTTCAGGGGGTGCAAGCGGAATCCGGGAAGGTCCATGTCTGTCGGCGACCCGGTTTCGTCGAAACGCGCGAGAATTCTCTCGAACCCTCGATTGACCGAAACCGGGCAAATCCCGACATTCCATGACCGGTCACGAGTGGGCCTGCCGGGAGTGTCATGCACCCCCGGCAGAAAATTCAGTACGCGAGATCCTACTCAATCCACTGATTGACGATATCCATGTTGTCCGCGACCCATTCCTCGGCAACATCCCGCGGGTCCATCTTGTCGCGGCCAATCTTCAGGATCCATTCATTGACGACGCCCGGGTCGAGCTCGATCTGGCTCAGGAACTTAGCCACCGGAGGGTTGCGTTGTTCCAGGGACAATGAATAGGCGACGTAGATTTCGGCGTCCAGGCTGGCGCAGGCGAAACTCGAGGCTTCCAGCCAGTCTTCGCTGTCGAGGTCGACGTCCTCGCATCCTTCGGTGCGCGCAGGTTCTTCAATCGGCGAGATATCGTAGGCCGCGTGGACCCATTCCGGTGTCCAGTAGTAGAACAGGATCGGCTGTTCACGGGAAATCGCGGTCTTCAACTGGCCCTTGAACGTCGCATCGGGAAGAATCTCTGCTTCCCACAGCTCGGACAAGCCATAGCTCTTGAACTTGACCTGCCACATCCTGGTGGATTTCCACCCGGCGTCCCCGGCCCAGTACTCACCCTTGCCATTGCCATCCTTGTCGAACATCGCGGCGATTTCGGGATTCTTCAGATCTTCGACCGTGCGCACCATGTCGGCCATGTACGACGGCACATACATCATCTGGGTACCCGGATAGGGAATATTGTGTCCGACCGACTTGGCTTCGACAACGTACTTGTCCCAGATTCCCTGCCGGTTCGGCATCCAGAGATCGGTATAGACGTCCGCAGATCCGTCACCCTTGTCCATTCCCGCGGCGACGACGGAACCGTCGGACAGGCCGGCGACGATTTCTGCCTCGGAACCGAGCGGGCCTTCGATTACCGCCTGGATCACGTAGCCGATCGCGCGCGCGCCGGTCCACGTCAGGTCCGAGATCGTGACCTTGGCATTGTCGGCTGCCAACGCTGCCGACACGGACCCCAGCGACAGGGCCGTGCCGACGAGTAGTGACTTGGCAAGTTTCATCTTTCTTCCTTTCGTTTCAAACAAGACTTCATGCTTGTCGGGTTGGTTGTCGGCGAGTTTCATTCGCCTTCTGCACTACCCTGTCGATCATCATCGCCAACAGGGCAATTCCTATCCCGGCCAGGAGGCCACGGCCGGTTTCAGTGTTCTCGAGTGCTTCGGTCACGATGTAGCCCATGCCGCCGGCACCGATCAGCGCCGCAATCACGACCATTGACAGGCTCATCATCACCACCTGGTTGATTCCCGCCATGATCGACGGCAGCGCCAGGGGCAATTCGACCTTCATCAGCAGCTGGCGCGGATTTGCCCCGAAGGCCAGCGCCGCTTCCTTGGTGCTTTCCGATACCTGCCGGATGCCGAGCGCTGTCAGGCGAACCATCGGGGGCATCGCGAATATGACGGTCGCGAGAATACCCGGCGGTTTGCCGATCGAGAAAAACGCGATCGCGGGTAGCAGGTAGACGAAGGACGGTATGGTCTGCATCACGTCCAGAATGGGCGTGACGAACCATCGGGCGCGTCGCGACTTGCCGACCCAGATGCCCAGGGGCAGGCCGACAACGACGCAGATCATGGATGCGGCCACGACGAGCGACATGGTGTCCATCGCCGCGTGCCAGAATCCGAACATCGCCAGGTACAGCAAGGATGCTCCGACAAAGATCGCCGTTCGACGCCCCGCCATCCGATAGGCGATGAAGAGCAAGACACCCATCGTGACCGGCCAGGGCGTGCCGACGAACACGGACGTGATGGCGCTGAGCATGCCCCGGAGAATCTTGGTGATCCCGTCGAACAGGAAGGCGTAGAAGACCGTCACGTAACCGATGACGTCATCGATCACCTGGGAGACGTATATGTTGAGATTGACCGGGGGCGCGCCTTCCCGGGGAGGTGTCCGCTTCAGGACCCTGTTTCCGTTCTCGTCCCGAGGAAATGAGATCACGTCCGGGCGGTCTATCCAGAAAAGCGTCGGAAATTCGCCGATGACCAGGCAGTCGAACCGGCTCTTGAACGCAACGGCCTCTCCTGCCGCGATCGCCCGGTCCTGCTTGATGCAGCTGCGGGCCTCGGGGGCGAATTGCGTCGTCCGGTAGATCAGAACCGGAACGATGAGCGCCATGACCAGCCCGGCGAGCAGCAGTCGCGACAGTCTGAACCCGCTGTTGACGGACCGGTCAACCCGCCATCTTTCGAATTGCCGCGCATAGAGGCGATCGGCCAGCCAGGAGAACAGGAGCCTGCCGAAAACGAATACAACCACGGCGGCGATGGTGTGGGTTTCCGACCAACCCTGGTAGCGTTCGACCAGGAAGGCCTTGTCCGAAAAGTCGACCGCCGCCTTCGAATACTTGTAGACCAGCGCGACGTTGACGGCGGCGACCAGGTCAAAGGCGAAACCCAGTACGAAGAGGATCCAGTTCCCGCGCAGGGCGGCCCATACGAACCCGCCGAGCAGGGCCGCAAGATTCAGGTGAAACGCCCCGAGCGTCGCCTTCTGGATCTTCAGAAATACGTCTGCGTAGTAGTTCCCGTTGGATCCGGCGAACTCGACGAACGGTTTCCTGATGTCAGTTGTGCCTTCGGCCATCGTTTATGCCTCCCCCTGAATGCCACGCAACAGGGCGTCCTTGGTGACAACGCCAACAGGTTTGCCTTCGCTCACGATAACGACCGGCTTGTCCTGGTTGACCGCGAGGCCAATGAGCGTATCGAGATCGTCGTCCGGGCGTGCCTGCGGGCACCCGTCAATGGCAGGAAGTTGAACGCCGGCGGCTTCAAGCCTTTCGATCGATTCCATCACCGTGTGCGCAAAGACGAGCTTGAGCTTGGAGATCCCGGCAACGAAGTCCGCCACGTATTCATCGGCCGGCCGGGTCACGATCTCCTCGGGCGTTCCGGTCTGAACGATCTCGCCGTCCTTCATGATCGCGATGCGGCTTCCCATGCGTATCGCTTCGTCCAGGTCGTGAGTGATGAACAGTGTCGTCTTCCTCATGGTCTTGGACAGGTCGAGGAACTCGTCCTGGAGCCCTCTCCGGATCAGCGGATCGAGCGCCGAGAACGGCTCGTCCATCAGCAGGATGTCCGGATCGGCAGCCAGTGCCCGCGCAAGGCCGACACGCTGTTGCATTCCTCCCGACAGTTCCTCCGGAAAGCGGTCGCCGTAACCCTGCAGGCTGACCATATCGATGACGTTGTCCGCCACGCCGGCCCGGGTAAACGCATCGACGTTGCGCAATTCGAGCGCAAAGGCGATGTTGTCGCGCACCGTGCGGTGAGGCAGGAGCGCCATGTTCTGGAACACCATTCCGATCTTGTCCGCACGCATCGCGCGCAGGTCCTCGGCATTCAGTTCTCCGACATTGACACCGTTGACCAGGATCTCTCCGGCTGTCGGCTCGATCAGCCGGTTGATATGGCGCACCAGCGTGGACTTGCCCGATCCGGACAAGCCCATGATACAGAATATCTCGCTCTCGCCGACGCTGATCGAAACGTCCCTGACACCGACGACGGCCTGGAACCGGTCAAGAACCTCCGCCTTCGAGAGATCATCCCGGCGAACTGCCTCCATTGCCTCCCCGGCCCGGTCCCCGAAGATCTTCCAGACATGCCGTGTCTCGACGACACCGGGGTTGGATTCCGTCGTCACGACCTGGGTTTCTTTCGTTCGGGATCAATGAACGGCAGGTCGGTGACCGCACAGGACAGGCGTTTCATGTGTCCGTCGAGTTTCCCCACCTCGAGGTGGCTGCCCACCGCCGCGTTCTCGACGGCCAGGCGGGCCATGGCGATCGCCCGGCCCATCCGGGGTGAGTAGCAGGCGCTCGTGACAACACCGACGCGGTCACGTCCGACGAACACGCCGTCACCGTGGAGCGGGGCCTCGTTTCCGGAAAAGACCAGCCCGACCAGTTTTCGCCGGGGCGCCGCGGCGTTGCGCTCCAATGCGGCCCGGCCGGTGAAATCCCCTTTCCCGAAGTCGACGGCAAAGCCCAGTCCCGACTCCATCGCGTCGCTGTCGGGGCCGAACTCCGCCCCGGCGATCATGAGCCCTGCCTCCAGCCGGAGCATCGAGAGCGCCTCGCCGCCCATTGGCGCCAGGCCGTATCTTTCTCCGGCGGACATCAGGCCATCCCAGATGTCGAGCGCATCGTTCTCGTCGCAGAAAATCTCGTAACCCAACTCGCCCGTGAATCCGGTTCTCGACAGCATGAAGACCGGCCCGTCCCGATCGTTGAGCCTCGCAATCGTGAAGCCGAACCACTTCAGGTTGTCGAGGGATGGACGCACGGGTTGGGTAAAGACCACGTCACGCAGGATGTCGCGTGACCTCGGTCCCTGGATGGCGAGGTTCGGCAGCTTGTGGCCAAGTGACAGGATCCGGGCGTTGAGACCCGATCGTTCAGCCTGTTCCCGAAGATGGAGGGCCGAATCGTCCGATCCGCAGCACCAGCGAAATGCGGTCTGCTCCAGGCGAAACAGCGTTCCGTCGTCGAGGACGCTTCCGCGTTCGTCGCAGGCCAGGGCGTACAGCCCGCGATGAAGGGACAGTTTCGAGACATCGCGGGTCAGACACGCCTGGAGAAGTTCTTCGGAGTCCGGGCCGACGATGTCGAACTTGCGCAGGCCCGACATGTCCTGAAGCGTTGCAACTTTCCGGCACGCCCAGTACTCCTCGACCGCGCCGGTCGCATCATACCGTGTCGGCATCCACAAATCGCGGGCCGCCTGATAACTGCTCGTGAGTCCGGAGGTCCGGGGATGGAACGGGGAGTGCCGGGTCATTTTCGCCGCATCCTCCGGTTGAGAACGCCATGCAACCGAATGTGAGATCGGTGATTGCTCCTCGCATATGCGTACATGTACATCCGTCGGGTTCCATCCGTTGATCGGATCGACATCATCGGGACACGCAGTCGAGACGCAGACGAGATCTGTCAGGGCATGCAAAAGCACGTAATCGCCCGGACGCGACCAGGCCTCGTCGGTCGAAATCCCGTGCTCTTCCCAGTTGATCCATGAATTGAAGAAAAAATTTATTGCCGGCCATGCTTTCCGGGGCCTGATTCCGTATGGCGCGAAGACTGCGCTGATATTGTCCGAACAGTTCACGTGCCCCGGGAATCCGCGTTCTTCGTATCCGCGGGCAGTGCAGGCCAGCGCAAAGGTATCGTGGCGTCCGACCGTATCCTGGCGCACGGCGAGGAGTGGACGTATGTCCTGGTCAAAGAACTTGTCGTGAAGTCCGGGCGTTGGGTACGCGCTCCGCGCCATCGTCCGGGATACGGTCGAGTCGATGTAGCGCTCGATGCCTTCGTCAAGACCGTCGGAGCGCATGGCCATGAAGTCGGAACATTGCTGTCCTTCGACATCAATGATCTGAACGAATTGCCCTTTCCTGAGCTCGTAGGCCCGGGCCGTGCACCTCTCCACCCGGATCTCGTCCACGACCTTGCCGAGAGGTTCCGGCAAGAACTGGTCCGGGCAGGTATTGGCCAACGGCCTGACTTCCACGGCAAACCGCCCTCCTCCCCCCGAAGCGACGAATGCCTCGGATGTCTCCACGAAAACAAAAAGTTCCGCCGTCCGCCGCATACGGGTGACGAAGACCTCGCCCGGGCGTGTCGTTTCATCGAACAGGCAATACGCGCTCCCCGAATCCAGGCTAGCATCGCGGTTCGACGCGAGAGCGGTCATCATCCGGCTGTCGAAGGCGCCGGAGTCCGGACGGGTCCCGGCACCTGCAGGCAGTTCCATGGCCGATGTCGAGAAATTCCTTTCGTCCTCCGCCAAAGCCGACACCCAGCATGAAGTGGCACCGTCAATATTGGTCACGGAAACCACGGAGCGTGCCGGGGCACGAATCCGCCCGGCCTCCCCCCAGAGGACCTCGATCCTGTTCCGGCCGGATTCCCTGAGACCCCGGTACCGTTGGCGACCAGCAGATTTCGACGTTTGTGCGCTCAACACGCGATGGGTTCCACTCTTGCCAATTCGACCGCATCCGATCGCGAAACGACGCGGATGTAACCGGTTACATCGATTCACTTGCCGTTTGCAATAGTCAAGGTCAAAATGCGGCGGACGGAACGGGGGAACGCGCTTTGAACAGAAAGATCGGAAAGATCCGCGATGTCGCGAAGGAGACCGGGCTGTCCATCGCCACGATCTCGCGCGTCATGAATGGTGCAAAAAATGTTTCCCCGGCGACACAGGAACGCGTGCTCGATGCGTGCAGGAAACTCGATTATCTGCCGAATCCGGCGGCAAGAGCGCTGTCAACCAACAAGTCCCGAACGATCGCGGCGATCATACCGACGATCGAACATTCGGTTTTCGCCAAGTACGTCGCCGCGATCGAGCAGACCCTTTCGGAGCGTGGCTATTCCCTGGTCCTGGCGATTTCGAACGGGAAGGAGGACCTGGAACTGGCGGCGGCACGCAAGCTTCTCGGGATGGGCGCGGAGGCATTCATTCTCAGCGGAAGCGTGCACAGCCCGGAACTGACCGGCCTGTTTGCGCGCCGAAGCGTCCCCTGCGTCTATACGTCGATCTGGGAACCGCACAGCGCGGTCCCCACGATCGGGTATGACAATTTCATGCTCGCATCGGACGCCGTGGCATTCCTCGCGAACAAGGGCCACAGGAACATCGCGGCCATCCATGGCCCGTTGAACGATAGCGACCGAACACGCGCGCGCCGTTCGGGCGCCGGCGCCGCTGCTGACGCGGCCGGTACCGGCGGGATCGCCTTGCGGTTTTTCGAAACCAGCCTCGACGTGGCCGGCGGCAAGGCGGCTATCCGGGAGGCACTGGATGTTTTTGGCACGTGCACTGCCGCGCTCTGTTTCTCTGATGTGCTCGCGCTTGGCGTTTACTTTGGCCTGAGTGAAATCGGTGTGAAAATCCCCGAGGAATTCTCGGTGATGGGTTTCGACAACCTCGACTGGTCCGGCACGGTCGTTCCGTCCCTCACGACGATCAATCTTCCTGCCCGCGAAATGGGTGTCAATGTTGCCAGCCAGTTGACGGCGTTCCTGGAATCAGGAGAAACCGTCGTGCCTACCGAGTTGGCCGGGCATATCATCGAACGGGATTCGGTCGCCAGGATCGAGTAGTCCGGATTCAACCTCCGGGCACCGCAACCGGCCTCCATCGCCACCACGCCTCCGGAATGGTTCAAGACATCGGTCAGGTGCGCCGATAACGCGCGAGCGGCATGGTCCATGAGCCCTGTCCGGGCATGCGCAATGAGTCGCATCCCGGCAGCTACCGGTCGACGACAAGTCCTTCTGAAAACGGTGTAACCGGCTCAAGACAGGGTGTGCGGTTCCGCGTGCCCACGATCCCAGGGACAAAAACAGAACCGGAGATTGACATGACGGCGTGCGGCCATTGCCTCTGCGGAAAGACGTGGTGGGAGTACGGCGGCGAGGCGACCTGGGCCTGCCACTGTCATTGCAACGATCGCCGGCGAAACCGTGCCGCACCCGTGGCCGCGTGGATTGGAGTACCGGTCGAAAACTTCAAATGGACGGGCAAAGCACCGAAGACATTCGAAAGCTCCGAAGGTGTGTACCGCCATTTCTGCGAAGACTGCGGCACGCCCATGGGATTCGAAGCGGACCGTTACCAAGGAGAGATACAGGTTTACGCAGCCTCTCTGCTGAATCCGCTGGAATTCGAACCGGGTTTCCATGTGTACTACGAAAGCAAGCTTCCCTGGCTCCGAATGAACGACAACCTGGTGAAATACGAGGGCGCGCGGCCTCGCGCGCCGGAAGCCCCGGGCGATCCCGGTTCATAGCATACGCGCCGGCAAAAGAACGCGTCGCACTCCGGACGACAGTCCTGTCCGCCGCGCTGCCGGCCGGGATGTCAGATGCGCTTTGACAGTTTTGCCTGTTCCGCACGCACGGTGCCAGGCGGTTCCCCTGACCGGGCGATCGTTCTCAATGTTGAACGTCATCCCGTCCAACAGTTCTTCCAGGTCCGGGCGCGCCGCGGGTCCGTTGGAAATATCCACGATCATGAGCGTTCCGTCCGGGCGAATTCCAAATGCGCCGGGTTCGGAAAACAGGCCCGTTGTTTCCGCCTCCGAGAGCGGTTCGGAAACATAGAGGCCAAGCGACCGCATTTGCGTTTCCGTCAAGCCGTGGCAAAGGTCGAAATTCCAGCCAATCTCGTTCCTGTCCGCCAGGGCCTTGTCCCGGGTGTCGGCCGAAGCGACAACGACATCCATCACGCTGACCCATGAAGCCAGGGAGTCATTCAGCTTGTTGAGGAACTTCTTGCAGCGTGGGCAATGCCGGCCGCGGTAGACAAACAGCATCGTCCAGCGGTCCCTGGGCTGGCCGATCGCTATCGATGCCCCGCCATCTACGGGCTGCAGGCTGATTGTCTCGACCTGCGCACCAGCGCGGGGTTCAGGAGAGGTCATCGAGCATCCCCTTGATGTTCACGGGCGGTTTTCGACATTGAGAGTCCGCGACTTGCCGACAGGCTGGTCATCTGCATGGCGACCAGGCGGCAAACCACGAATTGGATCCCGGTCAAGCCACGCGCGTCCGCAAAGGCCGGGTTTGTCCGAAACGGCGGCCCATGTTGCAAAATGCGGTCACCTCGTGCTTCGGGGAGGTCGGTCCGAAAGGTTGACGTGAGCGAAGGCCGTACACGCGGCCGGTGCGTGGCCGGTCGTGATGCCTTCTCCGCTCGACTTTTCGAGATGGCGGACTTGGTTTCCTGTCCTGAAGTGCAGGTCACGGGAAACCCGAAGAACCAGGGATGGCATGAAAGGCGACATGTTCACTCCCTTCCAGCCAATAGCGCAGCGAACACGATGACGATGCAGCCCGGCCAGAAAAGCCAGCTCGGCACCTCACTGAAAACGAGCCATCCGGCGATGACGCCGAAAGGGACCGAAACGGAAAAAAACGGGGTAATCACCAAGGCGTCGGAATGGCGAAATGCCTGCACGATCAATGCATGCGTTACGAGCATGCAAATACTCATGATCGTTATGGCCGCGAATACGGGAACCGAGACCGATTGCCAATTCAGAATAGCCGGCAAACAAAAAACGGCACAGCCGACGATGGACGAGTAGAACAGGAACTCCAGGAGTTCATCCTTTTCCGCCATCGACTTGAGAATTACGGAGATTACGGCTCCAAGAAATGCCGCGCCAAGGGCTGCGATCCATCCCTTTGGAGAAAGTTGCAGTTGCCCCGAAAAATCCTGAGACAGAATGCAAATGGTTCCGGACAACATCAGGAAGATGACCCAGGATCTCGAGCGCGTCAGCTTTTCGCGCAAGAAAAACACTGCCATCGGGATAACAAAGAGCGACTCCGTCAAAAGAAGCACGCTCACATCTGCGAGCGGTGCGGAATAAAGGGCGACAAACATCAGATAGACTGAAAAGCACCAAATGATTGAGCGAACCAGGTGAAGCCTGACCTGGTCGAGATTGACCAAGGCAGTGCGTTTTCTTGCGTGCCGAACATACATCAGGGCAAACACCATGACCAAACCCGACGCGCTCCTCAGGAACATCAGCTGCGCCTCGGAAACCGTTACAGACATGGATTTCGCAATGACGTCTGCCAGAGTCGCAACCAACATTGCCAATAATATCAACGAGATACCTATCAGCGAACGGTTTTTCGCCTTGGTCGACATTGTGCGTTTATTCATTCTTCCATGACAAGAGCGTCGCGAAGAGCGCCAAAACCACTGCCTGGAGACAACACCATCGCTTCGTCGCCGAAGGTGTCAAAGACCCGTTTCACGACACGGCCGGTTGAGAGGTGAGCAATTCCGTTCCGGACGGCGCAAATGAGGTTCGCGATGTCACCGAATCCACCCTGTGAACCGGACCTTGAGCGCTTCGGCGGCGCAACCGAACATGGTCGTGTTCATGACATGAAGAACTTTCGACCAGAATGAGCCGCCCCCACAATTGGTTCTCCCAAGGGTCGGTCATCCCGACATGGGCAACAGCCAGGCACTCACGCCCGTCCAAAAAATCGCCGAATCCGGATACAGGCGACCCACCCAAAACGCGTGGTCATCTCTTGCAACCGGACGCTGTTCGGGCTCATGACATGAAGGATTCACGTACAGGAACCACGGTCAGGCGCACGTTCCGGGGAGCCGTACCCCGCGGAATTTCGGAGCGCCTGACACAAATCGTGTTTGAATCAGATCCCCTTTGACTGGTAGCTCGAAACGATTCTCCGGATCGCGACAAAATACGCCGCCGTCCTCAGGTCCGCTATTTCATCACGTTCGTGCCAGGCCTCGCTCATGTACTGGTAGCCCTGCCGCATCGTATCTTCCAACCCGGACCTGACCAGTTCTATCTCCCCTGCCCCCTGCTTGTAGCGTTCAACGAACCTCTCCGACAGCTTCACGGGTACATGGG
>JAPOVX010000245.1 GCA_026707935.1 Paracoccaceae bacterium
TGGAAGACCCAGAAACAGAATTGCAAACAATACGATGAAGTAAAGCGCTGTTACGAGTTCGAGGCCCATTGTTCGTCGTTCCTTGCTTTTGGGCGGTTCTCAGCAGCCAATGCAGACCGGGAATCCAGCGTCGATCCGAACGACGCCTTTTGTTGCCGGATCTTTCCGCTGGCCCAAATTGGGCCAGCGGAAATTTTTGAGACTTTTCATGACACTGCGTGTCATTCAGGTCTCACTGGGAGTTGGCTTTGTCTTCAAGGAACCTTCTGTAGATCTCGACGCCCCTGGCGTTTCCATCGGACGCAGCTGCAACCTGCGGCCAAACTTCCGCGATGGATTTTTCGCGCATCCGGGCGACTTCCTCATCGCTGAGGGTGATCACCTCTCCACCGGCATCCCGCAGGATCTGCAGTGCCTCTTCCACGCCGTCAGCGTGCATGCGGCTGGTCTCGAAATAGGTCTCTTCGAAAATCCCTTCGATCTGCTTGCGCTGCCAGTCGGTGAGAGCATTCCAGCTTTGAAGGTTGACGTAAATCTCCTGGTGCTGCGCCGGGTTCCAGCCAGGCATGATTGCAAAGTCGATCACCTCATGGAAGGACATGTCGTCAATGCCGCCCGTATCCCAGTATGTACCGTCGATAGTGCCCAGCTTGATCGCAGTGTAGATCTCGCCTGCGTTCATCGATACGGGTGCGCCGCCCATCGTGGAATGGAAGATAGCCTGAGGTCCACCGGCACGCATCTTTTGGCCATCCAGGTCTTCCATTTTGTCAACCCGGAACTTGGTGAACATCGCATTCGGACCCTGATTGGACCATCCGACCCAATGGAGGTTACGTGCATTTGCGGCCTCTTGAACGATATCGCCGACGCGATAGTCGGGGTTGCCCCACATGACTTCCCAAGCTTCTTCCGAGTTGTTGGCACCCATGGCCATGCCAAAGGCCAGCATGCCTTCGGGCATATCGCCCCCGTAGACTGTTCCCCATCCAGCATAACCGTCGGTTTGACCCGCGGCTGCAGCGGCAAATGCTTCGGCGCCACTTACCAGGGCACCGGCGGGTTCAACGCGGATTGTTACCGTGCCCTGAGTTGCCTCTTCCACGGCTTTGACCCAAGGTATCACCCCGTTGTCCCAACCAGCATCAGTTTGATCAAACGCTGGCTGGAAGATCCATTTGGTCACTTTGTCCGGCGGGCCATCCTGAGCCGAAGCGAAGGTGGCCGCAACTGCGACAGCGCCTGCACACAGCGTTGTGTGGAAAATCCTGTTTGCATTCATGTTTTGTCCTCCTTGTTTCATGGTTATGGAACCCGCCTGGTGCCGCAGCTCGACGTGATCGCTACGACGACGGTTGGTGCCCAAGCGCGATGCGAACGTCGCGAAGGAATTTCTTGAGCACGATCAAGAGAATGAGGCATCCGCTCAGCGGAATTGCCGACTTGATGGGGTAGATCGGAATTGGAACTGCCGTGGGCGTATATTGGTTGAGCATTGCGGAAAGCGCAGCCGCTTCGTAGCCCTTCCAGATCAAGATGATCAGAAAAAGAATTGCAATTGGAGCCGTCAGAAGATCGAGAATCGCTTTGGTTCGATCGCGGGCACTTGCGTAGAAGAGATCAAGTTTTACAAAACTGTCGTGTTGGAGCGAATATACACCCCCGGCGCAAGCCAGCAGGACCATCGCGGCCTGCAAAGTGGTGCCGATCCACTGCGAAGGTTGGTTCATCGCATAGCGCAGGAAAACGTCTGAAACACCAAAGGCCATGCAGTACAGGATCAGAATCCAGCCAATGCGTCCCATGAACTCGGAAATCGCTGACGTGATGACATCGAGAGCACGCGTCAGCATTTCTGAAGCCCCTTCGACTTTCCGGGCGATATTGGCGGGAAGCGCTGAGATGCCAGCCCGGAAGTAGCTATTGACAGCTGATAAGACCGCAACCTCATTCAGGCCCCCTTTGGGCAAAACCTCGTTTTTCAAGGAAGGCGCCAGGTTCGGTGAGCACGCTCCTTGTCACATATGAAACGGTAGCGAGGACGGATGTGACAGGTACAATTGCCGATAATTGTGGATACAGATGTTCCAGCGCATTTTCTGGCAATCAGTGGGAAACGGATTCAACAGAAGGCACAAATCTCGGTTTCCCGACCTGCTGTACCCATCATTGAAAAATTCTGTGACTCTGCACTTTGCAAAATTTCACTAGCATCATCGTCGATGCAATTGGCACTGCGGTTAAATCAGGCCGAGGCAGTGTCCCTTACCGGAAAACACAACAACTTGGAGGTCACGATGTCCAATGTCGGTCATTTTCTGTCCAACAAATCGTGGTCAGGCGGGTCCGAGAGGATCGGTGATGTATATAACCCGGCCACGGGAGCAATAATCGCAAAGGTAATACTTGCATCGAAAGCAGATGTGGATGCCGTTGTCGATGTTGCCGCCGAAGCCTTGCCAAGGTGGGCGGCAACGCCGGCAGCCAAACGTGCTTCGGTTATGTTTGAGTTTCGCGATCTCTTGAAAAGCCACACCGATGAGTTGGCGGAACTCCTGTCGGCCGAGCATGGAAAGACAATTCCCGACGCAAAAGGAGAAATCGCCAGGGGCATCGAAGTCGTCGAGTTTGCCTGCGGTATCCCTCAACTGCTCAAGGGGGAGTACTCCGAGTCCGTGGCTGCCGACGTCGACAGTCATGCAGTACGTCAACCAGTTGGCGTTGTCGCAGGAATCACTCCTTTCAATTTTCCGGCAATGGTACCTCTGTGGATGTACCCTGTTGCCATTTCCTGTGGAAACACTTTCGTGCTGAAGCCTTCCGAAAAAGACCCAACGGTGGTGTTGCGTATAGCCGAGTTGCTCGCCGAAGCCGGCCTGCCAGAAGGCGTGTTCAACGTCGTAAACGGCGATAAAGAAGCAGTGGATGCTTTGCTGGATAATCCAAAGGTTGAGGCAGTCAGCTTCGTTGGTTCGACACCAATTGGCCAATATATCTATTCGCGGGGCACTTCGAACGGAAAGCGTGTGCAAGCCCTGTGTGGGGCCAAGAACCATCTCGTCGTCATGCCCGATGCGGACATGGATCAAGTGACAGATGCGCTGATTGGGTCGGCATACGGGTCGGCTGGCGAACGTTGCATGGCTGTCTCGGTAGCAGTTCCGGTAGGTGAGGGTACGGCTGATCACTTGGTTGAAGCGTTGGAACCACGTGTCCGAGCCCTCAAGGTGGCACCTTATACCGATCCTGCATCGGAACTCGGTCCGGTGATTTCAAAACAGAGCTTTGACAAGATTCATCGGCTTATCGGCCAGGGGCTGGAGCAGGGAGCAAAATTGGTTGTCGATGGGCGCGACATCTCACTTCAGGGGTATGAAGAGGGATATTTCATTGGCGGTTGCTTGTTCGACAATGTCTCAACCGACATGTCGATTTACAAGGAAGAGATCTTCGGGCCGGTCTTGTCGGTCGTGCGTGCCGGTGGATACGAAGAGGCCATCCGGATGATCAACGACCATGAATACGGAAATGGAACATCCATCTTTACGCGCGACGGCGATGCCGCACGCGATTTTTGGGCGCGTGTGCGTATCGGTATGGTTGGTGTGAATGTGCCGATACCCGTTCCTGTCGCGTATCATTCTTTCGGCGGATGGAAGAGGTCCTTGTTCGGTGATCATCACATTCATGGGATGGAAGGCGTCCGGTTCTACACTCGGTTGAAGACTATGACGTCTCGGTGGCCTTCGGGCATCCGTACTGGAGCGGAGTTCAATTTTACTGGCGGAAAGGACGTTTAACTGGATCTAGTGGCCTGATTCTTGTTCACGTTGGCGATCCTCCAGCTTCTGGTGTCCCTTTCTCCATGTCACCAAATAAAAACGTTCGGGCGTCTTGCACCCGCGGAACGGGCGGGCGTCATCGGCGTCGCGTTGCTCGATGTAATCCTCGATCGCCGCGATGCAATCGTCGAGCGAATTGAAGATCGCGTGGCATGCCGATAAGCGGATCATGCCGCATTTGCGGCCCGGGTCATTGAAACCCCGGGCTTTTCCGCGGGAATTGTCGGCATAATCACGGCGATTCCAGGAGCCCAGCAGGGTTTTGTCGGGCTTGAACCTCCCGGGTTCGACCCCGACAGGGCGGGACTTCTCCATGGCCTATTCCTTGATGCGGAGATCTGCGTGCAGGTAGACCTGCGTCGCCTCCGCCGAGCCGTGACGCGGCAGGTTGCCGATGTCTGCTTGCGGTGTTCCGCCCTGCAGCAGGTTCATGGACAGGGAATGGCGGTCATCTCGTGCAAGACATTAGCGGCACGATGCGGCCCGGCATCTCCTCGACCATGGCCTGTCGATGAAGGAGGCGGGTGGCGACCTCGGCCATCGCAGCATCGCGGCCACTAGCGCAAATGCCAGGGTGCAACTCGGCACGCTGCGCGAGGTCGGCGAGATCGATCTGGAAGGCATGGCATGACCCTCACGGAAGCGATCGATGTTCATAATGACTGGCGACGGGCTCACGGCGCGAAGTTCATCGCAAGCGCGATGCCATTGCACAGGTTCTGAGCGCATGTCGGTGGCGACAGGTCGGCTCCTACCGCACGCATCGTTCCAGAAATGGCATATGATGCCTTCCCGGGTCACGATATCGACGATATTCCCCATCAGGACCGTGCCGGGACCATCGCGGCAGCATCGATTCCAGGAGCGAAGCGCTTCAGACCGGCGCGATAAAGCTCACCACGGCGAATGGAACCACAGAGAAATTGACCGCCAGCGAGCGCGGCTCAGCTCAACGCCTTTTCGAACGTGCTACGCACGATCCATGAAAGCCCATTCAAAATGTCGCACGCAACATTTCTGCTCTTTGCCACTCCGGTTCCGCTCCCTTTCGAATGCTGCGCGGCTTTCGCCGCGAGCGGTTGAATCATGCTCCACCGGAAGATGGAATTCCGAAATACGAGCATAAGACTAGCGACTTGGAGGTCGTTCAAGACGTCTTGTTTTTCGATTGAGATCTCTTCGCAGTACCCTGACAGAATTTGCCAGTGCCTCGACGCCGGGCTGAATTGATTCGCTGGCAATTGATGACATACCCAAGCGAAAGTAGAATTTCCCAACTTCGTAGTCGGAATAGCATGGGGCGATCTCTTCCACGATGACGCCGTGACTTTGCGCTTCACCAGCAATTCTCGACGCAGTGAGTTCTCGGCAGCGGTCTCTCAGAACGAAATTTGTTCCACCAAATTCACTGGTAATCTCGAATTCAGGCAGGTTTTTTCTTATGGTTGCATCCGCCAACGTCCACCTCTCCACGTAGTCCCGATGAAGGCGGCGCAACTGGCTATCATAGTATCCGAACCTCAGGAAAGCTGACGCGGTAAGTTGGGGAATGATTGGCGGATGACGGAGAATCGTGCCTCGCAAGTCACGGGCAGCTTCGATGAACTCAGTTTCGGCTGCCAGGTAGCCGAGTCTCAGGCCTGGTGATAAGCCTTTTGATAGGCTGCCCAGATAGATGACGCGCCCTTTTGCATCGGAGCATCGAAGTGGAAACGGGGTGAAGTGACGATAGTCAACGTCACATTCATAGTCATCTTCTACGATGAAGAAATCATATTCCACAGCGGCTTCAATTAGCTGCCGTCGACGTTGTTCAGTCATTGTAACGGTTGTCGGGAACTGTCGATTTGGTGTTGCGAAAACGAGAGTAGACCCGCGAAGTCGCTCGTCGACGATCATCCCTTCGTCATCTACAGGCTGAAATCGAACCTCTCCAAAGCTTGCGTGCAAGATCTTCCGCGCGTCAGGGTAGCCGGGGTCTTCCATCGTGGCTGCGCGATTGCGTCCGCCAAGCAATTGGCTTGTGATGTACAGGCCGTTTTGGCTCCCAAGTGTAACCAAGACAGAGTTCTTGGTTTCGAATACTCCTCTCCGCGGTAAAATGCGCCCGCAAATTTGTTCAATCAATTCGAGGCTGTCTGAATAGTGATTATCAGCCGACCAGACCTTCAAGTCTCTTCGGTTCATGGCAAGGCGTGAACACTCTCTCCACTGCGCTACTGGAAACTGATCTTCATCAATTTGATTGCACACGAATGGGTACTTGAAATCGTACCAATTGTCCGGCCTCACAATTGTGCTGAGGTCTTCAGAACGCCGCCGCCAGTTCAGCCGATCCCACCCCAGAGATTTTTGATAGCGGGGCACTTTGCCGACAGCGGCGGTCTTTTCAACTTGGCCGTTACATCCGCTGACGAAAAATCCCGATCTGGCCCTTGAGTATATGAAGTTTTGTTCTTCCAATATCGCATAGGCCGCGAGCACTGTGTTTATCGATACGTCCAGTGTCCGCGAAAGCGAGCGGCAAGATGGCAGTCTGGTATCTGTCTGCAGCACGCCGTCAAAGATGAGCCGTGAAATCCCTGCCACGATCTGATCTCTGAGGCCAGTCTTCCCAGACTTGTCAATATCAATCCGGAACTGCATTCATTGTGCCGTTTGACGAGAAAGATGTTACCGCGTTGAGTCCCTTCCGGTTTCTTCGCCGACTTTTGCGAGAGCAAACGAACAGGGGAGTCCTGTCAGCAGACGGCTGCGTTGCTCCACCGCGTGTCTTCGAACAAGCGCCCCTTAAAGTCTCCCGATACGATTCTGTTGCGGGCTTCGTCCCGGGATTTTGCCCATGCGCCGGGGTTCGTTTGCTCTGTTTGCGGGTTCGTCCTGCTTCGAGTTGCAAAGCACCGGAATGCTGGCCGCCCAGCTGGTTGATCAATTGTGTGATATCCAAGATCCATGTTCCATCTGAACCCATCCGACCGATTTGGTAGAGCCCGACGGACATTCATCTTTTGGAATGGAACAGCACCACCCTTTTTGACCGGAAGCGGTTTTGAATACCGGTCTTGAACGACGCTGTCGGGAACTTGTGGTTCGGATGCAATGGCTGGCTCGGAACAGTGCACTTTCGGTCCCTTGCGATGGGATCCCGGAATGGAAGTCAAACAACCGTTTTAAACGGTTGTTTACGTCATCGCAAGCCAGACGGTTGGCTGTTCTTTGTCATCTGCATCCGGGAGTCGTGCTGCCATGCCCTGATGCCACGTAGAGGCGCCTACATTTGAGTGATCAGCGAGTTGACCTTTGAGCGTGCAAGCAGGCGGCTGCATCCTCGTCTGTTGCACTGGGCTTGAATAGGTTTCCCCGCTGATGATTGCCTACACAATGTCCAATATTCTTGGGAGGCGCATTGAGCTAAAGACAACCGGGCCTGCGTGCATGTGGAAACGGTGATCATCGGGCATCGATACAGGTACAGGATAACTCGATTCAATTCCTTTCATGAATGTTGTCATACAAGGTATAAAACGCGCCGGGCCTGAAACTGTTCGGTATGCACCATCTTCGGTCATGGACGTTGTTGCGGCGGGAATCGTGAACCGTGCGCTATACAAGGCCATCGTTCAGCCATCCCTGCCGACGGCGGCCAATGCGATCGTAGAAGCAGTTCTTGCCAGTCCGGACGTCGAGATTCCTCCGGGAACCGGTACCCGGACTTTCTGGCCGACGGTATTGGGAGTAGTTTCGAGCATGCCGATGGTCGGTCTCTCTCATTTGTGCTGGACGACGGATGTTCACCATTCATCGTGTTATATTCGAGAAAGACGGATCCATCATCCCGCGGGTCGGGCCCTATCGTTTCGGCGCATGATTCCGTAGGGAAATTCACGAATCTGCCAGTAAGGGTTTCGTCTGGACACATTGCGGTGGGTCATGGCGGCTTCCTTCTGGACGAGCGAAAGGTGATGGCAAGAGAGGCCCCTGAAGCAAACCGTTCTTCGGACGTCGTCCCGTTGCCCCGGAGGAATCCCTCTCTGCGGGACCGCATGGGCTCAAAATGTTGCAGTAACTCCACCGTCGACGGCGAGGATCTGCCCGGTAATGTAGGCGGCGTCGGGGGAAATGAGGAAACACGCGGCACCCGCGACATCCTCCGGCCGGCCGGGACGGCCGAGCGGTATTTTTCCATATTGGAGATAAACTGTACGGAAATACTCCGTTTCATGCTCGTGACCCCCGTCGGCGAGGCGAGCCATGCGGGTGTCGATGAAACCGGGCGCGATTCCATTGACGGTTATCCCTTTCGGAGCAAGGTCGCAGGCGAGGGCGCGCACCATGTTGACGATGCCGCCCTTCGCGGTCGAATAGGGTAGCGAATCCGGCGAACCGAATTGGCCCATGATGCTGGCGGTCATCAGAATGCGCCCGCCAGTCGATTCCATCAGGGGAACGCAGGCGAGGGAGCAGATCAGTGCACCGTCCAGATTGACCTGCGTGACGGCCCGGAATCGCTCGATCGTGAGGTCCGGGTACGGGCATATGTCGAGAATCGCTGCATTGTTGACAAGGATATCGAGCTTCCCGTGCTCGTCGGCGATCCGGGCCGCCAGATTCCGGCAGGCGTCGCTGTCGGTGATGTCGAGTACGGCTGGCACGATTCGTTCCGGATTTGCGACACCGGCCCGGGTGCTTTCCAGCGCGTGGCTGTCAATATCGGCGAGAATCGTCGTTGCGCCTTCCCTGGCCAGGCGCTTCCCGATCGCGAACCCGATGCCGCGCGCGCCTCCGGTAACGAGGGCAACTTGGCCCTCAAAACGATTGTAGTTCATGTCAAATCCTTGTCATGCGGTTGTTTTCGAGCCCGGAATTGCGCCGCCAGGCCAGCGCGACGGCGACGGTCAGGACGATGGAAAACACGAGAATCAGTGTGATGAGCGCGTTGATCTCGGGTGTAAATCCCACCCGCATCATGGCGTAGAGCCGGACCGGCAGGGTTGCATCAGTGCCAGTCAGGAAGAGGGTGATCATGGTTTCGTCGAAAGACAGGGCAAACGCCAGGATGCCGGCTGTCAGGAGCGGCATGCGCAGGTTCGGCAGGACGATGTAGCGAAACGTCTGAAACTTGCTTGCCCCGAGGTCATGGGCCGCCTCGACGAGGCTTCGGCTGAGCGCGTTGAGGCGCGTGAGGACCATGCGATAGATGATTGCCAGAACGAACACCGCGTGTCCGACGATGATCGTGGCGATTCCGCGCGGGATCCCGGCTTCCCGGAAATAGATGAGAAGAGAGAGCCCGGTAATGATCGGGGGAAGCAGGAAAGGAAGAAAGATGACGTATTCGAGGAGTCGCGCCGAACGGGATGACGGCCGGGCGTTCACATGCAATGCCGCGACGGTCGCGAAGACCGCTGCTGCTGCGACTGCGGTTCCGCCCACGAGGAGCGAGTTCCTTAGCGCGTCCCCGAGGGCCTCGTTGCCGAACAGTCTTGCATACCAGCCGAGAGAGAACGTCTCCCAGTTGACCCGCCCACGGCGCATGGAGAAGAACGAAAGGACGAAGACCAGAAGGATCGGAAGATACAGCGCCAGGTAGACAAGGGTGGTTACCGATGCGAGCGAGATGTCGAGAAGCCGCGGGCGTCTCATCGCTGCCACCTTGGATTTCCCAGACGCCGTGCCACGTATATGACGCCGAGGGCAACACACATCAAGAGGATGGAAAGCGCCGCCCCCAGTGGCCAGTTGAAGGCGAGGCCGAACTGGCTGAAGATCAGGCGCCCGTATGTGAATCCCTCGATTCCGCCGACCAGCTCGGGTGCCAGGAAATCACCGGAAGCCAGCACGAAGGTGAACATGGCGCCGACGATCCCGCCTGGCAGGCTGAGAGGGAGGATGATGCCGGCAAATGTCTGGAGCTCGTTTGCACCAAGATCCGACGCTGCGTGCAGGACGGACGCCGGTATGCGCTCAAGGGCGATATAGATCGGCAGGACCATGAACGGCAGCAGTACGACCGACAGGGTGATCCGGACGGCTGTCAGATTGAAGAGCAAGGCACTGACCGGTTCGTCCACAATGCCGAGCGTCATCAGCGCGCTGTTGAGAAGGCCGTTCGTTCCGAGGACGCCGCGCATGGCGTAGATCTTGATGATGTAACTCATGAGCAGCGGTATCGCGAGCGCGATGACCAGGAAATTCCTCCAGCCGGGCGGCCGAAGCCATATGAAATAGGCCGTGGCATAACCGAGGACCAGGTTGATTGCCGAGACCTCAAGGGCCATCCGCATGGTTCTCAGGAACGTCGCGCGGTAGGACGCGTTGGACAGCAGATCAGCGAAGTTCCCGATGCTCGGTCGGTAGACGATGGCATTGTCGACGACGGAAAAGAACCCGTAGGCCAGAAAACAGCCGAGCGGAACAATGATGAACAGTGCGGCGACACCCCAAAGAAAGTATTCGCCGGTGCTTGGCCGGATTCTGCCTGGGCCGGCAGTCAACTCTCGGCTCCCGTAACGAGAGCGCACTCGGCCGGGTCGAATCCGACCCTGAGAAGTGACCCGGTTTCCGGCGGCCGGGCGGCCGGGTCGCTCCGCGTCTTCATCGTGAACATCTGGGACGTGTTCCGATGCCGGAGTTCGGTTATCGTTTCGGACCCCACGAAGGAGACCGCCGCAACCTCGAACTCGAGCGAATTCACGCGGGACGCTGCATCCGTACCGAATGCTTCGGGCCGTATTGCCAGCGCCAACCCGGACGTATCCTCGGGGGGCGGTCCCTTGACCGAGAAGGTACCAACCGGCGTCGCCACGACTGTTTCGTCGTCCCGGGATTCCTCGATTCGGCAGGGCTCGACAATGTTGCTGGCCCCGAAAAAGGCAGCGACAAACCTGCTCTTCGGCCGGTAATAGAGCTCTCTCGGTGTGCCGATCTGCTCGATGCTTCCAGCTCGCATGACGCAGATCCGATCCGACATCGTGATGGCCTCGGATTGGTCATGCGTGACGAAAAGGAAGGTGATACCACTCTGGCGTTGCACTGACTTCAGGAATTTCTGCATCTGCCGCCTGAGGGCGGCGTCGAGGGCGGCGAGCGGTTCGTCGAGAAGGATAAGCCGTGGTTCGCAGATCATGGCGCGGGCGAGGGCGGTCCGCTGTTGCTGACCGCCGCTGAGTTGGGCGGGGTAGCGCGAGTCCAGCTCCTCGAGGCCGACTATTCCCAACGCGTCATCTACACGGTCATTAAGCAGCTTCCTTGTCGTTCCGCGGACGCGAAGTCCGAAACCGACGTTTTCCCTGACAGTCATGTGCGGGAACAGCGCATAGTCCTGGAAGACGGTGTTGAAGGGCCGCCTGTTGATGGGCAAGTCCGCGATATCCCGCCCGTCGAACTCGATTCTTCCCGCGCTCGGCGGTTGAAACCCTGCAATGGCGCGAAGCAGTGTCGTCTTGCCGGATCCCGAAGGCCCGAGGATCGTCAGGAATTCGCCGTCGTGAACATCGAGATCAAGCGGACTGATTGCATCGACCGTGCCAAACCGGACACCCAGTCCGCGAATGCTCAGCAACGGTAAACCAGCTTCGAAGTCCGGGCCGCTGGTATCAGGTTTGGCCATATGCCTTGACTGCGTCCCAGTTGATGTCAACACCGAGCCCCGGCTTTTCGGGCGGCAGGATTTCACCGTTCTCGAACTCGAGGTCCTCGGTGGCAAGTTCGCGGCGCAGCTTCTCGATGCAGAGCTGCGGCGGCAGGTACTCGATAAACCGGATTCCCGGCGTGACAAACGCGAGATGGGCAGTGGCCGATAGGGAGATTCCGGTCTTCCAGCAGTGCGGTACCACGGGAAGGCCACTTTCTGCAGCCATCTCGCAGACTGCCTTTGCCTCGCTGATGCCGCCGACCCGACCGACATCGGGCTGCACGACTCCGATTCCTCCCCGTTCGATCAGCTCCACAAACTCCCACCTCGTTGACAGCCATTCACCGGATGCTATCGGAAACGACACGCGGCTCGCGAGTTTCGCGTGTTCGTCGAGGAAATCCGGCCAGATGGGGGTCTCGAGAAAATAGATGTCGTACTCGTCCCAGTCACGAACGGTCGCGTAGGCTGTATCCGCATCGCGCCAGAGGTACTGGACGTCGACCATCAGCGTGATCTCGGGCCCGATCGCCTCGCGGACGGCCGCAACGACATCGGTATGGCGATCAAAGCTCTCGTCCATTCCGTCGTGGGCAAAAGGACCGGCGAGCGTGCATTCGGCCTTGACCGCACGAAATCCGAGTTCCTTCGCGTTTTCGGCCGACGCGCAAAGCGCGTCACGGTATGCTTCGAAGGTCTTTCCCGCGGGCTGCAGCGATGCGTAGGGCACGACCGGTGAATCGCGATGCGTGCCCAGCAATTGCCACACCGGTTTTCCCGCGATCTTTCCGGCGATATCCCAAAGCGCCATCTCTACGGCGCCGAGCGCATGAATCACGGCACCTCGGCGACCGTTCATTGCGGTGAACGTGTAGATGTCGTTCCAGATCGATTCGATTTCGCGCGGGTCGCGGCCGATGAGCAGTTCGCGCATACCGAGGCCCATCGTGTGCGTGCCCGGTGCCTCGATGCAGGTCCTTCCGATCCATGGATTGAGATCGCTCTCTCCATAGCCCTGTACGCCGTCGTCGGTCGTGACCACGACCAAGAGACTGTCTTGTGCCGAAGATGTCAGGCCCGGGTCGAAATCGTCGGCGACCAGGACATGACAGGTGACATCGGAAATCTTCACATGCCTGCCCCGTCGTTGGGAAACCGGCCGAAATCATATCCGCATACGGACGTTTCCGGAACCCCAATCGGTTGGCAGGGCATCTGCGGATGCCCTGCCGGCTTGTCGTTACTGTGCTGCCTTGACTTCGTTCCAGACCTGTACCCGACGGTCGAAATTCTCGACGGGTCGAAGCCAGACCAGCTTGTCGGAATAGTCAAGCCCGGGGCTTTCGTCGGTCGTGTTACCGTAACCCTTGAGATCCGTCATGGTCGGCCCGGTGTGCCCGTTCAGGTAATGGTTGACCCACTTGTGCACACAGTCAGCGTCCTGCACGCCCTTGGACAGGGCCCAGGTGTCCAGCCAGCCGATCCCGCCTTCCTTCGGAATGGAGTAAACCACGTCGTAGCCGCGGTTCGCGAGTTCGACAGCCTGGAATTCACCCATCGAGAACATCAGGCTCGCCTCGCTCGAATCCCAGATGTTCACGCCTTCCTCGAAGCCGGCGTAGTAGCTGATCAGGTACTGTTTCTGTTCGATGAGCTTTTGCTTGACCGCATCGAAGTCTGCATCGTCGAGGTTGAACGGATCTTCGAGACCAAGGATAATCGCGGCGTTCGTAACGTTATTGTTGGCGTCATCGAGGGCGAGCACGCGTCCTCCATTCGCCGGATCCCAAAGGGCTTCCCAGCTATCGACGCCATCCGGAAACGCTTCCTTGTCATAGATCAGCCCGAGCGATCCCCAGGCCATCGGTACGCCGTAAGTCTCGCCTCCGCTCATGACCTCGGATACTGCGCTGAACGATGGCAGGAGGTTGGCTGTATTCGGGACCATGGACATGTCAAACGGTATGATCAGGCCATTGTCCAGGTATCGCTGGATGATCGAGGTATCGATCGAGACCAGGTCGAAATCGGCGCCGTCGCTGCCGACCATCCTGGCGAACATCTCGTCCACCGAACCGGTGTAGGCCACGCTGACCTTGCAGCCCGTCTCGGCCTCGAAGGGTTCGACCCACTGCGGTTCGGCATAGCCTTCGAAGCTGAACAACCGAACTTCCTGACCCATCGAGGGACCTGTTGCAAACAGGGCGGTGGCGATGGCCACGCAAAATCCACGAGATCGAAGCATCTTTCTTCTCCTATTTTTCTGGTTTCTCGTCGGTGTCCGGAGTGTGTCCTCTGGCACACATCCGGGAGGTGACGTGTTCCTGCAAAACCGGTCCGAGCCGGGAGGGATCGCCCTCGGCAAGGAAACTGCGCAGGCATTCGTGCTGTGCGACAACGGCGGCGAAATCCGGGTCGCGATGAATCTCGAGCCCGAAAATGATCATGACCTGGCGCGATATTCCTTCCCAGATACGAATTCCGAGCGCGTTCCCGGACAACGTGACCGCGGCGCGATGAAAGTTGATGTCCGCAAGGCTAAGCCCCTCGACATCTGAAGTCAGCGCCGCCCTGCGCATTGACTCAAGTTCCGAGTCGAGTTTTGCGAAATTCGCGGGATCGGACCGGAATTTCGGAATTGCATCGGCGAACAGCATGGTTTCGAGGGCTATGCGGATGCTGCACACTTCCCGGATCTGCCGATCGTCGAACGGCGCGATTCGCCAGCCGCGTCCCGGTGCCGAACAAAGGATTCCCTGAAGCGACAACTCGCGGATCGCCTCGCGAACCGGTACCCGGCTCACGCCGAGTTCGGAAGCAAGTTCATCCTCGACCAGCCGGTATCCGGGCGGGAACGAACCGGTCGCAATGGCGGGAACGAGGCGTTCGATGATCTGTTCGGTTATCAGCCTCTTCCGGACCGGCTCGATTCTTGCGCGCACGTTGACTGCATTCTGCATATTCGTATACTATTATTTCGTATACGGTATGTAAAGGTTATTGCACACGCCCGGGTTGCCGGAGAGGAAATGCGCACCGCATTGATCGACCATGTTTCGGTAGGAGCGATTCTCGGGGAATCCCCGATCTGGCTCCCGGATTCCGGTGTCTTCCTCTGGCTCGATCTGCTCGGGCGCAAGGTTCACCGTTTTGACCCGCATCGGCGGGAGAACGCGGTTGTCGCAGACGGGTTCAGCGAGAATCTCGCCTGCCTCGTGCGCCTCGCAGAGGGTCATGTTCTGCTCGTCACGGCGACGAAATTCGTCCGGCTCGATCCGTTTAACGGCACTTCTGCAGCTGTAGTTGCGCCGCTCGTGCCCGAAGACAATACCTGTTTCAACGACGGGAAGGTCGCCCCTGACGGTTCTTTCTGGTTGGGTACGTCCGACGTCGACGAGATTGAACCGACCGGAAGCCTCTATCGAATTGCCGGAACACCAGTCGACGTGGTCGACCGGGGATTCGTCATCTCGAACGGGCCCGCGTTTTCTCCTGGTGGTCGAAAGGCGTACTTCGCCGATTCGGCCGGACGGAGGATCCTGCAATATGAACTCGATGACGCTGGCCTGCCGGTATCGCGCTCCCGGTTCGCGATTATCCCCGATTCAGACGGGCTGCCGGACGGATTGACGGTTGACTCCTCGGGACGTGTCTTCAGTGCCCATTGGCAGGGAAGCCGGATCACCGTGTATGGACCGGACGGCGTGATCCGGGATCGTATCTGCCTTCCGGCCCGGAACATCACGTCCTGCACATTCGGCGGCCACGACCTTTCCCATCTGCTCGTGACATCCGCCTCGATCGATGCGGGAGATGAAGCCGGCGACAGCGAGGGTGACATCTTCCTCTTCGAGACCGATTGCGCAGGCATCCCCGAACCGGTCTTCGTATTCCCCCTCCGCCGCACCAGTAACCGTTCGGCGGTGGTTTGATGGCCGTGCTGTATTTCACAGATCGAGAGTTCTTTTCCGGTCGTTTCTGAGCGGACAGAGCCCGAAGGCCTTTTTTCGGTTTCCCGAAACCCTCTCTTGTGCCGAAACGCCCCCGTCCCCGTGTGGTTCCGACTTGGATCCATACGGACGCCTTGTAGGTGGTCCCGGAACCGGGTCCTACAACTGCGTTGAATAATGACCTTGGGTGCGCCCCGCGAGAGTGCGGACCTCTGGTCGTGGAACTGGCACCCGATGGTGATCTCGCCAAGCTGACGGTCGAGCACGATTTGTTTCCGGGATCGGTCATGGTCGCAATCATCGATCAGGAACCAACGGAATAGCAACTGACAACGAGCCCGATTCCGGTTCACGAACCTGCAAGTGCAAACGCGTAGCGCACTATAAGCGGCACACGCATGGCAAACAGACATCGAGCCAATCCTCGAATTCCTCGCCACGTTCGCCTGGATTTCGAGGCGCGCCTTCGCATGAGAAGCTCGCCGAACCTCGGCGACACGGGCTAAGCGGGAGGTGCGGAAAACAGGGAATTGTCCTGTATCAAGTCCTGGGCGGCCAATTGCAGCGTGCCATGACCGCGATGGCTATGTCCTGCCAGACAAAGCTGATCGTCCTTGATGAACCGACCACGACGCTTGATGTCACAGTCCAGATCAAAGAGCTGAGCGCAATCAGAGACATCGTGGCGAGATACAACACCGCTGCAATCTACATTTCGCATGACCTTGCAGTGGTGGCGCAAACGGCCGATCCGGTGACTTTTCTGCGCCATGGCCAAATTTTCGAGCAAGCTGATACGCGGCAGATGCTCTCTGCTCCGCGGGAGAAGTATACCGAGACGCTATAGTCGGTGCGGAAATGTCGGTCGCCCGCCACGCCATCCCCAACTGCTCGGGAAACGCCGGTAAGGGTCATCGTCAAGGTACAAGTCGGATTCGGGTAGTCAGTTGCTGTCGACAATCCCAGCACCCGCTTCCACATGGGTCGCACCGTAGCGGACGTGGGTGAATCGGGAGTTGGGAAGACCACCGTTGCCACGGTTGCCAGCGGCCTACTGGCGCCAGCATCCGGACAAGTTTTTCTTGAAGGCAAATCCATTTCTCCGTTCCTGAAGGGTCGAAGCTCTGCTGAGCGACGCCAGATTCAATTCCTGTACTAGGGCTTGTACCCAAATAACTGATCCTGTTGGCGTCATCTGTCATTTTTGCCGAAAACGATCCACAGGGAGTCTGAGGCATGAGCGGTGACCGGCACGACCTGAGCGAGGCGGAGTGGGAAACTCTCCACTCGGTCCTTCCTCACAAGCACCAGGGCCCGGAACGGGTGCATGACCGAAGGGTGATGAACAGGATCTTCTTCGTCCTGCGCACCGGCACACCGTGGCGTGACCTCCCGGAGCGTTACGGCGGGTACACGACCTGCGACAACCGTGACAACCGGTGGAGCAAGAACGGCATCTGGGCGTCGATTATGGAGGAACTTCAAAGGCTTGCGGGCGATGACGGCGGGAGCAACGACGGCTCGGCCGCTTCGGTTCGCCTGCGCATGGTGGATTCCTCGTCGGTACGCGTTCACAGGCACGGTGCCGGAGCGTGTCGCGACGGTGGGCCTCCCCGGATCGGGTCGAGACGCGGCGGACGGACGACGAAGGTCCATCTCGGCATCGATGGCAAGGAGATGGCGCCTATTCCGAATCCGGAATAAGCGCCACACGGCGATAACATGGGCGATGCCGAGAGGTATGGATCGTTGGATTGCTCCCGGATTTTTGGGAGTTTCAATGGATGTCCTGGAACGGACCTGTGCCCATCACAGCCCTGACTACTTTCGCGACGCGGCCGAGATCATCGAGAGGAACCGGTGACGATTCTGTACAGTGACAGTTTCAGCCATTTGGCAGGCGTTAGAGCGGGAGCAAAAAGCGGGGTAAATCGCGAATGAAACGCGAATGAATGGTGTTGAATTGTCGTGGTAAAGGAGACGTCGAGAGTTCAGATTTCTCCGGCAGCACCAGGTTCTTCGATGCAATCGGAGGACCGTACATTCCCAAAAAAATCCTGGCTATAACGGACGTCGGACAGATACAGCCCGTGAGCCGGGGCAACCGGCCCGCACGCGTTCCGGGTTCGTGCCTGCAGCGCTTCGCCGACCTGGTCAGGAGTCCATGCGCCTGATCCAACGCGCTCTAGCGTTCCGACAATACTCCTTACCTGGCGGTGCAAAAAGCTCTGCGCGGTTGCGACAAGGACATATTCCGTCTGATGATTGGTCTGCTCGAGGCGTACATCGAGTGCGTCGAGGGTGCGAACCGGCGATCGCGCCTGGCAGGCCGCCGAGCGAAACGTCGTGAAGTCATGGAGTCCGAGCAATTGGGCGGCGCCCTGCCGCATGGCTTCCAGGTCGAGTTCGTGGCGTATGTGCCAGGCGCGGTTTCGCCGTATCGTCAGTGGCGACCTTCGTGAAACGATCCGGTAGACATAACACCGTCCGATCGCGGAAAACCGCGCATGAAACGAATCCGGCACTCTGGCGGCGCCAAGAATCGCAACCGGATGCGGTCTCAGGTGATAGTTCAACGCCTCCGAAAGCCGAAAGGCGTCCCAGTCCCTTGCGAGGTCACAGTGCGCGACCTGGCCAAGCGCATGCACTCCGGCATCCGTTCTGCCGGCCCCGTGAACGCCAATGCACGCGGGATCAAGTTCCCGGACGGCGTCTTCGACAACCTGCTGGACGGTCAACTGGCCGCGTTGGTTTTGCCATCCGGAGAATGGCTTGCCGAGATACTCGATCTTGAGGGCAAATCGTGGCATTTCCATGAGCGTTAATCACGAATTCAGACCTTGCCAAGACCAACGGTGTGGAATTCCCTGGCGTGCCGGTTGCAGCCGTGACGGAGTTGACCTGAATCCCCTGACACTCGGGCTCCGTCGGCGGACATGACGGGGCTGGAGACGACTGGCTGCAGGAGGCGGCATGGTGAATGCGGGACGGCCTGGTTTTCCCGGCTCGTCCTGCCGGAGTCACCCAGCCTGGGCTCGATGTCCCTGCGAGGAATGCACCTCGGGACCAGAGGATTCGCCTCGCAGCCATCTGCCGTTGCAGAATTGCTGCCAGGCGGTTGGGATTCACGGCGTTTCGGCGCTGAAGTTCGAATTGCCAAGGGTTTACGGAAATTCACGGCACATGTATAAGCCGCCGACCGCCCGACGGCGGCGGAACTTGGTCGGAAAGCCCATGAATCGCGCGTGATCAGGCCAGGAGAATTCGGGTCTGAAATCACCTGGCAGTCGCCCTCCCGCAAAATTGAAGCAGTAATCCGAAAAAAATTCCCATGACCAATTCATCCAATCACGCCGACGAACACGTGGATTCCGTCGACTCGGTAATGCCTGACTATCGTCATACGCTGGTCCTGCCGAAAACGGGATTTGCAATGCGGGCGGGCTTGCCAAAGAGGGAACCCGTATTGCTGGAGAGATGGGCACGGCTCGGGATTTATGAGCAGCTTCGCGAAAAGGCGAATGCCGCCTCTGGAACCGACGAGGAACGCGAATCCTTCATCCTGCACGATGGTCCGCCCTACGCGAACGGACATCTGCACATCGGGCATGCGCTCAACAAGATTCTCAAGGACATGATCGTCCGTTCCCAACAGATGATGGGAAAGGACAGCCGGTATGTTCCCGGTTGGGATTGTCACGGATTGCCGATCGAATGGAAGATCGAGGAACAGTACCGCTCGAGCGGCCGTCGGCGGAGCGATGTCCCGATCGTCGAACTCAGGGAGGAGTGCCGAAAGTTCGCCGAGAAGTGGATCGACATCCAGCGTACGGAATTCCAGCGCCTCGGCGTGACGGGCAAATGGGATGATCCCTATCTCACCATGGATTTCGAGGCGGAAGCGGTGATTGCCGAGGAATTCATGAACTTCGTCATGAACGGATCGCTGTACCGGGGCTCGAAACCCGTCATGTGGTCTCCGGTGGAAAAAACTGCCTTGGCGGAAGCCGAAATCGAATACAGGGACAGGACCAGCTCCGAAATCTGGGTGAGATTTCGCTTGAGGGACGCGCCCGGAGACCTGGACGGCGCCTCGGTCCTGATCTGGACGACAACGCCCTGGACGATCCCCTCGAACAAGGCCGTCGCATTCAGTTCCCGCGTTTCGTACGGGATCTATGAAGTCACTGCCACCGAGGGTGAGTGCTGGGCAACGCAGGGTGAACGGCTGCTCATCGCCGATTCCCTCGCGGAGGAAGTGCTCACGAAGGGACGTGTAACGGACTGGAATCGCCTTCGCGATGCCGGCCCGAACGAACTGGCGGAGCTTTCGTGCAGGCACCCTTTCCATGATCTGCACGGCTTCTGGGATCATGAAGTACCGATGATCGAGGAGGGATACGTCTCCGATGATGCGGGAACCGGATTCGTCCATACGGCCCCGTCGCACGGCGCTGATGACTACGAGGCATTTGCGCGGCGTGGATGGGCTGACAGGATGACTCACAACGTTGGCGAGGAGAGCGAGTTCCTGCCCCATGTTCCGGTCTTCGCAGGTGTCCGCGTGTTCGATTCCCGTGGAAAGGAAGGAAAAGCCAACCGGGACGTGATCGATCAACTCGCCGCCGCGGGCGCCATGTTCGCCCGGGGCCGCCTGACGCACAATTATCCCCACTCATGGCGCTCGAAGGCTCCGGTCATCTTCAGGAACACGCCGCAATGGTTCGTTTCGATCGATCACCCGGTCGGCGGTGACAACACCTATGGAAAAACCATCAGGGAACGGGCGTTGAACTCGATCGACAGCCTTGTGACGTGGACACCCCTGTCCGGGCGAAACCGCCTCCATTCGATGATCGAGTCCCGTCCGGACTGGGTGTTGTCGCGTCAGCGTGTCTGGGGAGTCCCCTTGACCTGCTTCACGCGGAAAGGAGGGAATCCTTCGGACCCGAACTACATCCTGAGGGACGCGCGCGTGAACGAACGCATAGCCCGGGCGTTCAGGGAAGACGGTGCCGATGTCTGGTTTCGCGAAGGTGCACGTGAACGATTCCTCGGAGAGGACCATGATCCTGCGGAGTGGGAACAGGTATTCGACATTCTTGACGTCTGGTTCGATTCCGGCTCGACCCACGCTTTTGCGCTGCGGGATCGCGAAGACGGCAGCCCTGACGGGATTGCCGACCTGTACCTGGAAGGAACGGACCAGCATCGGGGCTGGTTTCATTCATCAATGCTGCAGGCCTGCGGAACAACTGGCCGCGCGCCTTACCGCGGGGTTCTCACCCACGGCTTCACGCTTGATGAGAACGGCATGAAAATGTCGAAATCGCTCGGGAATACCGTGGCTCCGGAGAATGTCGTTCGGCAGTACGGCGCGGACATTCTGCGCCTTTGGGTCGCCCAGTCCGATTACGCAGTCGATCTCAGAATTGGACCCGAAATCCTCAGGAATGCGGCCGACAGCTACCGGCGGTTGCGCAACAGTTTTCGGTTCATTCTCGGCAACCTGGACGGTTATTCCGCCGATGATGCCGTGCCCGTTGACAAGATGCCGGAACTGGAACGCTGGGTGCTGAACCGGCTCGCCGAACTCGACTCCCTGGTGCGGGACGGATACCGGGATTACGACTTCCAGTCGGTTCTCCAGGGCCTGTTCCAGTTCTGCACCGTCGACTTGTCGAGTTTTTACTTCGATATTCGCAAGGACGTTCTCTATTGCGACCACCGCGATGACGTCGAAGCACGCTCAACGCGGACGGTCCTGGACCTGGTTTTGCATCGGCTGTCGTGCTGGCTTGCCCCCATGCTGTGTTTCACGATGGAGGAGATCTGGCTGCACAGGTATCCCGGGAGCGATCAATCGGTTCATTTGCAGGACTATCCCGAGACGCCTCGAAGCTGGCGGGACAAGGAACTCGCACGTCGATGGAAGGATATCCGTAGTGTTCGCCGCGTCATCACCGGGGCGATCGAAGTCGAACGGCAAGCGAAGACACTTGGATCATCGTTGGAAGCCGCACCCGTTGTCCATGTGCACGACCCAAACGTTTTTGCCTTGCTCCGGGAGGTCGATCTTGCCGAGATCTGCATCACATCGGCAATTACGGTTACCGACGCTCCACCGCCGGCAGCAACGTTTGGCCTCGATGACGAACCTCGCGTTGAGGTGATCGTGCAGAAGTCGTCCGGACTCAAATGTGAACGTTGCTGGAAAATCCTTCCCGACGTCGGCAGCCATCGCCACCCGGGAACGTGCGCACGCTGCAGCGATGTACTGGACCGAGTTCTCGCGAAATGATCCGTGCCCGGATCAGTCCGGTCTATATCGCTCCAATCCGTCCGAAACGATCCGCAGACCAACATCTCCCGTCCACTGCCACCGACCTTGCTCCGCATGATCGTGCGCGTGCCGCAGGCATTTTGGAGGATCGGCGGGATTTGAAACGAGTATAAGACCCCCCACTCCTGAAAATTGGTCGAACGGTCGGAACAAGCCCCGGGATTCTGGCTTGCCGAGGCATAGGACAATAGGCTTTTGACGTTCCCGCGGCGCAGTTCGTCGAGCAGGGTAGGCGGAACAGCGCGGAATGCCTCGTAGTCGTTCTCGGGGTGGGATGGCTCCCGAACGACGAGGCGGTTCTGCATCGTAAGGCCAGGAGCAACGATCAGGACATGCTTGGACAATCGCATGCTGTGGAATCGCGTTCAAAATTGACCCACTTTTGGGGTGATTCGCGTTCAAAATTG
>JAPOVX010000302.1 GCA_026707935.1 Paracoccaceae bacterium
CGCCGCCGCCGCGGTCCTCGATCTCCGCCGAGACTTCGACCACATCACCGTCGACAGCAGCCCCGTCCAACGAGCGAACTTCAATAACCCGCGGCGGCAGGCCCGAGGCCAGCACCTTGTCGAGGTCGAGCCGGGCCGCCGCCTCCGCGACCTTGCCGTCGGGGTCGCCGGCCATGGCCTCGCGCACCAGGTCCGGACGGAACAGCGCGTCGTAGACCTGGTCAACCGACAACACCTCCGACCCGCGAACCAGGTGGAGATGCCTGGCACCGTCCTCCGAGGCGTTGAAAAAACCCTCAGGCGTCAGAACAATCCACGAACCGTCAGCGAAAGAAACAAGCTCCGCCGAACCACGTCCCGCGGTCTCATTCCGGAGACGAACCGACCCATCAGCCGACAAATGTGCGGAAATCCTGCCTTCAAGGCCGATAGCAACGTCTCCGGCGCCGCGGTCGCATTGGTTCCCCTCGGCATCAAGCAGGTCGTCTTCAAGATAAAGGGGGTGAACGCATTCCAGATTGCCGCTGGCTACATCAAACAAATACAAACGTTCACTAGGAATCCAGGCCTGACCATCGTAAGTTGTCGCAACGACTTCAATGGTTTTACCGTTGGGGTTGAATGTGATTTCCTCGACTTCATAGTAATGAATTCCGATTCCATCCCACGGGTGCGGAATCTGGAGTTGGCGAAGATGGTGGCCGCCGTCCGTATCCCATAGAGCCACCCCGCCGTCCTGCGACCCGGTTGCCATGATCCGCCCGTCGGGACTGAACGCAACGGCGCGAACCGTCCCGAGCCCAGCCATCTCATGCAACCGGCGCCCCGTGCCTACGTCCCACAGCCGTGCGATCCCGTCTTCCGATCCTGTCAGGATCATCCGTTCGTCGCGGCTGAGCGCGACGCTTCTGACAGCACCGGCATGTGCTTCAATCAATCCCTGTCGGCGGCCAATAAGAACGTCCCATAATTGCGCCGTCCCGTCCCCCAGCCCTGTCGCGAACAACTGGCCGTCTTCGGAACCAAACGCACCAGCGTGGATCCGGCTGTTTCCGCCTCCCAATTCTCGCAGCCTGCGGCCGCTGTCCGCATCCCACAGAAACGCCGTCCCATCATCCGCCCCGGTTACAATGTACCGGCCATCGGGGCTGAAGGTCACTGCGCTGACCGCTGCCTCGTGACCAAGGAGTTCGTCTATCGTACGGCCACTCTGCACGTCCGACAGGCGAACCGTCCCGTCATCCGCCCCGGTTGCGATGGTCCGGCTATCGGGGCTGAAGGCCAGGGAGTCGCTTTTAAGCCATTGGTCCTGGTCCAATGCCAAGTCCTCATCGTCAATCACTCGCAGCCAGCGGCCGCTGTCTGCACTCCACAGGCCCACCCCTTCTTCTGCCATGGTCGCAACCATTCGGCCGTCGGGGCTGAACGCGACGCTGTAGAACCATCCCAGGGCAGATTTCAACAACGTGTTTCTAAACTCTTCACGCACGTCATCGGCCTCATCGCTATATTCCTGTTCGAGGTCCCGAACCATGGTGCCGCTCTTCGCATCCCAGAGCTGGAGGAGGCCCCAATCCCAGGGCTTGGGACCATCTTCGCCACCAATTGCGATAGTCCGGCCGTCGGGGCTGAACGCGACGGCAAAGACATCAGGATAGGAGGAGTAGCCAACCTCGGGTTCGAGCTCATGCAACACGCGTCCGCTGTTGGTATCCCATAGCCGGGCCGTGCCGAATTCCGACCCGGTCACGATAGTCCGGCCATCGGGGCTGAACGCCAAATCGAATACCGAACCAGAATGAAATAAAGTGTCCAGCGCGAGTCCGCTGTCGGTGTCCCATAGCCTGACGTTACCGTCTTCCGACCCGGTCGCAATTTTGCGGCCGTCGGGGCTGAAGGCGGCACTGGTGACACGATCCGTATGACCAGTATTCAGAGCTACCTGCCAAGTCGGCGTTTCGGCGGCTTCCGCCGTGATCGGCACAAGAGCGGCCGCGCCAACCAGCAAGGCTTTCACGACCGTTTTCATTCGTACCGGGGTGATCATGACAATTCCTTTCCAGACATTGCCCGCCCAACCGGCGGTCATCCCAATTCATCCACACGCATCCGCACGTGCGCCGAGAACGACGACGAAACGGATGCAAGGACCGGCTGCAGGCTCATGGCAGACGCGGCACCGCCGCCTTTTCGAGGTCGAGATGCGCGGCGGCGGTCGAGACCTTACCGTCAGGGTCGCCCGCCAGGGCCTCCCGTACAAGGTCCGGACGGAACAGCGCATCATGAAATTGTTCGGCAGAAAGGGTTTGGAGACCTTTCGAGAAGTGGAAATGTTTGGCACCGTCGTCAGAGGCGTTGAAAAAACCCTCAGGGGTCAGAACAATCCACGAACCGTCAGTGAAAGCGGCAAACAGCGCATGTTCCCGGCCAGTTGCAACGTCCCAGAGGCGCACCGCATCCTCAGAGGCGGTCAATACCATCCGGCCTTCGGACTTGAAAGCAGCGTCATGTACGGGTCCACCGTGACCCACCAGGACATGCAATCCACGCCGGTTGGCCAGGTCCCAGAGTCCCGCCGTGCCATCCGTCGAGACGGTCACCAGGGTGCCGCTATCGGGGCTGAATTCACTTGGATCTGCCCGGTGGTACGTCCCGTGGGCCCACCCTTCGCTGTGATTGAAATCGGCGTAATCCTCATAAAAAGGGTCCGTGGTGTATACATTTACACTGTTTTCCTCGAAGATAGGCCGCGCGTAGAAGCGGCCATCCGGACTACGGATCGAAAAGGGAATTGCGCTATACAGAATGACCACAGTACACGACTCACTGGATTTCGGGTAGTTTGACCGGTCGTTTCGGGAT
>JAPOVX010000073.1 GCA_026707935.1 Paracoccaceae bacterium
CACGGGAGATCAAGGGGGAACGGAGCACCGGGACCCGCTTTTTCCTTCTCAGCGAAAGGCTCGATCCGGAGCGGTTCCCCAGGACGGCGCGCGCGCATTGGGCCGTGGAAAACTCCCTCCACTGGGTCCTGGACGTGACCATGGGAGAGGACAGCCTGCCCAACCGGAAGGACAACGGTCCCGAGAACCTGGCGCTGATGCGGAAACTGGCGCTGATCCTGGCGCGGGTCACGCCAACAGCCGGGAAGCAATCGATACGCGGCAAGCTGAAGAGGGCCGGCCGGGACAACGATTTCCTTCTGAAACTCGTCAGCTTCGCATCAAGCCTCGCAAGGGACGCTGAAACCGGAAAAGTCCAAACGCGATAGCCCTGGGAAGGCGACCTAGCGGCCTTGATCTCGCCGTGCCCACGGAGTAAACAAACAAAGCAGCGACGCTCCTTCGGTGCCCGAACAATCCGCACTCACAGTCTACCCATGTACGTGGGAAATCGAGCTTCCGATGATCCGCAAACCAGGCAAGCCGCGTCGCACAATTCCCCCTATAGCCACAAGTGGGTTGGAGAAATGGAATCGAGCACCAACGAATCTTTAGCCAAGGTGCAAACGCACCTGACCGCCGAGTGTTTCAACAAGCTCTTTATTGGCGGGGAATTCGTTGATCCTTTGGACGGCAAAAAGTTTGCCACTTATTACCCCGCGACAGGCGAAGTCGTGCATGAACTCCCACGCGGCAAGGCGAACGACGTGCAGGCTGCCGTCGCCGCCGCCGAGTCGGCCTGGGCGGAAGGCACCTGGGCGAACATGGCGGCCGCCGAGCGCGCCAAGATCGTTGCCACGATGGCGCAAGGGATTGAAGACCATGTCGAGATGCTCGCCGAGATCGAAGCCGCCGACGTCGGCAAGCCTTTTCGACAAGCTGTAATGGCCATCAGCGGCGCGGCTGGCGAGGGTAAGTACTGGTGCTCACTCGGTGCCGTGCTCGACCAGGCGCAAGACATGCCGGTGAACTCCGGCGGTGGTGAGGGCGGCGTGCCGCCCGAGGAATGGGACGTCGTCTACAGACGAGATCCGATCGGCGTAGTCGGTCTGATTTCCGCCTGGAACTACCCGCTCAACGTCGCCTTTCGCAAGGTGGCGCCGGCGCTGGTCGCCGGCAATTGCGCGATTCTGAAACCCTCAGAAATTGCCGGCCTATCGTGTATGTTCATCGCCAAACTTGCGCGGGACGCAGGCGTTCCACCGGGCGTGTTCAATCTCATCACCGGCGACCGAGACGCTGGCGCGGCGCTAGCCGCCTCGCCGTGGGTGTCGATGATCTCGTTCACCGGCTCATCGCTAACCGGCAGCAAGATCATGGAAGCTTGCGCACCTAAATTGTCGCAATGCGCTCTGGAACTCGGCGGCAAGTCAGCGCTGGTGGTATTCGATGACGCTGATCTCGATCTCGCGGTCGAAACGACCATGAAGGGCTTCTTGACCAACGGCGGCCAAATCTGCACCGCGCACACGCGACTCGTGGTGCACGAAGACATCAAAGCGCCGTTGCTCGAGAAGATGAAGACAGAGTTGGAGAGACTTCCCTTTGCGACTGATCCAATTACTGAAAAAGACCGTGGCGACCGTGCTTGGGAGGCCGGCATGACTGATGTCGTGCAGCCCGTGGTATGCGAGTCCCAGTACCAGAAGGTCCTCGGCTTTCTCGATGACGCCAAAGCGTCGGGGATCGAAGTGCTCACCGGCGGTGGTTCCCCCGATCCGCGTGCGGTCGACAATGCCGAGGGGTACTTCATCCAGCCGACCGTACTGACGGATGTGCCGCGCGACTCGGACGTCTGGCAGAAAGAGGTTTTTGGACCAGTGCTTTCGGTGCGCTCGTTTTCCACTGAGGCCGAAGCGGTTTTGGAGGCGAACTCCACCGCTTTCGGTTTGGCCTCGACAGTGATGTCGTCCGATCCGGCCAAGGCGCGACGCGTGGCTAACCGCATCCGTGCCGGCGCCGTTTATGCAACGTCCACCGGCGAAGGCTTATTGGCCGAACATCCCGCAGTTTCCCGCGGCGGATTCGGTTGTTCCGGGGTCGGCCGAGAATTGGGCATCGGCGGCCTACACGAATACACCGAACTCAAGAGCGTCAATTACACTGGTTTTTCGCTACCGCAAGCGAACGTTTAGCCTCGAGAATCCCAATGTTCACCGGTCACGACGCGCGTAGCGGCACGTGACGGCCGACCGATCGCTACCGTCAGCAAGTTCGGTTCCGATCTCCGACCAGAGTCATTGGCAATTTCGTATCTACTGAAAATAACGATTCCTCCGCAGCATTTGTAGACGACGCATCGAACTGACGTAGAGGTCGAATGCGGCAAGCTCGCGCATACCGCGAGCACGGCAGACCGAACCGACGCTATTTCGATCGAGCAGTTGGCTGTTCGGCCCGGTGTACGCCGCGACTAGTTCGGATACCAGTAATGTCCGCCGCCGCCCCCGCCGCCTTGTGCGTTGCAGGTACAGACGGAATCGCAAGTGCAACACTTTCGCAGCTGCACCGGAGATCGCAACTACAGATCACGCTGGAGGAACCGGCTGCGTCCTGGCGCTCAAGGGCAACCAGGAGACGCTTCACGACAATGTCCGGCCCCACACGGCGGACCCGGAGAACGCGGAAAGGATGCTTCGTTCCAATGACGTGGACAAGGGTCACGGGCGCATCGAGACTCGCGAGGCCACCGTCTGCCACGACATCGACACGCTGGTGGACCTGCATCACTGGCCCGGCCTGCAGGCCGTCGGGAAGCTCACCGCGACACGGGAGATCAAGGGGGAACGGAGCACCGGGACCCGCTTTTTCCTTCTCAGCGA
>JAPOVX010000058.1 GCA_026707935.1 Paracoccaceae bacterium
CGAGGAAATCCTTCGATATGACCCTCCCCTGCACCTGTTCGACCGATACGCCAAGGAAGACATGCTCTTTCTCGGAAAAAGGTTCCGCAGCGGAAACCGGGTCGCGCTTCTCCTTGCCTCTGCCAATCGCGACCCGGCCGCGTTCGGGACCGATGCGGACCTGTTTCGACCCGAACGCCGCCGAAACAGGCACCTGTCGTTCGGAGCCGGTGTCCATTTCTGTCTCGGCGCGCAACTGGCCCGCGTGGAACTGGCGGCCGCGCTCCAGGCCTTGTTCGGACGGCACCCGAATCTGAAACTGTCCGGATCTCCGGCCTACGCCGACAGTTACCATTTTCACGGCCTGGAAACGCTCTACGTTCGTACCCGGTGATTGGGACGCTGGTTCCGCGAGGGAATATGGAAATGTTCGGTCTCGCGTCTTGGCAAGTCAACCGGCAGTTCCGGCACCTGCACTTGATCTGGGCGATTCGGCAATCGGTATGACTCTTGGGACAATCCCGGATGGAAAGGCGGCGTGATGCCCGAACCGGACACCGGCCCCGACAAGACCGCCTACGAGGCCCTCGACGCAAGCGCGCGCGATTACCGTGAAGAATCCGGACAAGTGGGCCGGCTCCTTGAAATCATGGCCCGATTGAGAGATCCGGAGTCAGGCTGCCCGTGGGATATCGAACAGACGTTTCAATCGATCGCGCCGTACACGATCGAAGAAGCCTATGAAGTTGCCGACGCCATCGAACGCGGGGACATCTCCGAACTGGAGGGCGAACTCGGTGACCTGTTGCTGCAGGTGGTCTACCATTCCAGGATCGCGGCGGAATTGGGCCATTTCACCTTCAGGGAAGTTGTACTTTCGGTCTGCGAAAAGATGATCCGCCGGCACCCGCATGTTTTCGGCACAGAGAACCGCGACAAGACCGCTGACGACCAGGTCCGCGACTGGGAAAACGCCAAGGCCGGGGAGAGGGCATCGAGCGAAACGGGCGGCGGCTCGGTGCTTTCGGGAATTGCAGTTGGGCTGCCGGCGCTGACGCGCGCGGCGAAGCTCCAGGACCGGGCATCACGCGTCGGATTTGACTGGCCCGACGCCTCGCACGTGCTCGGAAAACTGTCCGAAGAGGCCGCGGAACTTGCCGACGCACGGGGGACGCCAGAACATGCAGCGGAAGAATTCGGGGACCTGCTGTTCTCGCTCGTCGGGTTGGCCCGTCATCTCGGAATAGATCCTGAATCGGCTCTCAGGTCGGCCAATTCGAAATTCGTCCGCAGGTTCGGGTCGGTTGAATCGAAGATCGCAAGGTCCGGACGATCACTGGAAAAGGCGAGTCTCGAAGAACTCGACGCCGCCTGGGATGAAGCCAAATTGGAGGAATAGACCGAAAAGACCACTTTACCTGACTAAATTAGTAAGATATTAGGCTTGTGTCCGCTGGCTGCAGACATGCGCATTCGATGCCGCCACGTGCAGCCGGCAAAACCAAGCAGAATAGGAGAATCCAGATGAAAACACGGTTAATGAACCCCGCCCTGTGGGCAGTGGGTCTTGCGGTCGTTACCTTCGCAGGTCCGACAGCAGGCGACGAAATCAATGTTTACTCATACCGGCAGCCACCCCTCGTCGAGCCGTTGTTCGCACGATTCACGGAAGATACCGGAATTGATGTCAATGTTACATTCCTGAACAAGGGAATGATCGAGCGCCTCCAGGCCGAGGGTGACCGCTCGCCGGCCGACCTCATTCTCACCGTGGACATCTCGCGCCTGAACGGGATCGTCGAAGCGGGCGTAACCCAGGCGGTGGAATCCGCTGTCCTGAACGAATCAATACCGTCCGAATTCAGGGATCCGGACAACCATTGGTTTGGCCTGACGGCGCGGGCGCGAATTGTCTATGCATCGAAAGATCGCGTTGCTGATGGTGAGGTCACAACCTACGAAGACCTCGCCTCCGACAATTGGAAAGGCCGGATCTGCATCCGCACCGGGACCCATCCGTACAACCTGGCGCTGACCTCCGCTCTGATTGCTCACGACGGCGAAGATGCGGCGCGCGCCTGGCTTGAAGGGATTAAGTCCAACCTGGCCCGTAAGCCCCAAGGGAATGACCGTGCCCAGGTCAAAGCGATCCATGCCGGCGAATGCGACATCTCGATCGGAAACACCTACTACATGGGCCTGATGTTGAAGAACGAGGAACAGGTCGCCTGGGCGAACAGCGTGAGGATCGTTTTTCCGACGTTCGAATCAGGGGGCACCCATGTCAACCTTTCGGGAATGGCAATGACGGCAGCCGCGCCCAACAGGGAAAATGCAGTCAAGTTGATGGAATTCCTGGCATCTGACGAAGGTCAGGGAATCTATGCCGAAACCAATCACGAGTACCCGCTGTCCCCGGGAATCCCGTTGAGCCAGCTCGTGGAAAGCTGGGGAAGCTTCGAGGCCGATTCGCTTGACCTGATCGATGTCGCCAAGCTCCGCCCGATGGCGCTCAGGCTGGTCGAGGAAGTGGATTTCGACGGCTGACCTGGCCGACGCTTTGCGCCTCATGACATGTATGGGGCCCGGTCATTGCCGGGTGTTCGCGGACGTCAGCAGACCGCGAGGCCACTGGGGACCAGGCCCCACACACTCCCGAAGCCGCACTTCCGAATTGCGCGGACACAGATGAATGACCGCCTCCCCTTCCTTGGCGAATTCCGCCCGCAAGGCCGGGATTTGGATGGCTGCCGGACAAGCACACCCACCCGGGTTTGAGCCTCAAGACGACTGGCAAAATTCCGTTTCATTGTCGTGACGTGTAATCGATCGAGGAGAATTTCTCCTTGTTCCGGCATCACGCGGTTACATATG
>JAPOVX010000084.1 GCA_026707935.1 Paracoccaceae bacterium
CATCCCGAAACGACCGGTCAAACTACCCGAAATCCAGTGAGTCGTGTACTGTGATGGAATAGAGAATCCACTACAGGATGCTCTTGAATACATTGTGGTTATGCCATTCGAGGGACTCCCGCGCCGGACGTTGAGATGCACAACCAGAAATCCTGGCCAAGGGTTGTTCGTGGAATCTGTTCAAGCGGGTAGAGCGCCCGATCTCAAGAATTTGCTTCGCCACAATGACTGTGAAATCTCGTGTCCGCCCGTCGATCGTGAAGGCCCGGCGGTCGAACAATTCGTGGTGCAGCGCGCATAACGATAGCCCGTTCCGGATATCATCCGGTCCTCGACAACTGTGCCACCGAATGTGGGCAGCATCGAGTGCGGGCCAGTTCCAGCGGGAAACTCGATCGAATGATCACAGACGGCACAACAGTGGCCGTATGCTTCGAGGACAATTCCGCGAAACTCAGGATCGCGATGCCTGCGGATCCGGAGGGATTCGACCATCCGGTCCGGATTGACCTGGTTGTGCCGGGCGCTTGAATCACCCGACATGAGCACCTGTGGCCCGAGCGTGGCTTCAAGGACTGGAATCGGCAATGTGGGCGGAAAATGGGCCTCGACCAGTTAGGCATGTTTCCAGGGCGGCAGATCTGTCACGACGAAACCTCTCGAAGAGGTCTCTGGTCAGACCTCCACGTACATTCGATTCACGGAGTTCCCTGGGGGAAACATCACCGGAACCATTCTCGGTCAACCGTCCCACCCCAGGGATCTCCCAGATATTGTCCTTTTGCAGTCTCCAGAACGGGTAATGCGGGTTTGGTTTTCGCCGAGGATGGCCAAAGCGTTGCAACAGGGAGCCCAACTCGTCATGAACAACGCGGTCGTCAAACAGTCGGGCGTCGCCCCACAAGCATCGACCGATCGCCCACAAAACCAGTAGCGGCTTGTGCGGCGCCCGTTCGTCGTCCTGCTTCCAGGTATTGAGGTCGAGATGTTCGAACACGTTTCGTGGCATCAAGATCCCTGACCGAAATAGATTGACCGCAGATCAGTAGACAATCAGGCGCGAGCGGAGATTTGCTTTTATGTCGATTCAGACTCGCGATGAGGCAGTCGGCCCCGACAGATGGTTTGGATCGCTGTCGGTTTTCCTGTCAAGAAAATTGATCTTCCACCTGAAACCGGGAATTTCTTGATGTCCGATCCGCGACCGGGCAACCTGACTGCGGTTTTGTCGATTCCGTCGATTGACAAATTCTGCCCGTGCCGGGTCAAATCATGTTGCCGATGCGCCCAGCACAGACCAGAACGCCAGCCTGTCACCATGAAGGCGATCCAGGAATGAAAAATCACACCTTCCAGTGCATTGACGGTCACGCTTGTGGGAATCCGGTCCGCGTCGTCACCGGAGGTGCCCCGCATCTTGACGGTGCCACCATGCTGGAGAAGCGTGCCCACTTCCTCTCCGAGTTTGACTGGATACGAACGGGTCTGATGTTCGAACCCCGTGGCCACGATCAGATGTCAGGTTCGATCCTGTATCCACCGACGCGGGAAGATTGCGACGTTGCGATCCTGTTCATCGAGACGTCGGGGTGCTTGCCCATGTGCGGACACGGAACGATCGGTACGGTTACGATTGCAATCGAGCACGGCCTGGTCCAACCAAGAACTCCCGGGGAAATCCGATTGGACACGCCCGCAGGGATTGTTGTTGCGCGATACCAGCAGGTGGGCCGGTTCGTCGAAGAAGTCCGGCTGACCAATGTTCCGTCGTTCCTGTTCAAGTCAGGGCTGGTCGCGCGATGTGAGGCCCTGGGTGAACTCACGGTAGATGTAGCGTATGGCGGGAATTTCTATGCGATTGTCGATAGGCAGGAGAACTTCCGTGATTTGGCAGACCACCGCGCGCTCGACCTGGTCATCTGGAGCCCCGGGATCAGGGATGATTTGAATGCACGCTACGAGTTCGTCCATCCGGAAACACCCGGGATTACCGGGTTGAGCCATGTGATGTGGACGGGTGCACCGAACGATTCAAGGGCGGTGGCAAGGAACGCGGTGTTTTACGGCGACAAGGCAATCGACCGGTCTCCCTGCGGGACCGGTACATCGGCAAGGATGGCGCAGCTGGCGGCAGCCGGCAGGTTGGGCGTAGGTGACGAATTCGTGCATGAATCGATCATTGGATCCCTGTTCGCGGGACGCGTGGAAAGTGTGACCAAAATCGGAGATAACGATGCGATCGTGCCGTCGATTGGCGGTTGGGCACGGGTGACCGGATTTAACACGATTTTTATCGACGAGCGGGACCCGTATGCCCGCGGCTTCGTCGTGACGTGATCCCGGGTGCGAGAGAACCCGTGTCGATGTCTTGGCTCTCGAGGACATGAAGAGCGCCACGCGCCGGTGGGTCGGGGATCGTTCGGACTTGCCGTTTAGGCGTGCCGAACCGACAGCTGCGCAGGCCGGTTTCCCGGAAATCCGATGTTTCGGCTGACCATGGAAAGTCCGGACGATTATTGGGAGGTCGAGTATCTCCTTGACCTTGCGTTTGGACAGGGACGCAGGTCGCTCAGTTCTTACCGGCTACGTGAAAGTGTCGGTCCGGTTCGAGATCTCTGTTTCGTTGCACGGGAAGCCGCGGGGTTCGTTTCCGGTTCAATTCGATACTGGCCAATCACCATTGGCAAAGAACGATTCGACGCGCTGCTCCTGGGGCCGATTGCCGTTCATCCGATCATGCAGGGAGAAGGGCTCGGTTCCCTGCTCATCCGGCACAGCCTGAGAGTTGCCGAGGAAAGGGGTTGGGAACGGGTCGTGCTGGTCGGCGACGAGTCCTACTACGGCCGCTTCGGGTTCAGGAAGACCGGTTGCCTGGAGTTTCCTGCTCCGACCGACCCTGCAAGGATTCTCGCGATGTCACTCGTAGCTGGATCGTTTGCCGGCGTCTCGGGGACCGTGCAGGCCGCCGAAACAGATGGGGAACTGACCTGAGATTTTCCCCCGTGCTCTTGCGACGGGTGGCGCGAAAGGCATGTCATGCCACGCCGTCATGACGATGCAGGAAAGACGATTTCGTTTGCACCTCACAAAGCGTTGGGGAACTGCGCGCGAAGCACTTTCGCAACAGCAGCACCGATCCCGGCTGCCCCCTCCCTATCGACGTGAAACCCGTCCGCCTCACTACAAACCGCATGTTTTCCGCCATTCACATAGCCAATTCCAAGTGTTGTTGCGACATTTTCGATCTGGTCCGCCAACTGTTGCGATTTCTCGTAACCACCCTCGAAAACGCACTCCCAGCCCCGAAGGTCGGAAAGTATCTCGGGCGGAGAGACAAGGATGACGTATGGAACCTCTGTGGAAGATCGAAAGGCATCTTCCCTGATGTCCTGAACGAGCGCCGCAAGCCCGAGAGCGATTTCCGAGACGTTTTTCTGGAATCTTGCCTTGAGGTCATTGGTCCCGAGCATGATGATGACGGCATCGAGCGGTTTGTGGCTTTCGAGACAAGGCCGAAGATAGCGGCGGCCGTTCAAATGTGCGCCTTCGACGGGATCGTCGCTGACCGTGGTTCGGCCCGGCAGACCCTCTTCAATGACGCGCCAGTCGGATTCGAGCGTGCGCTGTAGTACGCCTGGCCACCGGTCATGCCAGGCGTATCTTGTACCCGGCGGCTGTCCCGGGATTACGCCGTGGGTATTCGAATCGCCAAAACAGAGTGCTGAGCGCATTTGGATTTCTCCGCTTCAAAAATTGCTCTGCCTTACATCTTGCCAGGTCCGGATCCCCCGTCGGAATGGCCATCCCCGTTTTCCGCATTTTGCCCGGACAGTTCCTTGAGTGCCTCAACCCTGCACAACCTACAAAACGTCTGGCGTCATGCGTAAACGGTAACCGAACGGAAGGCCGATGGAACCCGGCGAGTCCTTCAAACCGGCTGTGCAAGCCAACTGGTGGTTCAATTCGATCGGGTGATACCCGTGTTTCCACGCCGACAGGCAGTTCCGGCTGACCGTTCCGGCGGAAGGGCGGGGCATCGTTGACGTTTCGATCCCCCCGTGATGTCGGCGTCGACTGCCGAGATGCACGCGAATTGCGGGTCGAAACCGGGCGCCTTGGGCGCCTTCGATGTGCGCAGCCAGACGAGTCGTGGGCCGCAGGGTCTTGGCCGTGGCGAAACGGGATTGCCGGGCCCTCCGGGCCCTCGAGGATCGGGGAGCGGTTGCGTGTTCAGCGTCACGGAGTCGGCCCCGGACTCAACGCAGGAGTAATCCCGCGTTGCTGGAATGCGTTTCGGTTGTTCCGTTGTCGCATTGGTCAGCGCTGGGTTTCCATCCACCGCGTGACGGCCGGGCGGACGGTTTGATCACCTCGCACCCTCGCCTCGTGGATGACCTCGCTCAATTCACCAAAGCTCAATCTCCGGATCAGGTGCTTGACGGGCCCGATCGAGGCAGGGCGCATCGACAGGGACCGGATCCCCATTGCCGCGATACATGCCGCCTCGACCGGGCGACCGGCATCCTCACCACAAAAACTGACCGGGGTTCCGAGTGCGGTACATCGGTTGGCAATCTGTTCAATGAAACTGAGAAAACTGACATTCAGCGTATCGTACCGCCGGCGTACACGCTCGTTCTGGCGATCGGCAGCGAAAAAGAACTGCTTCAGGTCATTACCCCCGATCGAAATGAAGTCCGTCAGCTTGAAGAACCTGTCCGGTGCGAAAGCCAGACTCGGTGTTTCGAGCATCGCCCCGACCTTGATGTCCTCCGGCACCTCGTGGCCGCGCGCCTTCTCCCTTCCGACTTCGTCCAAGACCAATTGGCGCGCGTCCCGATACTCCTCGAACTGGGCGATCATCGGAAACATCACCCTGAGCGGTCTGCCGTTCGCAGCCCTGATGAGCGCCTGGATCTGCATGCGCATCACTCCCTTCCGTTCGAGCGAGATGCGTATTGCGCGCCAGCCCATTGCAGGATTGGGTTCGTCCGATGCATTGAGATAGGGAAGGATCTTGTCGGAACCAATGTCGACTGTCCGGAAGGTGACAGGCCGGTCCTTTGCCGAATCCATGATATAGCTGTAATGATCTGCAAGTTCCCCCCGCTTCGGCATCGCGTTTCGGGTCAGGAACTGGAGTTCGGTCCGGAATAGCCCCACGCCCTCCGCACCTGACGGAATCAGGCTCGGAAGATCGGCCATCAACCCGGCATTCATGTGCATGGTCACGCGAATGCCGTCCCGGGACATTGCCGGAAGCGACCGTAGCGCTGCGTATTCCTGCTGTGCCTCGGCCGCCATCGCGATCTTGTCACGAAATGCGCTTCGAACGGAATCCTCCGGGCGGAGGTGGACCAGACCCCGATCACCGTCGACCAGGATCACGTCCCCGTTAATCGCCTCACGGGTGATGTTCTCGGCGTGGAGAACCACCGGAATTGCCCATGCCCTTGCAATGATCGTCGCGTGGGAACCCACCGATCCTTCTTCGAGAACAATACCCCGAAGCGACTTTCCGTAGGTGAGGAGTTCTCCCGGTCCGATATTCCGTGCGACAAGAATTGCGTCATCCGGCGCTGCCTCGGCTGACGAGACTTCCTGGTGGGTCAGCATGCGAAGAAGCTGGTTGGAAAGATCGTCAAGATCGTGAAGACGATCGCGCAGGTTGGGATCAGGTGCACGCATCATCCTGATCCGGGTCGCGGATTGCTCCTTTTCCACTGCGACTTCCGCCGTGAGGCCGCTGTCGATTCCCGCGATCAGCCGTGAAACCCATCCGCGGGAGTTGGCAAACATCCGATATACTTCCATGACTTCGCGCTGTTCGCCGCCAGCATCCTTCAGGTTTGTCGACAGGAGATCGTCGACCGAAAGGCGCAAACGCTCGATCGCATCCATGAGCCTGACCTTTTCGGCTTCCGGGTCATCCGTAACCGGGTTCGAGATGACGATCTGGGGTTCATGGCGGAAAACGACGCCTTCGGATGCGCCTTCCTGGCCGCAAATTCCCTGAATCATGAGGGGTTGGGCATGCGGCCTCGACATTGCGACGCCTTCGCCCGTGAACGCACCGAGTTCCTGCATTTCGGCGATCACCATGGCAACGACTTCGAGCGCATAGATTTCGTCGTCGGAATAGAGCCTCGAGGTGGTGTCCTGGACAACGAGAACACCGAGCACTTCACCCAAACGCTGGATTGGAACGCCGAGAAACGCCCTGAGCGCTTCCTCCTCGGTTTCCGGCATGTAACGGAATCCCCGCTCTTCCGGTGCATTTTCCGTGTTGAGCGGGTTCGCTTCGCGCGCGACGCGACCGACCAGTCCTTCACCGAACCGAAGCCGTGACTTGTGAACGGCACGCGGATTCAATCCCCTGGTCGCGCACAGCTCGAGCGTATCACTGTCGCGGCGCAGGTAGATCGAACAGACGTCGGTCCCCATCCCCGTCGCGATCAGTTCTGCTATGTGATCAAGACGTTCCTGCCCGTCGCCGTCTTCGGCGAGCGTACTTCGCAGGTTCTGCAGCAGGGTACGGGAGTCGGTACCACGGATTCCAACCATCAGCCTTCCCTATGCTGCGGCTTCAAGTTCAAACGCGTCGTGAAGCGAACGAACCGCCAGCTCCATGTATTTTCGGTCGACCAGTACCGAAATCTTGATTTCGGACGTGGCGATGACCTTGATGTTTACACCTTCCCGCGCAAGTGCCGAGAACATCCGCCCGGCAACCCCGGCGTATGACCGCATTCCGATCCCGACAACCGATACCTTGGCGACTTCCCTGTCGGTCAGCAATGCCCGATAGTTCAGTTCGCCTCGATCCCTGACTTCCGACAACGCGGTTTCGGCGGTTGTGACCTGGTCGGTCGGGCAGGAAAACGTGATATCCGTGCGCCCCTCCTCGGAAATATTCTGCACGATCATGTCCACGTTAACTCCGGCCTCGGCCAGGGAGCCAAAGACAATTGCTGCAATGCCGGGCCGGTCCGCGACAGAGACAATCGTGAGTTTCGCCTCATCGCGCGAGCAGGCAATTCCGTTAACCACGTTGCGTTCCATGATTCCCTCCTCGTCACAGACGATCGTACCTTCCGCTGCAGCTGAATCCTCTCCGAAACTGCTCAACACGCGAATAGGGACCTTGTAACGCATGGCCAGTTCAACGGACCGGGTCTGCAGTACCTTGGCGCCGAGAGAAGCAAGCTCGAGCATTTCTTCATAAGAGATCCTGTCAAGCTTGCGCGCCTTCCCGACGATCCTCGGATCGGCCGTGTAGATTCCGTCGACATCCGAGTAAATGTCGCAACGGATGGCATCGAAGGCAACTGCGAATGCAACCGCCGATGTGTCGGAGCCGCCCCGGCCGAGCGTCGTGACCCGGCCTTCCGGCGAAATCCCCTGAAATCCCGCGACAACCGCAACCTTCATGCCGGTATCGAAACGGTCACGGAGATTGCGGGTTTCGATGGCGTCGATACGCGCTGCGCCATGTGCCGAGTTCGTCCTGACCGGGACCTGCCAGCCCAACCAGCTCCGCGCTGGCACGTTCATCCCTTGCAACATGAGCGCCATGAGACCGGATGTCACGACTTCGCCGGCCGACGCTACGGTATCGTATTCGCGCGCATCGTAGAATTGCGAAGTTCTCGTGACCAGGTCGACGAGTTCGTTGGTCTGACCCGCCATCGCGGAAACGATGGCGATTACGTCATTTCCGCGTTCGACCTCTTCCTTGATCCTCGACGCCGCGCGATTGATGTGATCGACGTCCGCGACCGATGTCCCGCCGAATTTTGTTACGAGACATGGCATGCGGAAATCCGATTGCTAGAGTTGTAGAAACAGGGGGTAACCCGAAAGGTGGTCACTTTGCCGCGAAAACAGTGCGGGACGCTCGAACCGGAACACGCCGTCTTTTGCATCGTCCGGTCTTTCTCCGGCCTGTCGGCGAAAGGGGTGGTCCGTTCACCAATCCACTTAATTCCTGGACCCGGACGGCCGCCGTTCAATTGACCCTTTCGCGGGACCAGGGCAGCGGCAGAACCGGAATCCCGTCCTCCGCAAGCGACCGCGCCTCGTCAGGTTGCGCCTTGCCGTAGATCGATCTTTCAGGTGCGTCTCCATCGTGGATGGCGCGAGCCTCCTCGGCAAACCGTGTCCCGACGTTCTCGGCATGCGTTTCGACAAACTTCCTGAGGTCCCGGACCTTCTGCTCAAAGGAAGAAGCCGGCGCGGAAAGAGGTTGGCGACATTTGTCCGCGGGCGGCGATGACGGAGACTTGGGCGCCATGACCTTTGGGGCCATGATCGCCTTTTCGACCCTGAGAGACCCGCAGACGGAACACGTGACAAGCCCGGAGTCCCGCAGACGGTCAAAAGCCTTTGCCGATTCGAACCAACTGTCGAACTCGTGCCCATCTTCGCATTTTATCGTGTACAGGATCATGACAAGTCCCTTCCCGGGGAACTTCGCCCGGATGCGAACGTACCTGATTATATCGTGATCGACCGAATCCGAAAGACCCAGTAAACTTTCATTCAGCGTGCCCGCCTGTCGCGGCGCGCAGACATCGGTTGGAACGCCAGGGCGGCGTGGGCCGCGCAATAGGGTTTCCCGGGTTCTGATGAAAGCCCGCAGAACCAGAAGTCGTTGCTCGCCGGGTCGCCGACAGGCCACTTGCATGTCTTGTCGGTCAATTCCATCAATCCGAGCCGGAGCGACTTTTTTTCCGCCGCCGCGACCAACGCCAGTGCTTCCTCGCTCACCTCGTTCGGAGATGGCTGCGGCGGCAATGGCTGACCGGCCGGAATGATGTTCTTCCGCAACATGGTTGCAACCGGAACATTGGCAGTTTTGGTTTCCGGTTTGGGCTCCGGCCTGGACTTCGCTCCCGCGTCTGCACGCACCGGTTCCCGTTTCGTCTTCTTCCTTGCCTGGCGAGCCGAACCGACGGTCTCGCGGGACTGATCGATGGTCTCCGGTTTTTCCGGCGAGGCTTTCTTGTTCACCTTCCGGTTCGAGTACCCCAGGCGGTACACCTTGCCGATGACCGCGTTCCGCGTCGTTCCTCCCAGAGTGTCGGCGATCTTGCCCGCGCTGTTGCCCTCGAGCCACATTGAAATCAGGGTTTTGACCCGGTCCTCCGTCCAGTATTTCATCGTCGATCCCTTGTTTTTCCTCACGGTGACCTGAATCATGCACCTGCTGGACGTCCAGGGTGCCGGCAATATCCTGCATTCTACCAGGAAATCAGGGAATCCGGCACGACCGCCTGCAGTACAGGGTAGGCGAATACGTCATGGCGAAGCCGGAAACAACCCTGCTTGGCACTGCAGCGCGGTGAACGCGAGTACAAATGACATATGAGCCGCTCGTCACATCGTTTCAAGTGGCTCGCGAACGAAACATGCACTGCGGGGCTCGACCATGGTGACGGGCTTTGCACGCCTGGCCGTTTTCCGGGAAGCGCAGGATTGACTTGCGGTTCGGGTTCCGTATGACGCAGCACGAAAGACATGGATGAGGATTCTCAAGCATGGTGCCAGCAATACTGCCTACCTACGCTCGGGCTGATGTCGATTTTGCAAGCGGAAAGGGGTCGTGGCTGTTCGACCGTGACGGCAAGCGATACCTGGACCTTGGCGCGGGAATCGCCGTCAATTGCCTGGGGCATGCCCATCCGGAACTGGTGTCTGTCCTCAAGCGCCAGGCGGAAACCCTATGGCACACGTCCAACCTGTACCCCGTAGCCAACCAGCAGGCGCTTGCGGAACGCCTGGTCAGGAAGACATTTGCCGATACCGTTTTCTTTACCAACTCCGGTACGGAAGCCATGGAATGTGCCGTCAAGATGGCACGGAAGTACTTTGCCGGAGATGGCGGGATTCCGCGCAACAAAATCGTGACCTTCGAGGGATCCTTCCACGGGCGATCCCTCGGGATGATTTCCGCCGCCGGTGGGAAGAAACTGGTTGACGGGTTTGGACCGCTGCTGCCCGGCTTTGTGCACGTTCCGTTCGGGGACATCGTGGCGGTCGAATCTGCCGTCGATCACGAGACCGCCGCGATCATGGTCGAGCCAGTCCAGGGAGAAAGTGGAATCAATCCGGCCCCGAAGGGATTTCTGCGGGACCTGCGGGTACTTTGCGACCGGCATGGCATCCTGCTCGTCCTGGACGAGATCCAGTGCGGAATGGGGCGGACGGGGAAACTGTTTGCCCACGAATCCGAGGGAATCACTCCCGACATCATGGGAATCGCCAAGGGAATCGGAGGCGGATTTCCGCTCGGGGCGTGCCTTGCGACCGAAAAGGCGGCAGCCGGCATGGTCGTCGGAACCCATGGATCGACATTCGGAGGCAATCCGCTCGCATGTGCGGTAGGAATGGCAGTGATGGATATCGTAAGCGAAATCGGGTTTCTCGAAGGTGTCCAGGAACGTGCCGCGGCGCTTCGCCTGCGGCTGGCCGATCTCGTGGATGCCCATGGCGAGGTCTTCTCGGGAGTTCGAGGGGCGGGGCTGATGCTCGGACTGGTGTGCAAGCCCGTGAATACGGACGTGATCGCGGCGGGGGTCGGGGAAGGGGTCATTACCATTCCTGCAGGGGATAACGTCGCCAGGGTCCTGCCGCCACTCAACATTTCTCTCCAGGAAATCGAGGAAGGGGTCCGCCGGCTCGGGCTGGCAGCGCGATCGATCGAGGCACGGGTTTGAAACATTTCCTGGATATCGACCAGCCTTCGGCCACGGACCTGGCAGGGATCATCAGGCACGCGAGGTCGATGAAGTCGGCGCGCCTGGGGCGCGCGCGGGGGGTCCGCGACTCCGCTCAGCCACTCTCGGGCCGGCTGGTTGCGCTGGTTTTCGAAAAGCCCTCGACCCGGACCAGGGTTTCTTTCGACACCGGCGTTCGCCAACTCGGTGGCGAGGTCATGACGCTTTCGGGGGCCGAGACCCAACTCGGCCGTGGAGAATCCAGCGCGGACACCGCACGGGTCCTGTCCCGCTATGTCGACATGATCGTCATACGTACGCATCGTGAACGCAATCTCCTGGAACTGGCCGAGCATGCGACGGTTCCTGTGATCAACGGGCTGACGGACAACACGCACCCGTGCCAGGTCATGGGCGACGTCATGACATTTGAAGAACATCGTGGGCCGATCGCGAACCGGCGCGTGGCGTGGTTCGGAGATGGCAACAACGTGTGCTCATCGTTTCTGCACGCCGCCGGTCAGTTCGGATTCAGCATAACCCTTGCGTGCCCGGAACCGTACCGGCCCGGAGAGGAATACGTCGCTTACGCGCGATCGATGGGCGCCGCGGTCACGCTTGCCACGGACCCGCAGGTTGCGGCGGAAGGAGCCGATCTCGTGGTCACCGATGCCTGGCTGTCGATGCACGACACCGAAGACCTTCGCAACGAAAAGAGGGAATGCCTGGGCGCTTTCCAGGTCAATGATCAGATCATGGCCGCAGCGACCGAAAACGCCATTTTCATGCACTGCCTTCCGGCCTACCGGGGCGAAGAAGTCACATCCGCTGTGCTGGACGGTCCGAAGTCGGTCGTGTTCGACGAGGCAGAGAACAGGCTGCACATCCAGAAGGCCATCATGCGGTACTGCCTCGAAGTCTGATCGACATTGCCCGGGCAGGGCACCCGAACGGAACGTGCCGCCTATGCCACCTGCGCCGAGATGGAATTCCCGCTCGAACAAGGACCGGTTCGGGGACCGCCCGCCCGCCCCGGATTCCCTGCCGGGGGTGGAAGTCGGCGACGCGGCGCCAACTCCGCCAGGACTCCGTCTCCGGATCACGATACTTGCCGGACCCAAGACCCTGGAGTGCCGCTTTCGGGTCGCGAATGTTCGCAGAAACGGCCGGCGACGCGGCCCCGAGCGTTCCGGCATCAATGGGCCGACGATCGGCCACGCGCGATCGATTTCTCGGCTTCGAGTCTTCGGCGATAACCGGTCCGAACGATTTCGACCGCCGCCAGCAACGCGACGAAAAAATGGAAGGTCGTTTTCGACACCGGCAACAGTTCATGGCCGAGAGTGCGAAAACGGAGGCTTTAGTCATGCATTGCATGCGTGGCCTCCGGCCCGGCTTCGCCTATCAGGACATCACCGACGATCAGCAGGATGAACAGGCCGAGGACCTCGTGCATTCGATTGCGTTCAAGGAATTCGGTGACCCGGTCGACCAGAACGGGCATCGCAATCCCGGACACTGCGACCGCGGTCGCGAGTGTCAGGAACACGTCGGTCATGGCGATGGCGGAGAGGATCGAAGCAAAGCTGAAAATCAGGTTCATGAACACGATCATCAAGACGACCCGGGCTGCCGACGTCACTGGATTCACTTCGCTCCCGCTGCCGGGACGCTCAACGGTCAGCATGTGCGTTATTTCGCGAACCGCCGTATACATGATGAAGACGCCGCCGTAGATGAAAACGACGGTCGAATAATTGACACCGCCCTCGAACGGACCCGGGAGGTCGAAAACGAAAGACGGGTCACGGAGGAAGCGATCAACGCGATCATGACGAACGGCAGGACGATTCCCGGCCCGACGGCAATGATGATTCCCGGGATCTCGCGGATTCCTGGTACGTGGCAGGCGCGCGTTCTGGCTCGATCGGAATGTCGAGCAGGTTGTCGAACCCCGGAACCGCCTGGAGAAAGATCAACATGACGGGATTCGCCAGATTCTCGAATGTCATGAATTCGGCAATTCAGGTGCCTCCGATAGTCGTGTCGGAATTCCTGCCCGCCCGCTGAAACCGGGCCCGTCGTCCGAGAGTCGTCAGAACCAGTATTCCCCGGCGCTCCAGGCGATGTCGGGAAACAGCCCGGCGATATCACTGTCCGAAATCCGCCTGACATCGCCCGGAGCCAGTTGCCCAAGTCGAAAAGGCCCGAACGACACGCGAATCAGCCGGCCAACCGTCAGGCCGATTGCCGCGAACGTGCGACGGATTTCCCTGTTTCTGCCTTCCGTGAGCTGAACGCTCAACCAGCAGTTTGACGCATTCTGTCTCTCGACGTCGACCGTCATGGGCCGGAATTGCTCGTCGCCGATCCTGACCCCCTGCCGGAGCAGGTCGAGGGAGGCCTCGGAGGGATGGCCTTTTGCCCGGACCCGGTAACCCCGGGAAAATCCGTTTGCCGGCAATTCGAGGAGACGCTTGAGCCCCCCGTCGTTGGTCAGCAGCAGCAGGCCCTCGGAATTCAGGTCCAACCGGCCGACGCTCAGAACGCGGGGCAGTTCGGGCGGCAGGAGCTCGAAGACGTTCGGCCGCCCCTTTTCGTCGGAAGTTGTCGTGACGAACCCGGCCGGCTTGTGAAATCGCCACAGCATCGGCGGCTCGGGAGCCGCGACGCTTTTCCCGTCCACCCGGACGTCATCTCCGGAAGATACCTTGTGATGAAAGGACACGAGTACCTGCCCGTTGACCGTGACCCGGCCATCAACGATCATCTTCTCGGCATTGCGCCTGGAAGTGACCCCGGCCCGGGCAAGAAACCGTGCGATCCGGAGCGGCTCGGCCACGCGTCACCGTTGATCGCGGCTGGTAGGCCATGCCCAGCGGAAAAAAGGCCGGCGATTGCAGTCGTGTCCTGCCACTCGAACTGTCCTTGAATCCGAAAAACTGCCCATGACCGGCACTTTAGGCGTGGATGGTCAATGAGGCAAACTGTATGGTCACGGCAGATCCGGAAGCAGTTCCTGGTGGGAATTCCGCGAACGCTGCGCAGGAGTTCTGTGAAACCGGAATGCCGAACGCATGTCCTCGAGGCAAACAGACAGGTCACGGTCGAGCCGGGAATGAGTGAATACTTCAACTTCATGGAGTTGGCGCTGGTCGAAGCCGCCAAAGCAGCCGACAGGGGGGAGGTCCCTGTCGGGGCAGCGGTCGTCGGGCCCGACAATGCCGTGCTCGCCACGGCCGGCAACCGGTGCCGTGAATTCAACGACGCGACTGCGCATGCCGAAGTGCTGGCCATTCGTCAGGCTTGCCGGTCAATCGGCTCGCACCGTCTCGATGGGGCAAGCCTGTACGTGACGCTCGAACCATGCGCCATGTGTGCCGGCGCGATTTCGCTCAGCCGCATTTCACGGCTGTACTTTGGCGCAGAAGATCCGAAGTCCGGTGGAGTCGAGCACGGTGCGCGGGTCTTCAGCCACCCTCAATGCCATCACCGGCCGGACGTTTACGGCGGAATAGGCGCCGCTGCCTCGGAATCCCTGCTGGACGCTTTTTTTCGCGCGCGTCGCCGGGAATTTGCGACGCCGTAGCCACGCTGGATTCCCTGTTCTGTATCTGGATCATGATGTGGTCAAGTCGGCATTTCTGGTAAGGGAGCGATTTTACATCTATTTCCGTTGATATTGGCAATAGCACTCTATCTCGGCTCCGCGAACCGCTGCCGGGGGCCAAGGAAACGACCGGCTTGGATTGCCAAGATGTCCGGCACTGCCGGGACGGTGGACCTGACACGCCGCCCCCAACAATGCAGGATGAGAATTCATGCGCGACCGAAGCGCCGCAATCGCACCTGCCCGGACGCGGGCCGCTGACGGTGTTCTCGAAATCCGCCGCGAGGACGGAACGTCAGTTCGGCCGCTGCCTGCCGTCACCGACCTGTTGGACGGCGCTGCGGCCGGCAAGGCGATGACGGTAGCTCCGGCTGGCGCCATGCTCACGACCGGGCAAGCCGCGAAATTTCTGAATGCCTCGCGCCCGTATCTCGCCGGGCTTTTCGGGTACGACGAAATCCCGTTCACTCCGGTCGGGTCGCACGGACGTGTCGCACGGGCGTGTCGTGCATGCCAACCTAATGGCCTACGAAGACCGGCGCGATGCCGCACGCAATGCGGAACTCGACGAACTCACCCGTCCCGGGCAGGAGTCCGATGCGTCTTGACAGCCGTTGCGGAACGCCCTGTCGTCGTCCTTGACGCGAACGTCCTGTTTCCGTTCCGAACGCGGGAGTTTCTTCTGCGCTTCCGCCATGCCGACCTGTTCAAGATGCGGTGGGCCGAGCGGGTCTCTGATGGAGACGAATGGATGCCGAACCCGCTCGACAAGGTTTTGACCGGACGCGGGGCCGCGTGAAAATTCCTGCCTGGGAAGGAGGCCAAGTCCCGGATCGTCCCTGAATCACTGAAACGACTGCCGGGCGGGAGCAGGGAAAGAGGGACAAATCCGCCGTTTCAAGCAAGAATTTTCCGGGACCTTGCGGCGCCCACCGCTGGCTGCAGCGGGTGGCACTGGTTGGCGACCGCCAACGCGGCCCGGCAGGTGAACGGCATCAGCACTTCCTCGTTGTCGGCGGTAAAGGCTTCGCCATCTGGCCTCTCGGTGAGGAAGAAGCTGCCGACCTCCACGCCCCGGTGGCGAATCGGCATGCTTTGGAAGGTCCGCGCGATTGCCCACGGGGACTCGATGCCGAACGTGCGGACGTCGTCCTGAAAATCGTCCACCAGCACCGGCCCGACAGGGTGCGGAGATGCTCGAACAGGCGGCGTTACCAGGCCAGGTGAGCTGTTCGCGTTCCTCCCCAGGCGTGAGGCCCGAGAACGCCGGATCGTGGGGCATGCCCTCGTCGTCGAGGGCGACGATGTCGCCGTAGCGGGTGCTCGGCGAGCACGGTTTCGAGGTCGAGGGTGGCGTCGATGCTGAGGACGGCCGCGCGAAGGGTTGTGGCCGGCTCGCACGGCGCCTGGATTTCCCGCATCGCTCCGTCGGATTGCGTCATGGCCTCACCTTCCCCGATTCGGTACGCATCATCGCGCGCCCAGGCACCGGGATCGCGGTGCCTCGTGTTATGGAATCGGGCGAACAGCGGAGAAAACCGGCATATTTTTATTTAAACAACATCAAAAAGCCTGATATACACACGATTATTTTATACATTATACTCCTAACGAAAGGCTAGAACTGTGTCTACCGGCTCGGCGCAGCGGGATGCTGGCAGTCATTGCATCTGCCGCTGGTGTCGTTACTGCGTGAGGTTCCCATGTCCGGAGACCACTTTGGCAACGAGCCATGTGTCTGGGCATCTCCTGGCCCTGCATCGTCTCCGACCGTTGCACGCACGAGTTCGCGCACCGGAATTAGCGCCGAGCGCCGAGCCGTTCCCGCGTCGGACACATCCGGCCTCATTGATGCCGCGAGCTGCAACGTCGGTGCCTGCCGGGAACAATTCGCGATGGCGCCGGAGGCGGTTTCAGTCTCTCTAACGACAACCACGAGCACGGCCACAGCTGGTGGCTGAGCCCGTCCGGCGGCGACAGTTCCGTGTTCAAGCACAGGCTCGCCGCGACGCGGCGCGACGCGGCCAACGACGACTTCGGCGCGGGGACCGGGTACGTGGTCTGATACAACCTCAGGGCGGCGCGGTAGATCTCGGCGACCCGTCCGGTGTTGTCTGTTTTTGTCTCGCTGTTCGGTCTCGATAACAGTTCGGCTCCGCGTTTCGTTCCCGTTGCGTACAAATTCGATGGTCCCGGGTCCGGCGGCCTGTTTTTCCGACGTTGCCGGCTCCTCGTTCCGGTTCCGCGTGCGGTCGGCAGTTTCCCCGTGAACCAGGCGAGTTCGGCCGGTTCGACACAGGTCCCGGAAGAGGGTCACGGCGATGATGGCGATCCCTCGACGGTTGGCCGACCGGAGCGAGTCGATCCGGTGGACCGGTTACGTCGTCCTTGGGACCGCAACAGGGCGACTTCGGAATGCCGGGGTGCGGCGGGTCATGTTGCCAATTTTTTGGCGACCGAGTAAATGGCCCGCAGGTTTTGACGGATCTTCAGCATGTCAATCGACAGAAACGTCTCGCGGCGGGTCGCCCATTTGGCGAGGATCGCCGTTCCGGAATCTGAACTCGACAGCCTGTCGGGGGAACTGAACCGGATTCTTGCCTTCATGGACGTGCTCGGTGAAGCGGACACCGAGGATGTTCCGGCAATGACTTCGGTCACCCCCATGGATCTCAAGCGGCGTAAGGATGAAGTCACGGACGGGAACTACTCCGCGAAGATCATGTCCAACGCGCCGGAAAGCCGGGAGGGTTTCTTCGTTGTCCCTAAGGTTGTCGAATAGGCGATGGGCGCGCTGGCGCAACTGACGATCGCGCGTGCCCGCGATCTTTTGCGAGCCGGGGATTTGACCGCAGAGGACCTCGCCCGGTCCTGCATCGACGCGATTGAGTCCGCGACCCCGCTCAACGCCTTTTGCGCATCTACACCCGACCGGGCGATCGACATGGCACGGGAAGCCGATCGGCGAATTGCGACAGGAAACGCGCCGAAACTTTGTGGAATTCCCGTGGGCGTCAAGGACCTTTTCTGTACCCGCGGCGTCTCGACGCAGGCGGCGTCCGGCATTCTCGCCGGGTTTGTTCCCGAGTACGAGAGTTTCATTACCGACAGGCTGTGGAAGGCCGGTGCAGTCATGGTCGGGAAGACCAACATGGACGAATTCGCGATGGGTTCGTCCAACCAGAATTCGGTCTACGGACCGGTCATCAGCCCGTGGCGTCGGCGAGGTTCGACCACGCCGCTGGTGCCGGGCGGGTCTTCGGGAGGGTCGGCAGCCGCCGTTGCGGCGAACCTGTGCCTGGCCGCAACCGGTACGGATACGGGCGGGTCTATCAGGCAGCCTGCGGCATTTTCAGGCATAACCGGGGTAAAACCCACCTACGGACGATGCTCGCGCTGGGGTATCGTGGCATTCGCCTCGTCACTTGACCAGGCCGGTCCGCTGACGAAATCCGTCAGGGACGCCGCGATCATGCTGGAGACGATGGCCGGACACGATTCCATGGACACCACGTCGGCCGAAATCCCGACTCCCGAATTTGAGTCCGGCTTGACGGGAGACATTCGCGGCAAGACCATCGGTGTTCCGGCCGAGTACCGCCAGGACGGCATGCCGGACGAAATCGAGAGCCTTTGGGAAACCGGCGCCGACATGCTGCGGGACGCTGGCGCCAGGGTCATCAGGGTTTCGCTCCCCCATACGCGGTTTGCACTGCCGGCCTACTACGTCATTGCACCGGCCGAGGCGTCGTCGAACCTGGCGCGTTATGACGGGGTCAAGTACGGGTACCGGGCACGGATCGAACCCGGTGAAGGCATTGTCGACATGTACGCGAAGACACGGGCCGAGGGATTCGGCCCTGAAGTCAGGCGGCGCATCCTGATCGGCACCTATGTCCTTTCCGAAGGGTTCTACGACGCCTATTACAAGCGCGCCCAAAGGGTGCGGACACTTATCCGCAAGGATTTCGAGGCAGTGTTCGATGCAGGTGTTGACGCGATCCTGACGCCGACCACGCCGTCGGCGGCGTTCGGTATCGGCGAAATTCCCGATGATGATCCCGTGCGGATGTACCTGAACGATGTCTTCACCGTAACCGTGAATCTGGCCGGGTTGCCTGGGGTTTCGGTTCCGGCCGGCCTTGATGAAGACGGACTTCCCCTCGGCCTGCAGGTGATCGGGCGTCCGTGGGACGAGGCGGAATTGCTGAACGTCGCCTACGCGCTCGAACGGGCCGCGGCATTTGACGCCGTCCCGGAGCGCTGGTGGTGACCGGCGACCCGGATGGCCAGCCAACAGGCATCAACGTGAAGCGGCGGTTCAAGTGTATGGGCTGACCCACCCGTCGCCGAACTTCGGTCCGAGGCGCCACGGCGGTCAACCTTCGATGATCGTCCTGCACTACACGGGGATGCTGAGCACGCGCGCGGCCCTGGAGCGGCTCCGGGATCCGGAAAAGGAAGTGTCTTGTCATTACCTGATCGCCGAAAACGGCGAGGTGTTCAGCCTCGTCTCGAATGAGATGCGCGCCTGGCACGCGGGCAGGGGCTCCTGGGGCGGTTGCACCGACATCAATTCCCTGTCGATCGGGATCGAGCTTGCCAATGCGGGCCCCGATGACGGGTTCCCTCCGTTCCCGGAGCCGCAGATGGCCCGGCTCGAAGATGTCCTTGGCGAGGTCATGGAAAGTTGGAACATCCACCCGGCCCGGGTGATTGGCCATTCCGACCTGGCGCCGGGACGGAAAATCGATCCCGGCCCCGCGTTCGACTGGAAACGCCTGGCCATTTCCGGCCTGTCGGTATGGACGGTCGATTGGGAAAACCGGATGGGCAGCGGTCGAGACCGTCCGTCCGCCGCCCTGCGCGATGAGCGCTGGTCCCGGTTCAAGTCCTCGGCGGCCGAGTTCGGCTACGCGCCGGAAAGCGACGACGAGATCGGTTGGCAGGCCGTACTCGCGGCATTCCGGGTGCGCTTTCGGACAGCTGCCGGAGGTTTGGCGGGGCAGAATGCAGTTGACCCGGGTGATGCCGATGTCGCCGCGATCACGGGTCTTGCGCGGGAATTCCGGGCAAAATCGATTGACCCGGGAAAGGCCGGAATCTAGATGTAGGGAAGCAGATGGCCGGATGGCCGCACCTGCCGGGCGTGCGTGTCCGGCGGTGAGGAAAGTCCGGACTCCACGGAGCAACGGCGCCGGGTAACGCCCGGCCGGGGAGACCCGAGGGAAAGCGCCACAGAGAACAGACAGCCTGCCTGTGCAGGCAATGGTGAAACGGTGGGGTAAGAGCCCACCGCGCACGCGGTAACGCGGGTGGCACGGCAAGCCCCGCCGGGAGCAAGGTCGAATAGGAAACACGGAAGACATCGCGTCGAGGTTGCTTCAGCCTTGTGTTTCGGGTGGGCCGCAAGAACCTGCCGGTGACGGCTGGTCCAGATGAATGGCCATCGAGGGGACCATGTCCCTGAACAGAATCCGGCTTACAGGCCATCTGCCACCCCGCTTCGCCAATTCACGGTGTCGCTTTTTGGCCTCCCGAATCCCTCGTGCCAGGCGGAAACCGCGAATCATGTGCGCCTGCAAATGGGATCGAGCAACACCTTGGGCCATTCATGCCCGGATGTTCGTTTTATGTTCTCAATTCGTGTTGGCCGATTCGAAAGAGAACAAATTTTAAAATGCTGTAAATCAATGTGTTAGGCGTAAGTGGGGCAAAGTGGCAAAAAAATGCAAGAAATGGCTTGAACGTATATTTCAATGGGGCATTCTGCCCATCGGCTGACAAGTTCGCCACCGAACAGAAACCGAAATCGAGCAGATCCCTCCCAATGGCAACAAAAAACAAGAGGCGGGCGAGACAGTAAGGCGGCGAACAGTCCGGTCCGCCGCAGTCAAAACTCCCCCCCCCTGGCGGACCGGACCCAACGAAGCAGGTGTTCCTTTCGGATCACGAGAAGAGGCAGGCGTTGGTCCGTCAGGCTTTTGATCGGGACGCTGAAGCGAGACAACAAATTGGTGGCGTCACAATTCAGCGGTGAATCATCTCACAAGGTCGATTCAAAAGGCCGCGTCGCGGTTCCAGCCGTGTTCCGCCGCGCGCTCGAAGTCGGAAACCCGAGCAGGAAGCCGGGCGAAAAGCCAACCGTCCACGTGGTCTACGGATCCAGCCAAACCTCTTATGTCGAGTGCTATTCCGAAAGCTCGATGAATGGAATCATCGAACGGATCAGGAAATTGGACCTCGGTTCGCTCAAGCGGCGCTGGCTGGATTGGGTCTACAACACGAGAAAATACGACGCGCAACTCGATGATACCGGGCGGCTGCTGCTGAATGCGAGGGTCAGGGAAAAACTCGGTATCGCCAACGAGGTCATGTTCGTTGGTGCGGGCGACAATTTCGAGATCTGGAATCCGGAAGACTACGACCAGGAAACGCTGAAACACGAAGATTTCATGAGCAAGCTCGTTGAACGGTATGGCGAGAACTTCCATCCCCTCCAGCTGCTCGACAATGGCGCCGACGGGAAGGGTTCCAGGAAAGGAAAGCGGCGCAAGAAAAAGAACCGGGATGGATGACCATGCTTGCCGTCCCCGGCGAACGGCAACCAACCGGTCATGTTCCCGTCCTTCTCGGAACATTTCTCAAGGAAATATCTCCCGTCGCGGGATGCTGGATTGACGGCACCCTTGGCGCCGGAGGCTATACGCGGGCTTTGTTGGACAATGGCGCCGAAAGGGTCATAGCACTCGACCGCGATCCCGAATGCCTGAAACTGGCGGAAGACTGGGCGCCGTGTTACGGCGCGCGGCTGACCCTGGACGAGGGCAATTTTTCTCGTCTGGATGAGATCGCGGCAATGCATCACGCGGCACCCGTCGATGGGGTCGTGCTCGATATCGGTCTGTCGTCGATGCAGCTGGACGATGCCTGCCGCGGGTTTTCGTTTACCCGCGACGGGCCTCTGGACATGAGGATGTCAGGTACCGGCGTATCTGCCGCCGATATCGTCAACCGGGCAAGCGAATCGAGGCTTGCCGAGATCCTGAGATTCTACGGTGAGGAACGGGCCTCGCGCCGCATCGCCAGGAAAATCGTCGCGTCACGTGAACATGCACCGATCAGGACAACGGCCGAACTTGCAGGTATTGTCGCGTCGGGCGGTGCCCGTTTCGGGAAACGCGGGCAACACCCGGCCACGCGTTCGTTTC
>JAPOVX010000335.1 GCA_026707935.1 Paracoccaceae bacterium
CATACATCAGGAGATAGGCCTCACGGAGATCGACCTGGTTGCGCTCCGGGTCTCCGTAATCGTACCGGACAAATGGCGTCACGGTGATGCTTCGGCCCAGGTCGTCCTCCAGATAGGCCGTGACCTCCGCGGAGATACCGCTCGCGTGCGAACGTTGATCCGGGTGCGCACCGTTTTCGAAGAATTGCCGGGTTTCAAGGGAAATGCGTCCATAGATTTCCGCCGGCCCGGAGAAACCGTTTTCGCAGCGGGCTGCTGTTGCGATCACCGAACTCAGCACCAGTTGCGATGTCAGGAAGAAAAAGACGATTCGCACGATTGCAATGACCTTATGACATCGGCGTGACATCATTCTGTGGCAAAAACCAATGTTGGCGTCAGTTAACCTATCACCCCCTAATACGTGATCTCAAGCGCCTAGGCGAGATGAACGCGATGGACGGACGGATGCACCGTGAAGCGACCCCGACGCCAAGCCTGGCGATGACGCCTTTCGGTCTGGTTGAATATTTTCGATTCCGTTACCGGCCCACGAGTGCCGAGAGGCGTCCTCAGTCCGGTTCCGAAGGGAATTCTTGCACGTGTGGATCATTCCGGGTTTTCGCCATTCCATGAAGCGTGTTCTTCCGTTGGGGCCAGCGGAATGCCGACGGTTTCATCGACTCGGCGAAAGCATGGCGCTTGAGGCCTTTCCAGCATATTTCAGACCTAACGGGATCCGAAACAGGAAGGAATCACCTAACGTGCCCGGGGTGTGCTCGTATCCCGGGATAGCATGATACTGAATGAGGCAGCGGAAACCATGATGTGGGAAATTGCCCCCGTGCTTGACGTGAGTACCCGATAAAAGCAATAACTCCGTAACGTACCTGAAAGGCCATCATGCAATGATACCTGCTTCAATGCCTGACGACCTGGTGGATTCCCTGGATTTTCCAATTGAGTTCTCTTTTCCGGTATGCGGGCCGGCCGTGTTGCGGGTTTCGAAGAGATGAAGATCCCCAAGGCCTATATTGACGGTTACGCGAGGGGCCAGCAGGTCGAACCGGAACGGTCGGCAAATTACATCGCGCATACGACGATCGGTGACCCGCTGGCCGATGCGGCGGTCGCCGATCTCGAGCCGCTTGGTCCCAAGGAAATGTCCAGGCTGATCGCGCTCGGCATGCACGACCGCGCAGATAACGCCCTGAGAAACGCGCCGGCATCGGTCAGGGACTTCTTCGCGCACTGCGCCGAACCTCCAGAATGGCTCGACTTGTCCACGTTCCAGCCCGGCTGCCGCATGTTCCACAGGAATTCGCGGCTGGTCCTCGCCGGCATGGTGGGTGGCGTTCTGGTCGAGGGCTTTTCGACCAACATCGCCAAGTCGTTCTTCCTGACTGGCCGATTGCGTGACAAGGGTGTGAGACGGTTGAAGCAGAACAATCGCCATTTGCTGGAGATATTCATGCCGGGCGGAATGGATAGGCACGCCGACGGGTGGACTCACTCGGTTCGGGTGAGGCTGGTCCATGCGAAGATCCGGAAATTGCTCGCCAAGTCCGACGAATGGGATATCGAGGAGTTCGGCACGCCGGTCAGTGCTGCGCATGTTGGATTTGCCATCGCCGCATTTTCCGCCAGGCTGTTGAAGCACCTTGAGAGGCTCGGAGGGTCCTTCAACGACGAAGAACGCAGGAGTTTCATGGCGGTTTGGCGATATTCAGGTTACCTGATGGGCGTTCCCGAGACGATCCTGTACCAGGACGAAAAGGACGCGCTCGAAATGTTTCGGGTCGGACGCATGTGTGAGCCTCCACCGTCGATGGAATCAATCGCGCTCGCGTCTTCGCTGATAAACTCAGCGCCGCTGTTCGCAGGCCTGGACGACAGGAACAAGCGGCGGAAACTCGCCGGGTATATCGAGCAGATCTCGCGTGCCCTGATTGGCAACGAACTCGCCGACGAACTCAGGTATTCGCAGAAACGAACGTTCGGGACACTGTGGAAATTCCGAACCCTTAACCGGATTGAGCGGATAATGGAAAAGTTGATCCCCCGCCTCTCACGCGAGAACGCGAATTTCACAACCATTCTGGAAGTTTCGATGTACGACAAGAAGGGGATCAACTACTCGCTTCCCGACGATGTCTATGCGGAGCGATCCTCGCAGTGGTAGGAACTGAGCGGCGCAGCCTGTCCGCTGGTGCACGACTGATCGACACGCGTAACCGGGCACCGTGCAAACCGTGCAGGTGTTTCCGTACGCCACGGAGGTTTCGATGAATACTGCCGTCATCGACCGCTTTGCCGTAACAATTCTGCGCCATCGCTGGGTGGTCTTCGTGATCGCCGCACTGGTCATGTTGGGGGTGTCGGCCGGTGCAGTTTTCGTCGGCGTTACAAACGACTACCGCAGCCTGTTCGATAAGGACAATCCGCAGCTTGCAGCCTTGAACACGCTGGAAGCGACTTACGGCGCATCGAACCGGGCGCTGATCGCGATCGCGCCGCAAAAGGGTTCCGTGTTTACCCGGGATACGCTGCGGGCGGTCGAGGAACTCACCGAGGCGGCCTGGAAGGCGCCGTATTCCACACGGGTCGACTCACTCACCAACTATTCCCACAGTCGGGCCAGTGGAGACGACCTGATTGTCGCGCCGCTGGTCGAGGATGCAGGCGCTCTGACCGATGTCGAGCTCGGGCGCGTCCGGGATGTTGCGCTCAATGCAATCGAGGTCGCCGGGCGTCTTGCTTCGCGCGACGAAAAGGTAGCGGGACTCGTGATCAGTTTCGCCCTGGGGGACAACCCCGATGCCGAGGTGGTCGAAATCACTGACTACCTGAACGGCCTGCTCGACGAGGAACGTGCCAAAAACCCGGAAATCGCCTACTATCTGACCGGCGACGTACCGTTGAACCGGGCTTTCGCTGACGCCACGAGAGGCGACCTCGAAACACTGGTTCCAGTCGTGTTCGCGATCATCGCGGCGGTGTCTGCCCTCCTCTTGCGCTCGTTTCTCGGAATGGCGGCGTTGGTCGCCGTCCTGATTTTCACCGTCAACACCACGGTGGGTTTTGCCGGCTGGCTCGGCACGGTATTCAACCCCGCCAATTCCGGCGTCCCCATAATCGTAATGACGGTGGCCGTTGCACACTCGGTCCACATCGTCGAGACCACGCTGGCCGGAATCGGCAGGGGTCTCGACCGCCATGCCGCGATCGTCGAATCGATCCGTGTCAATGCTTGGCCGGTTTTCCTGACATCGCTCACCACGGCGATCGGGTTCATGAGCCTGAACGCCTCTGATTCACCACCATTCCGCGTGCTCGGAAACCTGGTGGCCTTCGGCGTGTTTTGTGCCTTCGTCTATTCACTCACCTTACTACCGGCACTGCTCTCCGTTCTGCCACTGCGGCGGCGCGCGGTTCGGACCACCGGGCCCAGCTTTTTCGACCGCATTGGCGACTTTGTCGTGCGCCGCCGGGTGATTCTGCTCTGTTCCTTCACCATCATGGCGGTTGTCCTGGTGACCGGCATCATCCGGCTGGAGTTCACCGACAATTGGACGAAATACCTCAGCGAACGCTACGAGTTCCGCAGGGACACGGACTTCGTCATCGACAACCTTACCGGGGTCGAGACACTGGAATACTCGCTCGACTCGGGCAGCGAGGGCGGCATCACCGATCCCGACTATCTGCGCGAGGTCGAAGCTTTTGCCGAATGGTTCCGAATGCAGCCCGAGGTGTCCCACGTTCAGGCGTTCCCGGACATCATGAAACGTTTGAACAAGAACATGCATGGCGACGCGTCGGAATTCTATCGCCTTCCCGACGACCCCGCCCTGTCTTCCCAGTACCTGCTGCTGTATGAATTGTCGCTGCCCTTCGGGCGGGACCTGAATAACCGCATCAATATCGAAAAATCGGCGACCCGCATGACTGTTGTTATGCGGAGCCTTTCCTCGCAGGCGCAGCGCGAACTCAATGCGCGGGCATTGGGTTGGCTGCGCGCAAACGCCCCCGATCTTGCCACCGAGGCTTCGGGCGTCAGCATCGTCTTTGCTCACCTCTCCCAACGCAACATCCGCAGCATGCTGACCGGAACAATCGCAGCGATGGCGCTCATCTCGCTGATCCTGGTCTTCGTGTTCAAGAGCCTGCGCGTCGGCTTGATCAGCCTGGTACCGAATTTCATCCCCGCCGCGATGAGCCTTGGTCTGTGGGGCTTCATGGTCGGGCGCGTGGGGCTCGCCGGTTCGGTGATGACCGCAATCGCGTTCGGGATCGTGGTCGACGATACGATCCACTTCCTGACCACGTACCTCAAGGCCCGCCGCAACGGCAAGGACGCAGCGGACGCCGTGCGCAGCGCCTTTCACACCGTTGGTCACGCCCTGTGGACCACAACGGCGGTGCTCGCGCTTGGTTTCCTGGTATTCGCCTCGTCGGGGTTCGAAATCAGCTGGGCGCTCGGTCTTCTGGTCGCGCTCACTATTGTCCTGGCTCTACTCGCCGACTTTCTGCTTCTGCCGCCCCTGTTGATGGCTCTCGATCGAAAGAAGTCATGATTCGCGCCCGTTCCGCAGGGGCGCGGGCGCACCGTGTTGAACTCATTGCAATCCTTGCGTCGTCGCTGCTGCCTTCCGGCCCCAACGCGTCGAGGGGTACAGCTTGCATAATGCGATTGACGCGCATGAGACGGACCAGGGGTTCGTCAACGTCTTCACCTTGAGGACGTTCCATGATGCCGAGAGCATGGAGGATTGTCAGAAAACGCTACGGCAGCTCTGCATCCGGGACCTTCGAGGTTGCAGACGATGGCAACAGGAGCCTGGTCGTATTCGACGAGTCACGCGGCTAACACCGATTCGGGCACCGGTTGGCCGCGTCATCGCGCGGTTGCGGCCGGTTGCCGTCCTGCAGGAGAAGTGGCCCGCACAATCCTGCCAAAATCGCGTTCTGGTTGTCCGGGACCAATGCTCCGGGAATCGTCGTCAACGTTTGGTTCGACATCTATCCATTTCTGGATTGATTCCGGTTTGGCGTTTCCAACGACGGGTATTGCAATTGAAATGCATGTACGGAGCTCGCAGGCACCCGGAAGACTTCGGGACGCCCCGGACCGTTTTCGGTGACCGGCGCGGAGCGGCACGATCCTGTTCGAGCCGACTGCTTCCCACTTGATCGAGGTTCGATGGCGATGTCGTACCGCAATCGGTCATCGCGACGTAACTTCGGATTACCTTGTCGGGCCGGATCTGCTAGGTTCGCAGAGGACTTGCGTTGCAGCGGGAGAGTGGGGAAGAAGGTGGCGATGATCGACAAGGAAGTGGCTCGGGTCAGGCATCCGGAACATTCCGGGAAACCAGCCACGCTTTCCATGAGAAAACCGCCCTGGATTCGGGTCAAGGCTCCCGTTTCAAGCGGCTATGCCCGGACAAGGGAGATCATCCGGGAGAACCGTCTCTCGACGGTTTGCGAGGAAGCCGCCTGCCCGAACATCGGCGAATGCTGGTCCCAGGGCCACGCCACCATGATGATCATGGGTGACACCTGTACCCGGGGTTGCCGTTTCTGCAACGTGGCGACCGGAAGGCCGGATTCGCTGGACCCATTCGAACCGGCCCGCGCCGCGGCCGCGGTACAGAGGTTGGGCCTGAATCATGTCGTCATCACTTCGGTCGATCGCGATGATCTCGAGGACGGCGGAGCGGAGCATTTCGCGCGAACGATCAAGGCGATCAAGCGACGCGCTCCGGGGACGACGGTAGAGGTCCTGACCCCCGACTTTCTCAGATGCGCCGACTCTGCCCTGGAAGCCGTCGTCGACGCGGGTCCTGACGTCTTTAACCACAACCTGGAAACCGTCCCGAGGCTCTATCCCGAGGTACGTCCCGGAGCGCGGTACTTCCATTCACTGCGCCTGCTTCAGCGGGTCAAGGAAAGGAACCCGGCGATGTTCACGAAGTCGGGAGCCATGGTTGGACTCGGTGAAAGCCGTATCGAGGTTCACCAGGTCATGGATGACCTGCGCTCAGCGGAAGTGGATTTCCTGACCATCGGCCAGTACCTTCAACCGACCCCGAAACATTATCCCGTCATGAGATTTGTTACTCCCGATGAATTCAGGGAGCTTGAGTCCGCAGCGATCGGCAAGGGTTTCCTGGTTGTTTCCGCGTCGCCGCTGACGCGGTCGAGCTATCATGCAGGGGAGGATTTTCGCCGCCTGCAGGATGCTCGACACCGGGCTTATGCGTGTGAGTTGTGAGGCGCGGCTCCTGCCAGGTCGTGAAGACTTGGATCCGAATGTCCACCAGGTTGAATGCCGGAGCCACTCCAGGACCAGGCAGTCAGGGCAAACCAGGTGATGCCGGGTTGACCATGTCCCCGCCAGCGGAACGAACCCGCGCTTTGAGCACGGGACGGTCCGTTCAAGCGAACATGACCGGGTTCGAGGAAACCGTCGGGTCGGGAAGGGCTGCAATCCCCCGATGGGTCAATCGGGTGCGTCAGGCCCTTCGGCAAAGCGAACGGCACCGATATAAGGCAGGTTCCGGTTACTTTGCGCGTAGTCGATCCCGTAGCCGACGACAAACCGGTCGGGTATGGTGAACCCTGTCCATTTCGCACTGACATCCACCTCCCGCCTGGAAGGTTTGTCCAGAAGCGCGCAGGCTTCGAGCCGGATGGGATTCCGCGCGCGAAGGAGTTTCAGGACATGGCTCAACGTATGTCCCGTGTCGACGATGTCTTCGACAACCAGGACATCCCTTCCTGAAACTTCGCCGCTCAGGTCTTTGATTATGCGAACTTCTTTAGACGATTGCATTCCAAAACCGTACGAAGAGGTTTCCATGAAATCGACTTCTACATGCAAATCCAGTTCACGTACCAGGTCGGCAATGAAGACAAAGGAACCCCTGAGGAGACCGACGACGACAAGTTGCTCGGTTCCGGCGAAATGGGTGGAAATGTCCTCGGCAAGGGATTCGACCCTGGCAGCGATCGATTTCGCCGAAATCATGGGATCGACAAAGTACGGTGTCCCTTCAAGGTTCACCTGCGGTACGGGACCCACGGTTCGGGACGGGCTCGTCATGACGCCGATTCCATATTGTCCGGACACGTTAACGTCAACGTGCCGGCCGAGTCATTGACCAAGCCGGAGCCCGGACCCGGACTCGGCGTCGGAGACAGGATTTCATGAGCCCGAAAAGCGTCACCAGGACCGTGTCATGGCCGGCAAGGCAGATGTTTGACCTTGTCGCCGACATCGAAAGCTATCCCGAGTTTCTTCCCTGGTGCGTTGGCGCCAGGATCGAAAACCGTCGGCCGGACGGAGAAAGGGAAGTTCTGGACTCCGAACTCGTGCTGTCATTCAAGGCATTCAGGGAGTCGTATCGCAGTCGGGTCATCCTCGATCCGGACAATCTCACAATCGACGTCAGCAACCTGGAAGGATTCTTCAGGAAGCTTGACTCCCAGTGGCGCTTTGTTCCGGATGGCGACGGCTGCGAAGTCAGGTTCTTCATCGATTTCGAGTTCAGGTCGTTCCTGCTGAGAAAAACGGTCGGAATCGCGTTCAACATGGCCATGCAACGGGTCATTCACGCCTTCGAGGATCGTGCAAGATCACTGCACGTCCAGGACAAGCGTTCCGTAGCCGAAAACGGGAGACCGGAGGCATTTTCGTGAAAAGCCTCCGGTCTCTCCGATCGGACTGAATGAGGCCGGATTTCGCCCCGCGATGTCGCTCACGACGACAGGTTGTAGGCTTGCTCACCATGGGTGCTCAGGTCCAGCCCGGATTCTTCGGTCTCATCGGAGACACGCATGGCGAAGACGAGGCCCGCGAGCTTTGCAAGGATTACCGTGGCGATGACGGTGAAAACTCCGACAATGACGACGGACCCGGCCTGGGCCACGAAACTTCCCTGACCGAAAACCGCGATCATGACGGTCCCGAAGACTCCGCCGACTCCGTGCACGGCGAACACGTCGAGGGAGTCATCGATTTTCAGTGTTTCCTTGACCAGCTTGCACGCTTCCTGGCACAGGATGCCGGCAACTCCACCGATGATCAGGGCGCCGATCGGACCGACGAACCCGGATGCAGGTGTGATGGACGCCAATCCGGCAATGGTTCCGGTAACCATGCCGACAAGGGAAACCTTGCCGAACTTGATCCGTTCCCAGAGTGCCCATGTCAGCGAGGCCGCTGCTGCTGAAATATGCGTGACGGTCAGTGCCATCGCGGCACCGCCGTCGGCCGCAAGCTGCGACCCTCCATTGAAACCGAACCAGCCCACCCAGAGCATGGCGGCGCCAATCATGACGTATCCAGGATTGTGCGGGACAACGTTTTTCTTGCTTCGACCGCCAAGCAAGAACGCAAGGACAAGCGCCGTAATCCCGGCTGTTTCGTGAACAACGATCCCGCCGGCGAAGTCCCGAATCCCGACGTCTCCGAATATTCCGCCATCGGCCAGAAACCCGCCGCCCCAGATCCAGTGCGCGACCGGTGCGTAGCAGAAGAGTGACCAAAGTGCGCAGAACAGAAGCACGAACCCGAAACTGATTCGCTCCACGAAGGCCCCGACGATGAGTGCGGGCGTGATGATGGCAAACGTCATCTGAAAGGCAAAAAACAGAACTTCGGGCAGCGTACCGCTCAGGGAATCCGGCGTCACGCCGGCAAGGAAGGCACGGTCAAATCCTCCCCAGATCCCGGACTGTCCTCCACCGAACGCGATCGAATACCCGAGTGCAAGCCACAAGACACTGATGACGCAGGCGATCGCATAGCACTGAGTCAGTACTGACAGGACATTGCGCGCCCGAACGAGGCCGCCGTAAAACAGGGCCAGACCCGGCAGCGTCATGAACAGCACCAGTGCCGTTGCGACAATGATCCAGGCTGTGTCAGCTCCATTCATGAGTGATTCCCCTTTTGGTTGGATTTCTCGGTGAGTGTCACGAAGAAACCGTTGGGTATCAGGATTCAACCAGAAGCTGGGAAAATTCGGAGAAAGCTGAATGTTCAATTGCAGATATGACCAAAAATTATACAAAAAAATATGGGTATGGTCAAAAAATAGCTACGTCCGCCTTCAACCCGAGTTGACCTATGCCGACGCGGTTCGCCTCTGCCACCACACGGACAAGCTCGAGGACCCGTTTCCGGTCGTCTTCTCATTTTGCATGGTACGTTGAAATCATCGGGGATCAGCACGAATTTTGGCCGGAACGTCGTTCGGGCTCTGGTGGATTTCCGGCCAGTTGCGCGCCCGGGCCGGGAGTTTCCACCCGAGGGTGCTGTCGACCGCCTCCAAGCCTGGTTTCGAGGGAGTGACCTGACGATTGTCATTCCGTGGATCGTGCAGAACCGGGCGCTGCCGGACATTGGGGGCCTCGCAAATGATCCGTGGCGACAAGGGATGGTCCTGGGGCGCCTCTCACCGTCCCGGCGTGATTGCGAACACGGTCAAATGCCGTGAATGTGATGGCCGGACAGGCGCGGGCGTGCCGATTGATCCGATGAAAAACCGGTCGTACCGGTAAACCGTGCTGAAGTCCGTGGCGGAAGCCGAGAAGGGTACCGCGGCGAATGTACCTGCGGCCGCAGTAGAACGACCGAAGTCAGGATCGCCTGGCGACCGACTTGCGTTCGACAAGCGAGACAGGAAGACGCTCTTCGGCGACGGTTTCCTGTTTGTTGATGAGTGCGTACAAGTCCCTGAACGCCTTTCGGCCCAGCGTCTCGATCGGTTGACGGACCGTGGTCAGTGCAGGAGCAAGCATATCGGCGAAGGGCATGTCGTCGAATCCGACGACCGAAATGTCATCCGGCACGTTCAGGCCACGCTCGCGTAGCCGCTGCATGACGCCGGTCGCGACGATGTCGCTTCCGCAGAACATGGCAGTCGGCCGGTCCGTGTCCGAGAGTATTCGGTCAATGGCCGCGGCACCGAATTCCCGGGAATATGAGCCGAGCAGGACACGGGAAAGAGCCGGTTCCATCTTGTCCTCGCGCAGTGCACGCAGGTATCCATCCATGCGTTCCCTGACGCTCATGAGATCCCTTGGGCCGCCAATGTGGGCGATGCCCGTGTGTCCGGCCCCGATCAGATGGCGAGTCGCGAGATAGGCACCGTACTCGTTTTCGACGAATATCTTGGGCACCGCCACGCCTGGAACATCCTCGTCAACGAGCACCACGTTGGAGTGGGTATCGATGCATTTTGCCAGGGTTCCGTCGTCCGGTTCGTTCGTCATCATGATCAGCCCGTCGACATGCCGGTCCTCAAGCCTCCTGAGATAGGTGATTTCGCGTTCGCGCGCACCGCGCGTGCTGGACATCAGCACAGAGTATCCATGCAATTCCGCCTCGTCCTCGATCGTGGCGGCAAGTTTCGCGAAAAACGGATTGGAAATCTCCGGTGCGACAAGTCCGATCGTCTCGGTCCGGCCCGTACTCAAACGCCTGGCGAGGAGATTCGGCCGATAACCGAGACGCGCAACGGCCGCATCGATGCGCAAAGCCGTCGACGCGGGCAGTTCGATACGATTGTTAAGGAACCGGGAAACGGTAGCTGGGGAATAACCGGCTTCTCGAGCCACTTGGCTTATCGTTGTCATTCAGTCCCCCCACAATTCGAACAAGTTTACGAAACCGGTTTAGTCCAGCGTTTTTTGCTGCTCACATGGCGGGATCAACCCGAATTGCGGCAGAAACTGCCCGTCAGTCAGTATTTCCCATTGCAATGATTTTCCGGCCCGCTGCGTAATTGCATTGCGCGGCCACCGGCGAACGGTGAATCTTGCGCGGAACCACGGGAGAAATTCCGAAAATACAAAGATCCTGGACATCCCGCACGCGAGGGTAGCCTCTCGGTTCAACGGTCAAGTTGTCTGGACCCAACGATGCGTGGAAACATGGAAACCCGGTCCTGATGCATCGTTCCGGGTCAATGACGGAAGAATTCTCGCACGAATCCCGACCCATGAATTGACATGGCCGCGAATTCGTCAAACTCGGAAGGTCAAGACATCGCGTTATTGCGACGACGTCCGCGTTCAGCCGGGGTGACCTGCACCGGCGCGGTCCGCTTCTGTCACCGCCAGGACAAGCTCAAGGGCTCGTTTTACCGACGATTGCCGCACTCTCGAACGCCCAAGCGCGCCGAAGTCGGTTTGACGACTGATCACCCGGTCGTCGAATGCGACGGCAAAACATACCCGGCCCTCAGGTTTCAACCCGGAGCCGCCGGGACCGGCGACGCCGGTCACCGCGACGGCCACGTTTGCGCCAGACCGACCGACAGCGCCCAGTGCCATTTCCCTGGCCACTTCTTCCGATACGGCTCCGAATTCGGAAATCGTCGCCTCCCGGACTCCGAGCATTTCAACCTTGGATTCATTCGAATATGTGAGAAATCCCCTCTCGAAGACTTCGGACGAACCGGGAATTTCCGTCAGAGCCGCGGCAACCAGTCCACCGGTGCAACTCTCGGCCGTAGCAAGCTTCATCTCAAGCGACTGCAGTCGATGCAGTAACCGTTTCGACAGCGCATTTACGTTTACACGTTCGTTCTTGGCCATGACTCCCCGGTGATTTGTCTGTTTTGAATCGCTTCGCGATCGTGACTTGCTCTGCACTTGCATTGCGCATCGAAGCCCCGTTCGCGACAGCGTACTGCTATCCGATACGCGATCGATCGGGCAGTGCCTTGCACGCAGGTACCTAACGGGTCAGGCCATGGGCAACGGCTCCAAGGATCGCGACCAGGAGAGCAGCGAGAATACCCGCGGCGATATCGTCGAGCATGATTGCAGCCGGCGACTGCAAGCCGTCGACGTGGCTGATCGGCCACGGCTTGAGGATGTCGAATGCACGAAACAGGACGAATGCGGCCAGAACGCCCGGCCAGGGAAGTATCAGGACGTTGGATCCATGCAGCCACAGCCCCAGCGGAAGCGGGAAGAGGCTGATCAGCTGGCCGGCGACCTCGTCGATGACGATTTCCGCTGGATCGGCAACGCCGGCAGAGCGGGAGGCCTCCGCAACCGACGCGAAGCCGGCCACGAGAACAGCGGCGGTCAACAGCGCATATCCGACAAATCCGCCAACCGCATAGACAAGAATCGCGAGAGGCAGGGTCGCCAACGAGGCAAGCGTTCCCGGCGCAAGGGAAACGTAACCGATACCCAGTACGGTTGCGATGAGTTTGCTCACGGCCGTGCCACCGTTGCGGTCGCCATGGCCGCAATTCCCTCACCTCGACCGGGGAATCCCAGTCCTTCGGTTGTCGTTGCCTTGACGCTGACCCGCTGACGGGCGATTCCCGCGACCCTGGCGACGTGTTCGCACATCTCCTCAATGTGGGGCTTGATCCTCGGCAGTTCACATATGATGGTGCAATCGATGTTGGCAATCCGGAATCCGGCCTCGCGAACATGGGCTGCTGCGATCTTGAGGAAGTGTCCGGAATCGGCTCCCCGCCACGTGTCGTCGGACGGGGGAAACCAGTGGCCTATGTCGCCTGCCGCAATTGCGCCCAGCAAGGCGTCGGTCACGGCGTGAAATCCGACATCAGCGTCGGAATGACCGTCGAGAGACTTGTCAAACGGGATCCTGACGCCACAAAGGATCACGCTGTCTCCCTCGGTGAAACCGTGGACATCAAATCCGTTTCCAACCCGAATATCCAATCCTCACTCCTCGTCTTTTCGTGCTGACCGATCCGTCGGCTGGTTCCGGCGCTCACCGCGTTCGTCGACATCGCGCGGGCCCGGCAATCCGGATTTATCGGACTGCAGCGCGTCTTTCCCGGAGGATGTCGAGTCTTGCCCAAGGATTCGTGCCGCAACCTCGAAGTCTTCCGGAACAGTGATCTTGAGATTGGCTTCGGACCCGGGAACTGCGACTGCGTGAACTCCTGCCGCCCGCGCGACGGAGATATCGTCTGTTTCGCTGGTTCCTACGGCCCGGTAGGCACGGAGAATCGCGTTGCGCCGAAACCCCTGGGGGGTCTGCGCTCGCCAGAGGTTTTGCCGATCTGGCCCTCGCGCAATCGTCCCGTCGCTATCTATGTAACAGAGGGTATCGTGGACCGGAAGCGCAAGGAAGACCGCGTCGTACCGTTGCAGCTTGTCCAGGAGGATCTCGGTTGCGGATAGGTCGGGAAACGGCCGGGCACCGTCGTGAACGATGACATGTTCGGCTTCGACGGATTCGAGGCCTGCAAGCACGGACTCACCGCGGGTTGCACCTCCGAAAACTGGTGACGAGAGCCGATCATCATTCATGGCGCTCGCGACCGTTTCGAAATATGCCTCGTGCCCGGCACCGATCACGACCCGCAGCGTTCCGATTCGCTCGTGCTGCAAGAGTGATCTGATCGCATGGGCCAGGACGGGTTCACCCCCCAGGTTTCGATATGGTTTTGGGACACCACCCCCGGCCCGCGTGCTGGCACCGGCCGCGACGACGATTGCCGCGATATTCACGCTGGTGCCTTCCTGCGCGACGACCCCCGGCGCGGTGTGCGATCGCCTACGGAGATCCTGCCGCGTACAGGGGTGGAGGGTAACGGCGGAACGTGACGTTGGTCATTCGGCGCCACCGGGTCTGCCCAAGCCACGGGTCTGGTCTGCCGCATCAGCTTGTCCTGTCCACGGAGATCGCGCCCCCGGTTCTTCGGCAAATCGGAAGAATCAAGAAAAATACCAATCCGTTCATGTCGAATGCCCCGTTCGGGATATGATGCGGTATTCCCTTCCAGGCGAACTTGGTTCCGAACCGTACAGACTCGCATGCAAAAACCTGACCGCGCACAAGTTTATTCCCACTGTCGGGCTACGTAAACATCCTGGGACGCCAGACATCGCCACCGCTGCGAGGATCCAGTCAGGATCACCGCGGAAAAGTCATAGTTCGGGGTTATCGCGTATTGAACACCGCCCACTGTGCCCATAAACTGAGCAGAATTGAACCCTGGTGGCGTGTTTTTCGCCATGAACGTGGGTGAAACCGTGCGTCTGGATTGCCACCCGGGGCCGTGATCCGGGATTGGGTACAGAGCGCATGGCCAGCGGCGGCATGCCCGTTCTGCAGACGCTCATGAGGTCAGCAGTGTAGTGTCAGTCGGTTTCGAGCACATCTGGGGCGCATTGCCATTCCCCGTATTCGTTGTCGCGCCTGACGACACGGTCGAGATTTCCAATCCGGCAGCGGAACAACTCCTCGGCATATCGGTGAAGCAGATGCACCGAAGACCCGTCGTCGAACTGTTCGGTCCGAACACGTTGGTTGACGACACGATCCAGAAAGCAAGGTCCGGCTCGAACCGCGTAACCCAGTACAATGTTGTCGTTAAGGTCTCGGACATGACCTCACTTTCCTGCACTCTGAGCGTCAGCAACATCGACGGCAGAGAGGGCATGTTGCTGATCATGGTTCAACCCACAGGTTCAGCCGAAAGGATTCACCGTTCCCTGAATCACTTGTCGGCGGCGCGCTCGGTTACGACCATGGCCGGAATGCTCGCCCACGAAATCCGGAACCCGTTGGCAGGGATCAGCGGCGCCGCCCAGCTTTTGGCAATCAATGCGCGACCCGATGACCTCGAGCTCACGGAACTCATTGGGCAGGAAGCAAAGCGTATCGGTAAACTCGTGGACCGTGTCGAGTATTTTGTCGATCAACGTCCGGTCGAACATCAACCGGTCAACATTCACGATGTCTTGGACCGGGCGGCGCGCGGCGCGCAGGCGGGCTACGCCCGGAGCGTCCGTTTCATCAAGGAATTTGACCCGTCTCTGCCTGACGCATCAGGTGATCCGGACCAGATGCTTCGGGCTTTTCAGAACATTATCAAAAATTCTACCGAAGCCGTCGAAGACAACCGTGGTATCATTCGCTTGAGGACATTCTATCGGACCGGCATCCGGCTGGCGGCCCCTGGAACACGCTCCGAGAGTCTTCCACTCCATGTCGAGGTCATTGACAACGGCAAGGGTATCCCCCCGGATCTGATTTCAGAGGTTTTTGAACCCTTCGTAACGAGCAAGGCGAATGGGAGCGGTCTCGGCCTGTCCCTGGTTTCGCAAACCATCGCGGCACACGGAGGGTTGATCGAGTGCGATAGCGAGAACGGTACCACCGTATTCAGGATCAGGCTTCCAGTCTGGCAAGAAGTCAAGGAGCAGAATTGATGGACGGCACGGTTTTGATTGCCGACGATGATCGGGCCATTCGGACGGTCTTGACCCAGGCATTCACCAGGGCAGGTTGCAGAGTTCGTTCCACCGGAAGCGCATCGACACTCTGGCGATGGGTTGAGGAAGGGGAAGGAGATGTCGTTGTTTCCGACGTCGTCATGCCCGACGGAGACGGACTCGAGATGCTGCCTGCGATCCGCCGCAGGAGAGCAGACCTTCCCGTTATCGTGATTTCGGCACGAAACACGGTCTTGACAGCGGTCAGGGCGGCAGAGGCCGGCGCATACGACTATCTGCCCAAACCGTTTGATCTGAAGGATCTGATGCTGAAGGTCAGCAGGGCATTGTCGCCGGTCCGAAAGCCGGGATTCGCGGGCGGTGAAGAAGGTGGCTCGCTGCCGCTTGTCGGAAGTTCGCCTGCCATGCAATCAGTCTACCGCGTATTGGCGCGAGTCCTCAACACGGACCTGAACGTCATGATTTCGGGTGAGAGCGGAACGGGAAAGGACCTGGTCGCGCGGACGCTGCACTCCCTTGGACATCGCAGGCACATGCCATTCGTCACGATCGATTCCGCCTCAGTGACCCAGGAACAGCTTGAAGCTGTCTTTCTGGTGGATGGCCACACAGGGGGAGCCCGGCATGGCGGACGCGCGCTGTCGGCGACCGTCTCGACCGGTGATGCCGAATCCGGCCTCGATGACCTGCGGATAGAGACGACCGGAGGTGGAACGGAGTCCGGCAAACGCGGAGATTCCGTCGGATCGAATTTTCCGGCGACGGTGCAGGGAGGGGCAACCATCTATCTCGACGACGTGGGAGAACTTTCGGTTGACATGCAAAACCGGCTTCTCTCGCTCCTTCGTAATGCCTCTGCCGGGAACCGTAGCCATCGGTTGATTTCTTCGACACGGCAGCCTGTCGCTGACCTCCTGCAACGCGGTCTCTTCCGGGAAGATCTGTTCTTTCGTCTGAATGTCATCACGATCAATCTTCCGCCCCTTCGTGAACGCTTGCAGGACCTGTCGGAATTGACAACGCACTTTCTGCAATCCTTCGGCTCGACCAATGGCGTGTTCAAGACGATCAGCCGAAAGGGAATGGACCATATGCGCACAGCCCACTGGCCGGGAAACGTTCACGAATTGAGGAACTTTGTCCAGAGACTGGCCCTGTTGTGTCCCGAAGAGGAAATCGGCTACGAGTTCGTTTCCGAAGCGCTAAGGGACACTTCGATCGATCGTGCCGAGGCAGGACTGGAAGACAACATGAACCTGTCTACGGTCGTTGAGGATCGAATTCGGCGTTATTTCGACCTGTTTGGTGACAGGTTGCCGCCTCCCGGGCTCTACAACAGGATCATTCGACAGGTCGAATTGCCGCTCATCGCGCTGACTCTTGCGTCCACCCGCGGGAACCAGATACGTGCGGCTTCACTCCTCGGGATCAATCGAAATACGCTGAGAAAGAAGATACGCGACCTGAACATCGAGGTAACGCGGACGCGCAAGCTTTCGTGAGTGGAATTGCCGTCGACCGGCTAGGATCGGGAAATCGGAAGGGGCCGAAGAAAGACCAATGGCCGTGGGATTGAGTAGCGCCGAGCATCCGAGTGATCGGGCAGAGAGCCCCTTGCGTTCATGGCGGACACGGACCGTCGTGAATGTCCTGCTTGTCTGTCTCGGACCGGTCTTGGCCGCATTGACGGTGTTTGCGATCGGACGTTTCAGCGGTCGTGTTTCTCCGCAGGGATTGTTGCTGGTTTTCCTGGCCGACTTTGCCTACTTCGCTGTCGTCGCGACGCTGGTCGCACGCCGCATCATCAGGTTGATGGTGGCCAGGCGCCATGCCGTCGGATCGAAACTGCATCTTCGCCTTTCAGGCGTACTCGCCGGTATCGCACTTGTGCCGACCGTTCTCGTCGCGATCATTGCCGCGGTGACGTTGAATGTCGGAGTCGAAAGCTGGTTTTCCGAACGTGTCGGGGATGTTGTCGGTTCTTCGCTTGCAGCTGCCCAGGCATACGAAAAGCAGGAACACGACCATCTTGTCGAAGACGCGAGATTCCTGGCTGAATACATGGACCAGAGCATCGCGCGACCGTTCGGCGCCATCGAACGGGGACTTCAGGAAATTCTCAGTGACGGCCAGGCGCAGATCCAGCGTGGACTCAAGGAGGCCTACCTGATCAACTCCGCGTCCGAACTGAAAGCGCGGGGTGACCGAAGTTACCTGTTCGACTTCGAAGCTCCTGCCGAAAACGAGATCAGGCGGGCGACCGAAGGTGAAACGGTTGTCATCAAGGATTGGGCCAACAACGAATTCCGTGCTCTGATCATGCTCCCGAGGGCACTCAATACCTACCTTTACGTTTCGCGTGTCGTGGACGGCCACCTGCTGATCCTGCTCGATGAGACGACGGAAACGGCCAAACTGTACAATCGGCTGGAGAGCGAACGGGGAAGGATCCTCTTTGAACTTGGACTCGTTTATGTCGGGTTTACGGTCCTCGTCATCATTGGAGCAATTTGGGCTGGCCTGTGGATCGCGGAACGACTTGCGCAGCCAGTAAGCCGTTTGACGACGGCGGTGCAGCAAGTCGCTTCGGGTGACCTTGACGTCAGCGTGCCGGAAGAGCGCGGCGGTGACGAAATTGCCGTTCTCGGACGATTTTTCAACACGATGACCGACCGGCTCAAACATCAACGCGACGACCTGATCGCCGCTAACGACCGAACGGAACGTCGGCGCAGGTTGTTTGACAGCGTGCTCTCGGGCGTGACGGCCGGGGTCATCGGTCTTGACGCCCATGGCCGGATCGAAGTGATGAACGCAGCGGCGGCAACTCTGCTTGACCAGGAGTCGGATTCGTTCCTGGGAAAGGACCTGACCTCGGTGGTTCCGGAATTTTCCGACCTGTTCCAGAATCTTCGGCGTCGTCACGGCCAGGTCAGCGAAGGGGAGGTCAGGTTGACGGGCCCGCGAAAGGCCGAGATACTCCTGGTCAGAATCGCGAGCCGGACCCGGGAAGGCAGGCACCTGGAAGGATATGTCGTAACCTTTGACAACGTAACCGAACTCGTGACGGCCCAGCGCATGGCGGCATGGGGTGAAATCGCTCAGCGCATGGCGCATGAAGTCAAGAACCCGTTGACGCCCATCAGGCTCTTGTCCCAGCGCCTCAAGGAAAAATTCAGGTCACGGGTTGGCGAAGACGCGCATCTTCTCGATCAGCACTTCGATGTGATCATTCGCCAGACCAACAGTCTTCTCCGGATTGTGGACGAATTCTCTCAGTTCGCCCGCATGCCGGAGCCAGAATTCGAGGTGCACGACATCGGTATCCTGATCAACGACACCGTTGCTCTTGAGCGGGCGGCACTGCCCATCTCCGGGGTGGAATTCAAGGGTATCAGCCCATCCGATCCGTTCATGGCGGAAGTTGATCCAACCATGATTTCACGTGCACTGATCAACCTGATCAAGAATGCCGGGGAGGCGATCGCGGCACTTGAAAACAGTGACAGACCGGCCGATTTCGTTCCCGAAATCCGTATAGGGGCCGAAAGGCGAGGTGACGAGATCGAAATCACTGTGGCGGACAACGGGATCGGCTTTCCGGAAGGTCTGCGATCGAGACTTTTCGAACCCTATGTGACGCATCGCGAAGGGGGCACGGGCCTCGGTCTTTGGATCGTCCGAAAAATAGCTCACCAGCATGGCGGGGGCCTTGAACTCGAGGACGCACCGGTATTCGAAGGCAATGCACATTGCGGCGTATTGGCACGGTTCATCTTGCCGGAAAAACGTCCCGCCGGGATCACGGGGCGTGGCGACTATGACGGCAAGGTGATGACAGAGACATGAGTCAGTCGAATTCAAATGGTCAGGGCGACATTCTGATCGTCGATGATGAACGTGACATCCGCCAGATCATTTCCGACATCCTGGTCGACGAGGGTTACACGACGCGCGTCGTGGCGACCGCTGAAAATGCGTTGTCCGAGGTCAACCGGGAAGCTCCGGCTCTCATCATTCTCGATATCTGGCTCAAGGGAAGTCGGGTCGACGGAATCGAAGTATTGAAATCGGTTCACCGCGACAATCCCGACGTACCCGTCATCATCATTTCAGGACATGGAAATATCGGGATCGCGGTTGCGGCCATCAAGGAAGGCGCCTTCGATTTCATAGAGAAGCCTTTCAACATCGATCAAATCCTTGTCGTCGTTTCCCGTGCGATGGAGGTCTCGCGGCTGAGGCGCGAGAATTCAACGCTCCGCCTCCGTGAAATCGCATCATCGGTCATGCTGGGAAACTCTCAGGCGTTCAAGGCAATGAAATCGAGGCTGGACAAGGTCGTCCGATCCAATGCACGGGTTTTGCTCTACGGGCCTCCTGGCTCGGGCAAGGAGGTGGCCGCGCGGTACATCCACGCAAACTCCGGTCGATCGACCGGCCCCTTCGTCAGCGTGAATTCCGCGTCGGTCGAACCGGGTGAAATGGAGGTCGTGCTGTTCGGCCGGGAATCGGCCGAACGCGGGCACGAACCGGGCCTGTTCGAGCAGGCTCATGGCGGGATCTTGTTTTTTGACGAAATCGCCGACATGCCGTTCGCCACCCAGTCGAAGATACTTCGCGTCCTGGTGGAGCAACAGTTCATTCGGGTCGGCGGTTCCGATCGCGTACGTGTTGACGTGAGGGTCATCGCGTCGACGACACGGGATCTGAAGGAAGAAATCGCGGCAGGAGCCTTTCGGGAAGAACTCTATCATCGCCTCAACGTCGTTCCGATCACGGTTCCGTCCCTTGAACAGAGGTGCGAAGATATTGCAACGATTTCAAACCATTTCATCAAGGAGTTCAATTTGAGAAATGGTTTTCCCCTTCGTGCTCTTTCGGAGGACGCACGTTGCAAGCTGCAGATGATGAAGTGGCCGGGAAACGTCCGTCAACTACGAAACATTATTGAACGCGTGCTGATTCTGGGACCTCATGATCAACCGATTTGCCCGAATGAGCTCGTGGACAGGGAACACGGCGAGGATGGAGAGGCCTTTGATCTGGGGCTCGAATTCATGGCGCTCAATCTGAGGGATGCCCGCGCCAAGTTTGAACGGAGCTATCTTCTGTCCCAGGTCAAGAGGTTTGGAGGGAACGTGTCGCGCACAGCCGAGTTTGTCGGCATGGAGAGGACGGCCCTGCACCGGAAACTTCGGACGCTCGAAATCGTGACTCCTGGCGGTGATGGCGTTCGAGTCGCGAAGGGTGCAGAGGGTGACGACTCCGGGCGGGACGATGGCCTTGGAAAGGATGCCGCGCAACGGGACACAAACGGGGCGGGCGTTCCGGGAACGCCAGAATGACAGGATCAGTTCCGGGACGTGACTCCCTGCGTAGAGGTCAAGGATGAAGATCATCGTGTGCGGTGCCGGCCAAGTCGGTTCCCAAATTGCCCTGCACCTGTCGCGTGAAAGAAACGACGTCACCATCATCGATACGAATCCGGACCTGGTCGCGCGGGCGACGGACGCGCTCGATGTCGAAGGGGTTGTTGGTTCAGCGTGCCATCCCGATGTCCTGGAACGGGCCAACGCGGGCAATGCCCAGATGATCATTGCCGTCACCCGACAGGACGAGGTCAATATCGTAACCTGCCAGATCGCGGAGTCGGTATTTTCCATTCCCAAAAAAGTGGCGAGGCTTCGCTCTACCGCGTACCGCGGTCTTTTCGAGCAGGGTACGTACGGGTTTCCGGTCGACGTTCTGATTTCGCCCGAACGCGAGGTCGCCGTAGCGGTGCTGGATCAACTGGAGGCTCCGGAAACATTCGAGACGGAGGACTTCCTCGACGGCCAGCTGGTCATGGTCGGTATCCAGCTGGGAGAAAAGTGTTCGATACTTGACACCCCATTGAGGCAGCTGACTGGATTGTTTCCGACAATGCGGGTGATCGTGGCCGGTGTTCGACGGTCCGGAAAACTGATCGTCCCGGACCCGGACGACCAACTCTATCACGGAGACGAAGTGTACGTGTTCTGTCACGTCGACGACCGCTCCAGAACCATCGCGGTCTTCAGCGAACTTCGTGAAATGGCGCGGAGAATAATCATTGTCGGTGGTGGCGTTGTCGGTCTCCACCTCGCGAGGAGACTCGAGGAGTCCCGGGAAGGAATCAGGTCAGTCGTCATCGAACTGAACCGGAATGTTGCCGAAAGGGCTGCCGATGCGCTCGAGCGGACGATCGTCCTGTATGGTGACGGTCTCACGATGGAGATGCTGGAGGAAGCAAATGTCGACAGGGCGGATGCCGT
>JAPOVX010000002.1 GCA_026707935.1 Paracoccaceae bacterium
AAATCGTCGAATTCGGCGGGAAATTCACCCGTCTAAGGGATTTTGCAAGAGGCTCATATGATCAAGATAAACGCATCCGACTTCAAGGCGCGATGTCTCGCCATTCTCGACAACGTCCGTGATACCGGCGAGCGGGTCGTGATTTTGAAACGCGGTCGACCCGTCGCCGAGCTGTCACGCGTGACCGGTGATGGCGAGCAGTATGCCCAAACGGAACTGGAGGGTACGGTCATCATTGTCGACGACGTTGTGGAGCCGGTGCTTCCCGAGGAGAATTGGGAAAGCCTCGGACAGTGAAGGCGTTGCTCGACACCCATGTACTGCTTTGGTGGCACGGTGACCACGACCGGTTATCTCAGAACCAGTGGAAGGTCATCGCGGCCGCCGACGCAGTGACGCAGCTGCAGGTTTCCGACATTTCCCTCTGGGAAGTTGCGACGCTGCATAGTCTGGGCCGCATTCACTTGACGATTCCCCTTCGGGAGTGGCTGGAGAAGGCGGTCGCACCTCCGCTGGTACGCCGCCATGGAATGTCTCCGGCGGTGGCAGCCGAATTGGCGTCCCTACCGGAGTCCTTTCATCGCGACCCGGCCGACCGCATTTTGGTGGCGACGGCTCGGGTAATTGGAGCAACGCTTCTGACGCGGGACCAGAGAATCTCCGAAGCCGGACTTGTCGACACACTGGGCTGAATCGGGAAAGTGGCGGGACACGTTCGAGGAACGGGACGGCGCAATTGAATGCTTGATCTCGGACGACCACCACAGATGACGCCTCCGCACCCCGGCACATTCATCCGGATCGAGACTTTTGAGGAGTTTGGGTTGAGCGTTTTGGCGGAGTCCCGGATCATCGACGTGCGGTGTGCGACACTCTCTGACCGGCTGAACGGCAACGCCTCGCTTTCGCCCGAATTGGCACCGAGGGTTGAGAGGGGGTCGGTTTCAGCACGGACCTGCAGATGCAGATTCAGTCATGGCGCGCCGCACTACCTTCCGATCAGGAACAGGCGGCATGAATGTCAAGTTATCGACGAAATCCCCATATAATTCCCCACCGAAACATGCTCCCAGGCGATAGGAACCGAGCCGCGCGTCAATGGTCCCATCGACCTCGAAGACAATACGATGAATGGGTGAACTTCCGTCGTCCCGCACAAATGCGAAGGACGGCCCGCCAGCATGATCTACACCGTTCTCAAAAGCCATTGGCTGGATAACCCAGGCGCTGGGACCCCGAGGAATCTCGACAACTGCACTGTCGAGAAAGGCATCAGCATGTATCAAGATGGGCCGAAAACGGCATTACATCGTCGACCATCCGGGCTTCAATCCCAATGGGCGCAAATGAGCGAAGAGGCTCGTGAGAAACGCTGACTGCCGGCGCCCTGTCCCGCCCGGGCAACGAGGCAGGCAGGCGCTCACGATCGCGTGCCAGCTCGGGTGTTGGCGGATTGATCACAACTGACGAAGCGAATACGTCGTGGTCACCGGGCATGTTGCAGCAGATTCGGCGGAAATTCGCATGCGGTTAAGGATCAACGGTTTCAGGATCTTGACTTTCGATGTCTATGGCACGCTGATCGACTGGGAATCCGGAATGATCAACGCCCTGAGACCGCTCACGGGCAAGGTCGGCCGATCCCTGTCAACCGACGAAATCCTGGAAGCACACGCCTACCATGAGTCACATGCGCAGAAATGGACTCCGACCCGTGTGTACCGCGACCTCCTCGCGGTGGTGTACCGCCGCCTCGGAGAGGAATGGGGGATCGGCACGACATGGGAAGAATGCAGGGCCTACGGCAAGGCCGTCGGCGACTGGCCCGCCTTTCATGACAGCCCCGGTGCGCTGGCTTACCTGAAGGAACATTTCCGGCTGGCCGTCCTGACCAATACCGACAACGCCAGCTTTGAATTCAGCAAGGCAAGGCTTGGCGTCGAGTTCGACTTCGTCTTCACCGCTGAGGACATCGGATCGTACAAACCGGACGGGAGAAACTTCGACTACATGCTCTCGGCCCTCGCGCGCGCCGGCTACGGCCGGTCCGATATTCTCCATGTCGCGGAGAGCCAGTTCCATGACCATGTCCCGGCACGATCGCTTGGCCTCGCCAACTGCTGGATCTACCGCCGTCACGAAAAGCCGGGGTTCGGCGCGACCATGCCGCCAGCGGAAGAACCCGGTTTTGATTTCCGTTTCAACAGCATGGCCGAACTGGCCGAGGCCCACCGCAAGGAGGCTTCCGTATCGAATTGACTTCCTGCTCGTTGCAAGGCCCGGTTCGCTGAACCACTGCCGGGTTCCGTCTCGGAGGGCGGATCATGGCGGAGCCCGCGTTCCGACCGTTCACCAACGCGGAAGTCTGTCCGGGACGTGGAGCGGAAACCGATGAGGGCATCATCGAATTCGCATGCAGGAATGCTTAAACCGACTACCTCCGGTCGAAACGTGCAGGATGGGTGCGGCAGATGACCAGGACGCTGTCGTCGATCCTGAACCGGGGTTGACCGGCATCGAGAATCTCAGAGTGTGCGACAGCTCGGTCATGCCGTTCGTCGTCTCGTCAAATACCTACGCCGCAACCATCATGATCGCCGAAAAGGCTGCGGACAAGATCCGCGGCGATCATGAAACCCGAATCAGTGATGCGGCGAAACTCGAGTCGGTGCCGGAACTTTCAATCGGCTGTTCCCGGACCGGGTTCGGATTGTCACGATGCGGCCGCTTCGCGGCGGAGAGACTGCGCCATGCAATGGACGCCCCCACCGCCGCGCGTGAAACAGTCAAGTTCAGGGTCGTAGACGGCAAACCCGAGCGCCTTCAGGCGCTCCACGAGATCCCTTGCATGGGCCGGTGCGATGATCCGGTCGTTGCCGAGGGACATGACGTTGCACGCAAGCGCCATCGTATCCTGGTAGTTGACCGGGACGATCTCGATCTTCCGCGACTTGAGCCAGTCGACGATTTCCGGATCGGTGGTGTCGAGGCAGACCGCACAGAGTTTTTCGGCCAGCATGCACACCATGAGATCGATGTGCACATAGTGTTCGGCGATCGGAGCGATGCGAACCTCCCAGCCTTCCTTCTCGAACCAGCGCCGGACCTGGTGCGCCGACTGTTCCTGGGTGCGTTCGCCGCACCAACCGATCAGGACACAGCCGGGCTCGATGATGTCGAAATCCCCGCCTTCGAATGACCCGGCCGTGACCATGTCGTAGATCGGGATTCCCCGCTCCATGTAGAAACGGATCACGGGAGCGTATTCCCCCCGGCGCCACCACTGGGCCATTTGCGTCACGACCGCGCCGTAAGGCGTCATGAAGGAAGAATCCCGGGAAAAAACCTGGTAAGGAAGTCCCTCGTCAGCCTCCAGCCAGTGAACCCTGACGCCGGCGTCTTCATAGGCCTGGACCATCTCGCGGTGTTGCTTCATCGCGAGCTGACTGTCGAAACGATCGCCCCTCTTGAGCGTCGCCATCGAGATCGAACTCGTGGGCAGCCAGCGGAAGTTGTCGGCCGGCCCGAGAAGAACGTCGGTCAGGACGCCGTACTCGGAATCACAGCCCCACTCGCCATGGACCGGTGTGTTTCCATTCTCGATGCGGCACCGAAGCGGACTCACACTCAATTCAGTTCCTCCCTGGTCATTCATGGGACCGCCTGTCGCCAGCCGATCCGTTCCCTTTTGCCACGTGATGTCGTGATGTTGCCGATCCTGTCAACAGGAAAGACGGCCAGGCCGGAACGTCCCCTGATTTGCCCCAACCTGGCCAAAAGTGTCATTTCATTCATGCGGATTGTCTTGAGAACGGCTGGTTAGGGGAACAACCGTTGCGACACCCGAGAGCGTTGACTTCGTGGACAGGATTACAACCGGTCGTGTTTTCCGGAACTCTGGAAGATGTTGGTGTTCCGCCGGCGGATACTGGCACATATAGAACTTCATGATTCGGGGAGCTCCTGCGAGCTTCGGCTTATGTCATGGAGGCTGGTCATCAACATTCATCAATTGACTTTCTGCATGTGACGGAAGGGCGCCTGCCATCTTCCAGGGAACTTCTGAACGGCCGTGTTCAAGGGTTCCCCAAGGGGGGGGCAATTCTCCCCCCGGGAGGCACCTGTCGTCGGTTGCCATCAACGCATTCTGCGCAGTCGTATGTGATCTGCGCGTGTTCCTCGAGCCACACCACTCAATGTGCTCGCCATTTCTCGCGAGATGGCCTGCTGCATTCATCTTCCCCCTTCATTCGCCGGAAATCCTGCGCGAGGAACTCCGCCAATTCGAAGAGGCTGACGGATGGAGCCCCGGCAGTCTTCAGCACCGCAAGGGCGGACCAACAAGAAGCCGTGTTCGTAGACAGCCTCTTCGGAGATTTCTCCGAACATTTTTCATGACCATCGCAAGATGGAAAGTGTGCAAATCCGGAATCTCGAGCGTTCGCGAATGGGATGTGTCCCGGAGGTTGAAAGCTGGCCAGGGCAACGGCGGTCCGGCCGTTTGTTTGCCCGCAAAAAATGGAGTGGCCGAAGCGGCGCGGCAGTACGGGATCCAGAGAAATCACGGACAACTTGACAATTTTTCGCTGACGGCATTGAACACTGATGGCGGGCTCGGTCAGCTCGCATCCGGGATGTGAAGACAGTCAAGGCATGACACGATGAGAAATTCGCTTGATGACATTTCCGAACCGAACCCCGAGACCCAAGAGAGCATTGCGCGACTTGAAACGATTCTCAAGTCGATCGACCGGCCGGGCAATTTTTGCACAGGCGGCCGCCTGATCACGCCCCTTCCAAGCCTCGACGTCGAAGGTGTCGGGCCCGTCTCGTTTCCTATACTCGACGGTCAGGCGAAGTCACTGATGGCACGGGCCCTCCGCTCGCAGTTCGGCAAGGGAAGGAAGTCCGTCATCGATCCGGAAATCCGCGACAGCTGGGAAATCGATCCAGAACACTGGACGATTTTCGGAAAGAGCTGGGACGAAACCCTTTCCCGAATTCTCAAAGACGTTTGCGATGGTCTCGGTCATCCAGTCGGGCATCTGAAGGCTGTTCCATACAAGCTTCTCATCTACGCTCCCGGCGGATTTTTCCTGCCGCATCAGGATGCGGAAAAAGTCGATAGAATGGTTGCCACCCTGACAGTCACGTTGCCGTCGACGGGAACAGGAGGAAAGATCGTCGTCGAGCACAAGGGCGCCAGCGTCGAAATCGATCTGGATTCCGACGACCGCTCCGAACTGACCTTTGCGGCATTCTATTCCGATTGCCGGCACGAAGTCCTGCCACTTCAATCAGGCTACCGTGTCTGCCTCGTATACAACCTCGTCCTGGAAGGCGCAGCGTACGATGAAGAGTCCCTTCGCGCCCCGGATTATACGAAACAGGCTGACCTGCTTGCCATGGAACTGTCGCATTTGTCCCGGCACCTGAAACCCGAGGACAAGATCGTTCTGCTTCTTGAGCACGCCTACAGCGAGTCAGGATTGAGATTCGACACGCTCAAGAACACCGACGCGGCGGTTGCAGCAGCCCTGGTGGAAGCAGCGGGCAAGGCAAGATTCAGAATTTATGCGACGACCGTCCATGTGGATCAGATCGGCGATCTGGTTGAGTACGATTATGGGTATTGCTCATCTGACTATGAGATCGATGAAATTGTGGAAGACTATCGATACCTTGCAGGTTGGGCGTCACCGGATGGCAGCCACGACGATCTCGGCCAAATGAACCTCGAACCCGCATTCCTGGTCCCTGATCCAGGCAACGTGGAGGACTTTGCCGAACCGGCCCACGAAGATGTCGATGACTATATCGGCAACGCACCACCAACGATTTCACGAGAGTACCGGTTGGCGGCCCTGGTCATCTGGCCGGAAGCCAACACCCTGAACATCGTCGGCAATGAAGGATTCCCGTCGGTTGTCGGATACGCGGAATCTGAAGCCTCCCGACTGGGAACCGGTGCAGGCTCGCCTGCCAGGGACATAGTTCTGCGTCTCCCCGAGTACTGGGAGGACCCAGAATACTCCGCCGAAAATCTGGTCCAATCCGTCGCAACGGGAGTTCGACTGACCAGCGAACTTGATGACGTTGGTGCACTATCAACATTCCTGTCACGGGTCGTTCCCACGGGATATTCCGGTGGCGGCAAATTGGACAGGGCGTTGTGTGACGCCATCTCCCGCCTGGGCCCGGAACCGGTAAGGGCCTTCTGGCCAACCCTCGTGGCAAACCAATTGCAAAATGACCCGAACGCAGTGCTGGGAATCGCCGTTTCCCTTGCAATGGTTCTGCAACGGGACCACCCTGATCACTGCCACGAAGTCATCTCATTCATGGGTGAAACGGCGATGAGCCAGATGGAAATAGTCTCGTATGAGTTACCAAGCGACCTGACCTGGCTGGAACCGAGTGGTGAGAAGACGGACATTTTGACCGAAGACGTGATCCTTGGTGTCTATTCCTTCCTGGCCGATCCGCAGAACAACGATATTGCCGATCGCTTCACCAAGCTCATTGTGCAACACGAGTCGCTCGCGTGTCCCGACCGCACGCTCCCGGGAGTCGTCCACCGGCTTGAAAAGCTGCCGCAATTCTCCTTCCATGAGACGCTCTGGAAACACGCGGCAGACTGCCTGCTCGGGAGAAGCGAGTTTCCGCCTGAACCCCCAGGGGATTGGACGACGCCTTGCGATATCAAGTGCGACTGTGCCCACTGCAGTGAACTGAAGCGTTTCTGTGCCGATCCGGTCGAACACGAGTATCATTTCAAGGCCGTGCAGGCAGTCCGGTCACATCTCGAAAAAGAGATCTCGTGGAACAAACTGTCCATCGACTGCGCGACATTGAGGCGAGGGAGCCCGCATACATTGATCTGCACAAAGAACCGCAAATGGTTCGATCGGCGCCTGGAAGAGTATGCGGAGGACATCATCGAAATGCGCAAATTGTTACAGGCCGCTGGAAGCGACGATATCGGGAATCAAAGGGTGCAGGCTGCCATTGCCCAGTCGCCCTGACTAAGCAGAGTCTCATGGGCAGGCAGCAGAGCCTGATAATCCGACACTTGTCTTGCCAAGCATGCAGTCGCCAAGGCTGGCGCCGCCGCGACAAGTGACGCTCCATGTCCTGAGTTGACGAAAGCCACATGCCACTGTGTCTTGAAACCGATTCGGGAAAAATTTTAGGTTTTCTTTGTGATCGTCGTATCAAGCCATAATACATTTATCGTTTTGATCGATTGGAATGACAAACGTCAAGAACGACATTGCCCCGACCCATCTCTGCGCCATTCTTCAGCGCCCATTCGGTCTTCCGTCGGGCCGAATTCGCCGCAGCTGTTGGCCGTCATCGCGAGGACAAGGTCGTCACGGCGATGCTCGCCCAGCATCTTCGAGCCGACAATATCCAGCGCATCGCCCGTGGTGTCTTCGCATCGGTGCCCAAACATGCCGACTCTGCGACATGGTCTGTCGACCGCTTCCTGGCCGCATCCCGCCTGCGCCACAACAGTACGATCGCCTATCACTCGGCCCTCGAGTTGCACGGCTGCGCCTACACGGAGGGGCACGACATTCAGGTCATCGCGCAGGAAGAGCCCGACATGTTCGAGGTGGTCGGCCTTGCCCGCCGGTTCGTCAGCCCGCCACGCGGTTTCGCCTCTCCGATCGTCTCCACTGACATCATCTCTTCTGCCTCGCTGAATTGTCGCGAGGCAGTCGTTTCCATCGGATCAGGGGTGGGTCAAATTTGAACGCGACTCCACATCGAAGGACTCGACTGGAAACGGATCAAGGCTGCCGTGCTGGCCTTTGGCGCCAGTGGACGGCGTGACAGGCGCACTGTGTCCGTCGACGCTATCCGGGGCGAACCGAACGAGCATTTCTCGACGGCGTGCCTGACCGCGGCGAGATCGACACGGATCTGTTGGACATCGAACCAATGATCCGTACCCGAATTGGGAACACGCCGATGCTCGCCCGGAAAACTCGACATGTCCGAACGCATCGTCGGCTCCAGGCTTTGGAGACGGAGCCGTAATCGACCTGATACCCCGGACGACGGCTTGAATGTCGGCCATCAGGCAATCTAACCTGACCAAACTCGACCAACAATCGGAGTTCGACGTGGCAGAATTCCACTGAATTCCCGGAGGAAGGCAGAAGTGATCAATTTATCTAGATATTCGGGCGGTCAGTCAGTCGCCTTTGGTGTCGGTCTTGGCAAAGCAGTCGGAAAACACGTTGAATTACTGGGAGCCCGCCGGGTCCTAGTGCTGACGACACCCGGAAAGTCAGCTCTGGGACTGGACCTGGCGAAACGCCTTGGAACCAGTGCTGCCGGGGTTTTCTCCGGGGCCGAAATGCACACGCCGGTCGAGGTCACCGAGAAGGCCCTGGCCCATCTGAATTCCGTCGGAGCGGACAGCGTGCTTTCGGCCGGTGGAGGCTCGACAATCGGTCTCGGCAAGGCGTTGGCGCTCAGGCACGAAATCCGTCAAATTGCGCTTCCGACCACTTATGCTGGCAGTGAGTGCACGCCGGTCCTTGGCCAAACCGAGGACGGCGTGAAGACAACGCTCAGGAACCCGCGGGTCCGCCCGGACACCGTTCTCTGCGATCCCGGACTCGTCGCGACGTTGCCGGTGCCCTTGACTGTCTCCAGTGCGCTCAACGCCATTGCCCACGCCGTGGAAGGCCTCTATGCCGATGATCGGACACCTGAGGACCACGAACTCGCGATCTTTGGAATCAAGGCATTCAAGGCATCGCTCCCGCGGGTGATCGAAGCTCCGGAAGATCTCTCTGCACGTGAGGAATCCCAGCGCGGAGCCTGGGCATGCGGAACAGTGCTTGCCAGGGTCGGCATGGGGCTTCACCACAAGCTGTGCCACGCGCTCGGCGGCAGTTTCAACCTGCCGCACGCCGAAACCCATGCGATCATCCTGCCGCACGCAGTGGCATACAACATGGTGGCCGTCCCGGAGCTGCTGGCGCCGGTAGCCGAATTGTTTGAATGCGACGACCCCGCGCTTGGTCTTTGGGAGTTTGCCCGATCGCTCGGCGCGCCACGCGCTCTCTCGAACTTTGGCCTGAAGGAATCCGATCTGGACAGGGCGGCTGACCTGGCAACCCGGAACCCATATTCAAACCCTCGTGCCGTGACCGTCGATGGAGTCCGCGGCCTCCTGCGTCGGGCCTGGAGCGGCGAGGCTCCGCGGCCATGAACCCGGTTCACGCCAGGACGGCCAACAATGCGTGCGCTTCCAACATGCCGAACGGCCGGGTCTTCATTGCAGAAGACGCAGTTTACCCGCACCTGCCGTCAATCCGTCACGGCCCGAATTCCTCGAACCAGCGTGGCTTCCAACCTCCCCAGCAAACTTCTGGCCGTTCCCAAGGGAACAAGCCGAGCCGAAACCGCTTGAAGGCTATGCCACTTAGCGATCGCAGATCACCGGGCGGACCGTCACGTGTCCCGATCAGTCGATTGCCGAATTCCGCCCGAATTTCGAGGCGTTCGGAATGGCCAACTACGTGAAAACCAGGGCAGCCGGAGAGCGTTCCGGGCGAACCCCTGTTGCGGCCGGTCAAAACCGGGCACTGGTCCGGTCCCCTGACAGATGCTCAACGACCACCCGACCATGGTCAATGCGAACTGCCTCATGCCAGGTTACTTTCCGGTTTTCGACGTAGAGGTCGACAACGAACTTTTCTACTATATGTTCGTCGGTGATCCAGACGCCCTTGACGGCTACTTGCAACCCGGCAACGAACTGCCAAGGCGGGGCATCAGGAATTCTACAGTCATATGCGTGACTTCGGAATCGTGGAGTGATCATGGGCATGTCCGGAAACCTCGTCGATGGCGAACGGTTCACCGGGGCCGGAGCAACCAAGGGGACGGAATTGCCGATCACTGCAGGCGGTGCCGGACCAAGCCATTTCGCAGGTATCGGTGCGACGTCGCTGCAAGCCGCCCGGGACTTTTGCCGACGTGCCTTGGCGCAGTCAAACCCGGTGGGCTTTCCGATCACTCGCGTCGATCGACATGTGCCGTTGGGTGGCCAAGGGGATTCGAGCTACGCGCACCACGATCCGGGCAGCTTCACGATGCAGCCTTGCGCAGCATTGAAAACCGGGTGTGTCGCACCATGAAGCGCTACTCAGGCATTTGGCCCGTTGCGCCTACCGTTTTCCACGAAAACGGCAGCCTCGATCTCGAAGGCTGCGGACGCGCACTTGACTGCATGGTTGCACAAGGCGTGGACGGGATCTGCATTCTCGCCAACTTCTCCGAGCAGTTCCTGATCTCGGATGCCGAACGCGAAACGCTGCAACGCGTCAATCTCGAACATGTGGCCGGCCGGGTTCCCGTTATCGTGACGATCAGCCATTTCGCTACCGAGATTGTCGTACAGCGCGCCAGGCAGGCACGGGATTTCGGCGCCAGCATCGTCATGATGATGCCGCCCTACCACGGGGCACTGCTCAGAGGCATGCCGGAACAGATCTTCGAGCAGTTCGCCCGCGTCGGGGAAATCGGCATTCCGATCATGTTGCAGGATGCACCGCTTTCGGGCGTTGATCTGCCGGTGGGGCTCCTGGCACGAATGGCCCGGGAGATTGAAATGCTCAGGCTTTTCAAGATCGAGTGTCCGGGCACGGCGACAAAGCTCCGGGCTCTCCTGGACGATGCAGGGGAATTCATAGAAGGGCCATTTGACGGCGAAGAAGCGATCACGTTGATGGCTGACCTCGATGCCGGTGCCACGGGTTCGATGACGAGTGCCCTCATCCCCGACCAAATCGGGCCCGTGATCACTGCGCACCTGGCCGGCAATCGGGAAACGGCACAGGCAGCCTATGCCCGTGTCCTGCCGGCAATCAATTTCGAGAATCGGCAATGCGGTTTCCGCGCGACCAAGGAAGCCATGGTCGAGGGAGGCGTCATCGGTTCTGCCCATTGCCGCCACCCGATCCAGCCGTTGCACCCGGCAACCCGTGCACAACTCATCGAGCTCATCCGCCCGCTCGATCCCGTCGTCCTGAAATTCGGCCGGTGAGATCCGCAAGCGAAGACATCGGGTATCACTTCGGAGAAGATGTACAGTCTGCTCCCTGCCGGCCACTGGCGGCGGAACGGCAGATGCACCCCGGGGACTGATCCTTCCCGAGAAACTCGCCCTGGAATGCCCGTCCCGGAACGGGACCCGTTGGAAGGCCTCGGCATAAACCGAACACTGCCGAAGGAAGCGTTGATATTACTTGAGATCGAAGGCCTGATCGGGAAGAGCCTCTCACGCCGCCCGCGGGTCGCAAACCCTTTATGTGCGCAGTTCTCCGGCAACCTCATGGTCCTTACCGCACTCGAAGGGCTCGCGGGGGAACTTGCCAGAGGGATGGCAACCGAGGAAAACTGTGTCGGCTGCCGATCGCCGCTTGCTCATGCGAGAAAATTCCGACTCCGCCCTCAGTTCAAAATCTTCCACCGAAACATGGCGTGTCACACGGTGATCTTTTCTTGCTTCACGCGACTCGCTACTGATCTCGACCCACCGGCAGTACAATGCACGTTCCTGGCGGGCACGGTTCATTTCGTCGCAAATGCGTACCGGGCGCGAAAACACGTTGAGCCAGCATGATGACACCGTCGCTGCTTTCAGTATCCGCGACCCGGGGCAACCCACCGTGCCATGTACGCCCATCTTGAAACAGCAATCGAAAACATCGCACGCTCGAAGATACAGGCATCAGGAGAGTAACGCGTTCATGAACCGAGATTGGCCATCATCCCCGGCGACCCCAGCGGAATCGGTCCCGAACTTGTCGCGAAGGTGCTGGCCGACCCCGAGACGGACGGACTGGCCGACGTGCTGGTTGCCGGGGATGCCGGCGTGCTCGAGATGGGTTGTCCGAAGGCGAAGGACACGACTACTATTTGACAGCACGCGCCGGTGCAGTGACATTCCCCATCTACACCCACAAAACCCCCGAGTTTTTTCGTCGAGAACAATGCACACCACAGCGCCCGCTCCATCGCGAAATATCTCGTACGCCGACCATCACGATCCACGGCTCAAAGGCCACCGCACGCAACTTTTTGTCGCTGTCCCACTGGTCGAAGCGCGGACCCAGGAAGCATGTGGTGCTCAAAGGCGCAACCCACGTCGTTCTCTACGACAAGGATCAGTACGTTGACCTGGTGATCGCCGCAGCCATCGACTACTTCAAGCAGGAACCCAAGGCACGTGCATTTGAACAAGCACCCGTGCCGAACTCTGCCCAGGAAAACAGAAAACAGAAAAATTTCGCAATCTCACCAGCTGAAGCCATGAAACACGCACATCCATTGACCATCGTTGCCGAAGTCCCTCGACTGATCGCGACGCAAGTTGCTCGACCCCTGCGGTTGGCTCTGCGCGAGCCGCAGGAACACCCCGAAACACAGCGCCAACTGCGGGTACTTGTTGAACGTGCGCTGTCTCACAAAATCCGCGCCGGATACACGCACCGCTTCATTACGTTGATGTTCGTGACCGTTGGCGACCGCGTCTTTTGCCGCCGTTACACCTACAGTGAGCCGTCCTGGCACAGCGCATTTCGCGCTGACCCGGCTGGCCAAATCAAGCTGGACAAGACCGTTGTGAACATCGATGCGCATGTTCCCGACGATCTGGATGACATCCTTCCCGCCGTTGACAAGGCTTATGCTGACAAGCTCAAGCGGCTTGGAGGCAGCTTCATGCTTGCCGGTGCGGTCGAGCCCCGGGCGCAAGCCAGCACCATCGAAATCACCCTTTCAAAATCATCAGCACGCCCTTGATGAGCGCCGAATACCGGGTAATCCGTGAAACCAGACCTTGGCGACCGTTGCCGGTCTGGTCCTCCTTAGACATAGTTCTCCGTACAAACAATTCGATGGGGCCTGGATGCCTCGGCGGCATCGTGAACGGATGAAACCAGCGTGCACCACGGTTTCCCGTCGTCATCAAAAAAAATGCCAGGCTTAATCGGACGTTTCCGCCGGGGTCTGCCCCATCCCAGTATTTTGTCACTCTTCCGCGTCGCCGATGAATATCCCCACCTGGTTTCGCACTCTGGATTTTCCCAGATTGAACTGAACCGAAACAAACCATGAGATTTGGTCGACTACCAGGGCGAGGACATGATTTTTGTGACAACCGTATTCGAGGATATCTTTGCGTCCGTCAACCGGGCCGAACTGGCCACAAACAGCAGGGAAAACCAATAACAGGCTGAATCACTATGAGTCCGTGTTAAAGAAGTTCCAAAGATGAAATTACGTGTTCTTCTTCCTATCCTCATGCCACGCGCCGTCGAGTGGGCCGAAGCGATCGCAGTGGATGTTGCCTTGACGGGAAAACCGTTGGATGCTTCTGGTTTGTCGGATACAATGACCGTTGGCGTCCAACGGGCCGGCAGTATCCGTGTCTCTATTGTCGATCGCCTCTCACTTCCCTCGGATTCGGAACTCCGGGCTGCTTGGACCAGCGATGGTTGGCCTGACTCTTGAACACTCGATTTTGATCCGTCGTGGTCAGATGTCCCGCCGCCTGTTGTCACACGAGTGTCATCACGTATTCCGGTACGAACAGGCAGGATCGATCGCTGCATTTCTCCCACTATATCTGCAATCCATTGTAGAGGTGGGATACCGGGATTCCCGGTTTGAAAAAGACGCACGGGCACATGAACTAGGCAGTGAATTCGATTGACTGGTTCGCGGTCCTCCGGAGCAGGAAACGGCTGACGGCCAGACGCACGGCGGACAGGAAACTACGGGCAGTCTTGTCATAACGCGTGGCGACCCTCCGGAACGGCCGGAGACATTGTTTCCGTCGCTTGACGTATTATTCGGCACTTGTCCGGCGCAAACCCGCATTGGCCTGCCCACAAGCGTTGAAGCCCCGATGCCGCTCAAAACGGTCGCACAATGGTGCCTGTGTAGAAGAGCGCACCGATACCAACGGTAAACATGATGTTGCCCGCGACCGCATGCAGGACCGCCGCAAGAGGGAACGATCCCCGCACCTCGTATGCCCAGGCGAATACCAGCCCGCCGGCAAAGGTCATCATCGCGACGATCCAGTTCCAGAAGAGCAGGTGCGCCAGCGAAAAGACCGCCGCATTCAGTATCAGCGCAGCACGCGCAGGCGGCAGGATCGGCCCATATCGGCGAAAGAACAACGCGCGGTACACGATCTCTTGCGGCAGTGCCGAGAATAACGGGTAGAGCATCATGATCGCCAGCCACACCCAGGGGCTCATACGGTAGACAACCAGCCATCGTTCGGGCAGTACGGCCATCAGGAGCCCGACAGAAACGACTGTCATGGCAATCGCGAATGCCGCGACAACCCGCCAGTCGATCTGACTCCAGCCTCGCACTAGGTCGCGCCAGTGAAAGCCCGGCGTGCGGTGCAACAGGACCATCCCCACCAAGGTGGCCCCGAACAACGCCGGCAGCAGCGTGGATGGAGGCAAGAACACGGCCAGAACAACCGGTGCAGCGAGGAATAGGCACAGAAATTCGACCCAGAGCCATCGATTGCGTCGTTCCGCAGGTCGCATTGCTTCGAACCCTGGAGAAGTCATCGATCCGTGTCCGTTACCACAAGATCCGGGAATTCCGATCTACAAGGAACACTGCCCACAGAGACAATGCCTTCCCCCAACGTGCCGCCCGTCAGGCCAATTTGCATTGGCTCAGCCATGACCAGTGTGGGGACTACGTATCGTGGGATGCCGGGGCAAGTCCAGCGTGACGGCCAGCCCGCCAAATCTGCGGTCACCTTGGTTTTCTCGCCGGTGGCAGGACGATGCCGCCCCTGGTAGATGAGAAAATACAGCAGGCACTCAACTGGCGGCTGACCAGTTCGTAGCACCTGACCTCCAGGTTTTCGGAAGTCCCCAAGATCGGCCCGGTCTTGCGGCGCAAGATAATGAAGCGGTTATCTTGTGATGGCCCATTGGTGCCGGCGGGCGAACTGATACCACACGCGATAGGCTTGCAGCAGTCCCAGAGGCAGGAAGTGAACAAGCGCCGGTCCCAGCCCTCCCCAGTCATGCAGGGCGGCCCAGTGCACAAGCGTCAAGATCGCGGCTCCATAGACCCAGCGCTGCAGCGCCTTCCATCGGGGACCCATGATACGAACACAATAGTCCATCGAGGTGGCGGCCAGGGGGATAAAGATGAAGAACGCAAGCCAGCCCGTCCAGATGTCCAGTCGCAGTGCCTCGTCAAGGATCCTTGCGAGTGATTCGGCATCCATCAGGTAGAGAACCGTGTGCGCAAGCGCATAGCCAAAGGCCGCCACGCCGAAATATCGCCGGTTCTTGATCAGCCATCTCGGACCGCGCCAACCTTTGAAGACAATCGCGAGCGGAGTGGCCATGAGTGCGATGATCATGAAGCGCGCGGCGAACTCTCCGGTCGGGTGCAAAGTTCGTGAATCACGCGCGGAGATGGGGATTCGGCGAGCGCAGTGATCATCCCTGCGGCGGGAAGGGCCAGAACAGCCCAAAGCCAGTACGGGGAAATCGCAGAATATAGTCTTGACATCGGTCTATCCTGCATGTGCGGCAATCGAACACTGGACGAAATTCTCTCGCGGGAAACGGTGCATCAATGCAATGCCCGGAAACTTTCGTTATGCCTTCGCGGGCGTAAAGATTGGCAAGCGGTGCATGTGTCCCTCGAATGCATTCGTGTCGGCCGTTTTGAACTTATACGCATGTGTTTGGTTAATCCGTCGCAAAAACGCCCTGGTAGGCAGGTGACGTCCCGATTTCCCGAAAGTTGAGTTCAGCACCAATCGGGCCATCAACCATCTCGAAATCAAAGCTGCGATGGATCCCCGCAGTCAGCTGCGGACCTTTGCCCCAGTTTCTAGAGCGCCTGGGTGAGATCAGTATCCCGGGGTCGAGTCCGGCCCGGCACCTGTCGCCAAGTGGGTTTCACAATCCGTTGTCAAAGAAACAAGCCGCTCAAGTATCACAGGATTTGAACTCCCGAGGGCGCGTGGATGGCTTGCGGCGGCCTGCGGGTACGGTGGCCATCATCCTTTCCAGAGCGTGTCAAGTCCGGCGACCGCCTGGTACTTCTCGCCTGACCAACCACGCGCCAAGTGCCGGCAAGAGCACGACGGCACCGACCATGTTGACGAGAAACATGAACGTCAGCACGGTGCCCATGTCGGCCTGGAACTTGAGTGGAGCAACGATCCAGGTCGCGACCCCTGCCGCCAGCGTAAGGCCGGTCAGTACAACCCCCGATCCGGTCGTGGCGAGAGTTTTCTCGTAGGCCGTCGCGAAGTCGAGTCCCTGCTCGAGGTGGCCACGCAACCGCCCGTAGATGTAAATGCCGTAATCCACCCCGATCCCAACACCAAGCGCCACGACCGGAAGAGTCGACACCTTGAGGCCAATTTCCAGAAGGGCCATCAGCGCGTACGCGAGGAGCGAGACCACTGCAAGCGGCACGATGATGCAGGCTGTCGCGGCGACCGACCGGAAAGACAGCAGGCACAGGACGATGATCGCGGCGTAGACATAGGCGAGAATCGGAAACTGGGATGCCTCGACTTCCTCGTTCGTCGCCGCCATGACCCCGATGTTGCCGGATGCTAGCCGGAACCTGATGCGCTCGTTGGGGTTCGCGGCATCGAATTCCTTCACTGCTTCGACGACCCGCGCAATGGTTTCGGCCTTGTGGTCGGACGTATAGATCGAAACCGGCATCACGCTGCAGTCGAGGTTCAGGAGGCCACTGCTGGTCGGTACCGGGGACACCGATTGCACGAGCATGTAATGATTGCGTGGAAGGGTCCGCCACTTGAGGTTGCCCTCATTCCAGCTCGCGTTGATGCCGCGTGCGACTCCCGCGAGGCCACGTACGGACTGGACGCCTTCGACATTCTGCATGTGCCATTCAAAGTCGTCCAGCGTACGCATGACTTCATAGTCGATGCAGCCCTCCGCCACGGTCTCAGGGATCGCCGTCAGTACGTCCACGCCGATCCTGAAGTGTTCGGCGATTGCGGAGGAGTCGATATTGTAGACGGACCCGGCCCGGAGTTCCGGCACGCCCTGATGCTCGTCGCCCACACGGACCTGGGGCGCCAACAGCCCGCCGACCGCCAGGAGAATGACCGCGACGCCAATGACTGCAGCGGCAGGACCGCGGCGCGCAACCCGCGCAACCCGCGACCAGATCGGCATCAACCTCCGATCGAGCGCGCGTGCCGCGTTGCGTTCGTCTTCGCTTGCATCAAAATATGAGAGGAGCACCGGCAGCAGCGCCAGGTTCGTGAGAATGATCGCAGCAACACCGAGGCTGGCCGTGACGGCGATTTCCTTGATGACCTGGACGTCGATCAACGAGATCGTGATGAATCCGACAGAATCCGAGGCAAGGGCGACCGCGCCCGGCAGAAGGAGGCGGCGAACACTCGCCCGTGCGGCGTCCAGACCGCTCGAACCCACCGTGGTCTCCGCGCGCACCGAACTGACCATCTGCACGCCGTGGCTCACACCGATCGCGAACACCAGGAACGGCACGAGAACGGACATCGGATCGATGCCAAATCCAAGCGCGGTGAGCCCGCCGAGTTGCCAGACGACGGCGACGAGCGAGCACACCAGCGGTGGTATCGTCAGACGGAATGACCGGGTGTAGGCGAATACGAAGATTGCCGTGATCACGAACGCAATTCCGAAAAATGCCACGACGCGGATGACTCCGTCCGCGATGTCACCGACCAGCTTGGCAAATCCGATAATGTGCACGTCCACGTTTGCGTTCGGTTTCGCCTCGGCCTCGCCCCGGATACGCTCGAGTTCTCGCGCCACTTCGATGTAATCCAGGCGCTCGCCCGTGTTCGGATTGAACTCCTGCAGCTTCGCTGCGACGATCGCGCCTGCGAAGTCCTTCGCCACGAGGCGGCCCACGATTCCGGCCTTGATGATGTTTTCGCGCAATCTCGCGAACCCGGCAGCGGTCGGTTCGAAGTCGTCCGGCATCACGTTTCCGGCCGAAATCCCGTCTTCAACGACTTCGATGAACCGGACGTTCGGCGTGAGGATCGAAAACACCTGGGTCCGGTCGATTCCCGGAAGGAAGAAGGTGGAGTCGGTCACTTCGCGCAGCGTTTCGATGAAACCCGGCGTGAACATGTCACCCTCACGCGCCGTCACGGCGATGACCACGCGGTCGGCGCCGCCGAACTCGTCCCGATACTGGAGGAAGGTCTGCATGTATTCGTGCTCGACCGGCACCAGCTTCGTAAATCCCGCGTCGATCCGCAATCCTGTCGCAAGCCATCCCATGGCAAGCGTGACCAGCGCGAATAGTGCGAGCACGACGCCGCGCCTGGCGAAAAGCAGGTTTTCGATATGGGCGGTCACGCGCGAACCCGGGTGATCGCGGCCCGGTCGGCAGCGCACCTCATGCTACGCAGAGAATTTGCTTCCGCAACTTGAACTCCCGCGAAAGCAGGAATCCGGAGAATCCCGTGTTCGGATCGCCGAGTTGCGGATCGCGGAACCTGCATCGAAAAACTACTCTCCGAGCGGCAGGCGTGCAGTGCCGAACTCACCGATCAGGAGCGCAGCACCGTCCAGGAGAGGCAAGGTGGTCGAAATCCCCTCGCGCGTCGGCAGGTTTCGGGACGATACATTGCGGCCACCATCGCGGCTGGTCAGCACGCTCCCCTCCAGCCCCGTGATCACGATTTCGCCCGAGGGATGGCGGACAGCCCCCGTCAGGGTCGCCTGGGTTCCAGTGGGAACCTCTGCCCAGCTGACACCGCCGTCTTCAGAGCGGAACAGATGCCCCCGCAGACCGGCCAGGAGCAGCTGGTTTTCGTCAAGCGCCAGTCCCCCGAACCACGAACCAGCGTAGGGCGAAGGCAACTCCTGCCAGGTCTCGCCTCCGTCATCGGAGCGATAAATGACGCCCGCTTCGGCCGCAATGTACAACCTTTCAAACCCGTTCTCCCGATCCTTTGCCGGGACCAGCGCGTTCAGGTGAAAGTCGTCCTCGCTGATGGCATGGGAGGTCCAGGTTTCGCCTCCGTCCTCGGTGGCGAGGGCGTAACCGTAGGCACCGACGGCAAGTCCCCTCTGCCCGTCGCGAAACCAGACGTCCAGGAGGGGGAGTTCCTCTTCCGGCGCTTCGTGCACTTTCGTCCAGGTCTCCCCGCCGTCAGCAGTGCGGAGTATGACCGCATCGTGTCCGACCGCCCAGCCGGTCTCTGCGTCGTGCATGTATATGGCGGTGAGCATGACCCGGGTCGGCACCTCGGCAAGCTTCCAGCTTGCGCCGTCATCGGAAGAGACGAGGATATGACCACGCTCGCCGACGACGATGAGCCGTGACCCTGCAACGGCACCGTCGAGCAGCAGCAGCCTGGCGGGAAGCGGTTCCGCAACTCCCGACTCGGCGTCGGCACCGACCGGAACGAAGAGCCCGGGCAAGACCGCGATTGCAATCCAGGCCGCACCAGCAACCCGCCAACCGAGTATCCCGCGCGCAGAACCTTCCCTTCCTCGATTCGCCAAGGATGCGGGAAGCATCAACCCGGAAATCTTCCAAAAAAATGCGTGCAATAATCGCAAACGCCGAAAGACAGGTGTTCCGGACCCGGCCAGCCGCCAACCCGGCGACGCCAGCCAGAACGACATCCGGCTGACACTCATGTCATCCCTGTCCGGCGTGTCGCCGACCGGTGGAGACCAGATGACGCGATGGTTCCCCGTAGCCGTGGACTGCCGCCCGTCGCCTCATCGCCGCCCTTCGCGGCGGAGCGCTGCCGGCGTGAAGTCCCGGGATTTCAGTCTCCGGTCCCACGTGCACATCGGAAACTCGTTGTCGAGCCCGAAGGCGAGGTAGCGCCCCGCCTGAAGATCGGTGTGCACCTCGAGTGTCGGCCAGATCAGGGGTTTTTCGTAGTAGTTGATGACATGGCCTTCCGAAACCCGCCACAGCTGGTCGCGGTTGTCGTAGACGTCGGCCACCAGAATCTGCCAGGAGTCTTCGTCGACGTAGAAGGTCCGCCGCTTGTAGAGATGCCGCTCGCCTCTCTTGAGCGTCGCGTCCACCACCCAGACCCGGTGCAGTTCGTACCGCAGGTGCTCCGGGTTGACGTGCAGCGGCATCAGGATGTCGGAAAACGAGAGCCTGTCGCTGTGCAGCCTGTAGGAGTTGTACGGCACGTACATCTCGCGCTTTCCGACGAGTTTCCAGTCGTAGCGGTCCACTGCCCCGTTGAACATGTCCAGCTGGTCCGCGGTGCGCAGCCCGTCGGACGAGGTGCCCGGGTTGTCGTAGGCGAGGTTCGGGGCGCGCCGCACCCGGCGTTGACCCGGGTTGTACGTCCATGCGTTGCGCGGCTCGCGAACCTGGTTGATGGTTTCATGCACGAGGACGATGTCACCGGCGAGCCGCGCCGGCGCGAGCGTCTTCTGCTTGAACAGGATCATGGTGTTCCCGAGCTTTTCGACCGTCATGTTCGGCAGCGAGTAGCGGAGTTCGGACTCGATGCTCTGCTTCACGAGGGTATACCTGCCCCCGCGCGTGACCGCGGCCTGTCCGATGACGCAGGCAACCGACTCGCCCCGGTAGCGGAGAAGGTGGTTCCAGATCACCTCGAGGCCGTTTTTCGGGATCGGGAACGGGATCCCGATCACGGAATTTGCCACGCCGTTGCCGCCATCGACGAGCTTCGCGGTGGCGGCGACGCGTCTCGTGGCATCGTAGATCCGTTTCGGAGCCGAGGCGCTCCGCCGGGTCGGATAGACCGGCATGTTGAAGCTGGGATAGGCTCTCAGCATGCGTTGGTGGCCAACCGTGAGACGATCGCGATACCTGTCGAGATTGCCGGCGTTGATGACGAAGAGCGGCCTGTCCCGGGCGAAAGGATCGCGGTGGTGTTCGCCGACTGAATATCCTGACGGCGGCCTCGTGATGCCGCCGTTCCATGCCGGAATGGTACCCGCGGCGTTTCCGGCCCGCACGCCGCCGAGCGGTGTCAGGTCCCGTCCCAGTCGCGCGATCTCGCTGGCGGAGATTTCGGCCACTGCGGGAGTGGCGAAAAGGCAACCGAGGACAAGCGCAGCACAGATGTGTTTTGCAATCGAATTCTTGTTTTTCATGGCGGTCATGACCTCGCGGGATCTCAGAACGAGTACTTGAGGGATGCGGAGATGAAATCGCGGTCGCTCAACTCATTGCCGGCGCCGGCGTAACGCGTGTAGTTGAGATCGGCCTGCCAGCTGCTGAGGTGGTCGGCCCTCAACCCGAGCGTGAGACCGGTCCGGCCTTCCACGAATGGTCCGCTCGGCGCCGGGCTGTTCCCGCTGACGTCGTGCAGGAACTGCGTGTACGGATAGAGATTGA
>JAPOVX010000149.1 GCA_026707935.1 Paracoccaceae bacterium
GTCGGCGCAAGCCTCTGAAAAACAATCACCTTTTTTTAAGCGTGTGAAACTTGGGCTAATATTCAATGATGGCGCCTTCGTTGTAGTCATAGCGGGGGCAGCACCGGAAAGGGTAATAGCCAGATTCCCGATTACACCAGGCTGCCTTCGCACCGGGACAGCCGTCGCCGACCCCTATACAAATCGTGGGTAGTCTTGCTTCAGGCGCGGTCGGAGAAAGGATGTCTCGCGGACCATTGTACCGCCAGCGTCAAGGCAAAGGTGCAGCAAGGTTCGCGATGCGCCGCCCCATGGCCTCGCAGCTCGCCGCGACAATTCTGCCGTCATGGATCGTCGGCACATACGGCGTCTCGCCATTGACCGCGGCCCATCCGCCAGCCTCTTCGAGCAGCAACAAACCGGCCGCGTGATCCCAAGGCTTCAAAGTGTAGGACCGCAGGAAATCGGCCCGGCCGGAGGCGAGGCACCGGTATTCGTGACAAGAGCATCTGATGTCACGAACATGGAAGGTAGCCTGGAAACCGCGAATCAGCACTTCACGGTCTTCAAGGCCGTGATCCTCGACCGCAACAAGCCCTGTGGCGTCGGCCAGATCGCAATCCTTCCTCGTTTGCAGACCCACGACTTCCCCGTCCCTGCGATGAAACCAAGCCCCTTCGCCGCGCCGCGCGAACATCCAGTCATCCGCGACCGGGTCGTAAAGCAGGCCAAAAACCGTTTGGCCTTTGTGGACGACGGCAAGAATGGTTCCAAAGATCGCCAGTCCAGTGACATAGTTCTCGGTGCCGTCGATCGGGTCGATGACGACGCAGGTCTCGCTGGCTCCAACAGCATTCAAGAGATGCGGGTCACTGGTGACAGCTTCTTCTCCGACGACTGCAGCTTTCGGCAGGATCTTGACGACATCACGCCGAATGGCGTCTTCGGTAGCGCCATCGGCAATGGTGACAAGGTCCCGGGCATGCGATTTCGAATCGACCTCATGGTCTGCGAGGTTTCGAAAGCGTGGCATGATTTCCTGTGCGCCCGCGCGTCGGACGGCGTCCAGTAGATCGTCGATATGTGTCTCAGTTAGCGTCATATTCGGATTGGCTCGGCCGTTTTATCTCGCTGGCGTGCGACACCAGTCCAAGGACGCGCTGCGGTGTCACCACATGTTGCCCGCCGGGGTCGATTTCGTGGACGAAATATATGTCCTGCAGGACCGTGGGCCGTATCGGATCAGTGCCAAAAGGCCGCAGGGAATCGTAGGGGGTGATCATGCTGCCCGCAACGTGGCATATCAAGCTGTCAATCCGCGCGGCGTAGGGACGGTGGACGTGCCCCGAGAAAACCAGCGTCTCCGCTTTGGCTGCCGCGAGCAGGCCGAGAAACTCGTCTCCCCTGTCGACATCGCAGAACCCGTCGAATTGCTCCAGGCCAAGGAACAAGGGGGGATGGTGCATAATGACAACCAGCGGAAGGTCGCTATTGCGCCCAACTTCGCGGTCCACGAGCGCGAGCGCGCTGTCGTCTAAAGCACCCTGAATCCGGCCTTCGATGCAGGTATTCAGACCAAGAAATCTGAAGCCACCGAATTCTACAACGCGGTTGGTAAGGTCCCAGTCCGACAAGGTCGTTGACGTCCGCATGTAGTCGATCATGCCAGACGGCCCATCATGGTTCCCCGGAACGACGAAGATCGGCAGGCCGACACGGGCAAAAAGCCGTTCGACAATCGCAAATGACGGCGCATCGGCGCGGTCGGTCAGATCGCCGGCGATGATCACGAGGTCCAGCCCTTCCGCGATTGCCTTCAGATCGTCCGCAAGCGCCTCTGCCACATCGATTGAAGTGGGCCCCGGCCCCGGAGCCTCGGCCTCTGGCGACAGGATGTGCAGGTCGGATACGTGCGCCAGCTTCATCAGCGAGATCTCCGGCCTGCCTCGCATGCTGTGCCAGCACGGATCATTTGATGCCTGCCCGCATGAAGTTGGCGACGAACTGTCTTTGGAAGATCAGGAAGGCGATGATCAGCGGCGCCGTCGTCATCAGCGTGGCTGCGTTGACAAGCGACCACTCGATACCGCTTTCGACCGTCGCAAAGACGCTCAGACCGACAGTGACCGGGCGCACCTCGGGCGAGTTGGTAACGATGAGCGGCCAGAGGAAGTTGTTCCAGTGGAAACTGATCGAGACAAGCCCATAGGCCAGATAGACGGGGCGTGCCAGCGGGACATAAACCGTCCAGAGGACCCGCCACGCGCTGGCCCCCTCGATCTGCGCAGCCTCATCCAAAGACTTCGGGACGGTCATGAATGTCTGCCGCAAAAGAAAGATCCCGAAGGCCGAGGTCAAATAGGGCAGGGCGATGCCGATGATCGTGTCGGTCAGGCCGATGGTCGACAGCGTCAAGTAGTTTTCGACGATCAGAATCTCTGGCGAAATGAGAAGCTGCACCATGACGAGGCTGAAGAGAATACCCGCCCAGCGGAACCGGTAGCGGACAAAGGCATAGGCTACGAGCGTGCAGAGGATCAGGTTTGCGACAAGCACGGTGGTGATCAGGATCACGGTGTTGAGGAAATAGAGCGCGAACGGGGCCGCCTTCCAGGCCTCGGTAAAGTTCGACAGTGTCAGCGGCGCGTTCCACACGAAGTTGGCCGAGTACTTCTCGGGGTGGAAGGCGGTCCAGATTGAATAGAGGAAGGGCAGCCCCCAGACGGCGGCCAGGACGAAGGCGAGCGTTGCGAAGGCGATCCTGTTGAGGCCCTGGCTCATTGATAATGCGCCTTTCTGTCCAAAACCCAGAATTGAACCGCGGCCAGAATGCCAAGGACCACAACCATCAGGACGGTCAGCGTCGCGCCATAGGCGAAGTCGCGGAAACCGAAGGTGACTTCATAGATGTAGTAGAGGAGAAGCGAACTGGAGTTGTTCGGGCCTCCGCGGGTCATCACGACGATATGGTCAACCAGTCGGAAGGCATTGATCAGCGCGTTGACGGCCACGAAGATCGTCGTCGGACGAAGAAGCGGCAACACGACGTCGAAGAAGATCCGGACCGATCCAGCGCCCTCCAGCCGCGCTGCATCCTTTAAGTTGGTCGGAATGGTTTGCAACGTGGCGAGGTAGAAGATCATGAACAGACCCGCCTCCTTCCAAACCGCGACGACCATCATCGAGAAAAGCGAGGTTTCGGTGCTGCCAAGGAAGTTGATCGACGGCAGGCCGAAGAAAGTCAGGATCTGGGAGGCAAGGCCGATCCCCGGAGCATAGAAGAACAGCCAGATATTTGCGACCGCGACCATGGGCAGCATCGTCGGAAGAAAGAATGAGAGCCTCATCAGACCGGTCGCGGGAAACTTGGAATTCACCAGCAGCGCCATGCCGATCGCCAGTACGATCGCCAGCGGGACGGTGCCGATGGCATAGATGAAGCTGTTGACAAGCACCTGCATCAGCTTGTCGTCCTCGAGCAGCGTTTCGTAGTTGTTCAGGCCGACAAAGCGGGACGGGCGGAAGGAGCTGCTGTTGTTCCAGAAGGAATTCAGAAGCGCTTTGAGCGCCGGGAAATGCGTGAACGCCACCAGAAGCGAACAGGGCAGCACGAGAAGGATCAAGCCCATCCCGTATGACAAGCGCATGTTCACGTTTTGGTAATTCCGATCCCGGTAGCCCGCCCGCGCGCCAAGACGGAGATGGCGCGCGGGTGTCGGGCGCAAGCTCAGCGATATTCGCCGAGGATGTCGTCCGCTTTTTCCTGGGCGTCGGCCAGCGCGGATGCCGCGTCGGTCTCGCCCGTGATCGTGCCCTCGATCGCGTCGACCAGGTACTGCGTCACACGCGCCCGCTGGAAGGTCGCGAACTCCCGATAGGCATGGGGCATCTGGTCAAGCGCGACCAGCGCCTGCGGCAGCCGTTTGGCATAGTCCTGCATTTCAGGCGTCGCCCAGGCATCGGCGCGCGGTGCAACATATCCCGTCGCCATGGCCCAGATCGCCGCATTTTCGGGCGTCGTCATGAACTTGATGAAATCAAGCGCCGCGGCCCGCTCTTCGTCGGTCGTGTCTTTGAAGATGTAGAAGTTGCCGCCGCCGACTGGCGCACCGGGACCGTCGCCACCCGGCAGAAAACCGACGTCCCAATCGAACTCGGCATTCTTGTTGATGAAGGCAAGGTTGCCGGTCGAGGTCCAGATCGACGCCGCCTGGCCTTCGAGGAAGGCCTTTGGCGTGTCGCCCCAAGTGATGCCCCCTGGCGCCATCACCCCCTCGTCGGCAAGGCGCTGCAGGAACTCCAGCGAAGCCCGCGCCGCCTCGGTGTCAAAGCGCGCTTCGGTTCCCGTATCCGTCGACAGCACGTCGCCCTTGGAAACAACCAAACCGCCGAAGAGCCACGCCCCGGCGAGGCCCAGGTTCGGAATGCGCGTGCCCCATTGGGTTACGTTGCCGTTCGCATCCTTGATGGTCAGCTTCTTGCCGACCTCGACCATCTCGTCCCAGGTCGTGGGCGGTGCTTCCGGATCGAGCCCGGCCGCGCGGAAGGCGTCCTTGTTGTAGTAGAAGACGGGCGTCGAGCGCTGGAACGGGATCGAGTAGGTCTTCCCGTCGAACCGCGTATCGACCATGAAACCTTCGTAGAAGCCGTCGATCCAAGCCAGTTCCTCGGAAGACGTCGCAAGGTCCGAGATTGGAACGATCACGTCCTCCTCGATCAGGGTGAAGATGTCGATGGCAAGCAGCACGGCGACCTGCGGCGGGTCACCTGCCTGCGCCGCTGTCAGCGCCTTGGTTGTGGTCTCTTCGTAGTTACCGGCATAGACCGCCTTGACGGTATGCTGAGGGTTCTGTTCGGCCCAAGAGTTGGTCAGTTGTTCGATTGTCGCGACCGCGGGCGCATTCACGCCGACCGGGAAATAGAATTCCAGATCGGCCGCTTTTACCACGGGCGCGGCACACGCCAAGGCCGCCGCCATGACCAGCGGGAGTGCCGTCTTGTAGTTAGTCTTCATGTCGTTTCCTCCTTGTTCATGCCGTTCCCGGCAGTTTCAGACGACAAAGTTCACAGGTTGAACTCCAGTCGCCTTCCGTTCGATTTCGCGAAGATGTGCGCCGCGCCCCGCGCCCAGCCGACCCGCACCTCCTCCCCTTCCTCCGGGGCAGCTTCGCCCGAATGCGACACGACCAGGCTTTTCCCCGATGATGTCTTCAGATGCACCAGAAAGACCTTGCCCTCGTACTCGATGCTTTGGACCCGGGTAAACGCCGCGAAATCCGATGCGATGTCACCCAGCACCAAGTTTTCCGGGCGTACACCGAACACGGCCTCGGCCGGCGCCACAACCCCCTCGGGTTGAAGCGTGGCCGGAAAAGTTACATCGTCCGCCGGGAGCAGGTTCATCGGCGGCGTACCGGTGAAGCCTGCCACGAAGGAGTTGGCCGGTGCTTGGTAGAGTTCCTGCGGCGTACCGCATTGCGACACCTGTCCTGCGTTCATCAGCACAACCTTGTCCGACATGGACAGCGCCTCGCTCTGATCGTGGGTGACGTAGACGACCGTGATGCCAAGCCGCTTGTTCAACGACCGGATTTCGGTCCGGATCTCGACCCTCAGCTTGGCATCAAGGTTCGAAAGCGGTTCGTCCATCAGAACGAGAGGCCGCTCGGAAACAAGAACCCGGGCAAGCGCTACGCGCTGCTGCTGCCCGCCGGAAAGCTGCGCAGGATTCCGATCTAGAAGGGTGCCCAGTCCCATAAGCTCGGCAACCCGGGCGAGAGCCCTTCCCTTGTCGGCTTTGGGCACCTTTCGCACTTTCAGACCGTAGGTGATGTTGTCCTCGACCGTCATGTGCGGAAATAGGGCGTAGTTCTGGAACACCATGCCGATGTTCCTTTGGGCCGCCGACAGCGGCGCGACATCCTTTCCGCCGATTAGGATCTTCCCGCCACTAACGTCGTCCAGCCCTGAAACAAGGCGCAGAATCGTGCTCTTGCCGCAGCCAGACGGTCCGAGAAGCGTCAGAAACCCGCCCGGCTCGATCTGAAAATTCACGTCCGACAGGACCTCGACTGCACCCCAGCTTTTCCTGAGGTTCACGACCTCCAGAGAAACACCTGCTCTGGTCATGCGAGAATCACCTCGATATCCGCGCGCTCAAGGCGTGTACGGTTCTCCTGGCTTAGGCTTTGATCGGTGATCAGGCAATCGATCTCATTAAAGGACGCGGTTCGGATGAAGCCGCAGGCATTGAGCTTCTCGTGATGTGCCACGACGATATTTCGGCGAGTCGCCGCCACGGCCTCGGCATGCACCTGGCTGTACACCTCGTCTCCGATCGAAATCGAGCCCCGCTCGACATCGATCGCCGAGCAGCAAAGGAAGGACACGTCAAAAGACAGCGTCCGGATTGCTGCGATGGCGAGGCGACCTGCGAGGGAATCGTTCACCGCGACGTAGGCGCCACCAATGAGATAGAAATTCGGGATCTTCTGGTCGCGGAGCCGCGAGGCAATTTTCAAGCAGGTCGTCACATAGCGGCAATTCGGCTTGCGATGCGCATTTTCAGCGACGGCCAAGGCGGTCGTGCCTGCGTCAAGAAAAACGACCTCATCACCAACCAGCACTTCGATTGCACTTCGTCCGATCCTGCCCTTCTCCTTCGCGCCGACGAGCATCCGTTCTTCATTGGGCAAGTCGACAAACGCGCTCGCGTCTTTAACGGCGCCGCCATGTGTCCGCGTCACCGCGCCCGACTCGCCGAGTTCCCGCAAGTCCCTCCGAATGGTCGCTTCCGACACGCCAAGCTCGTTCGAAAGCTCCCGGACCGCAAGGGATCCGCGTCCCTCGACAAGATCGACGATTTTCCGGCGTCGGGCGGCGCCTAGCCGAGTGCCACTAGTCATTGCTCTCTACAGTTCTAATGTGAGCATATTCCGAGCTGCTCTCCCCACAAACCGATCAAAGTCAGTCATAAATGCGCAAATATATGCATATACGTGCACATAAGTGCAGTCAAGTATTGCAATAACTTGACGAAGCGAGGGCCGTGGCCGCATGAATGCGTGCCCGTTCCGGGTCCGGTGCATTTGGAAGGCTGGCATCGCGATTAGATCTGGATCCCGGAAATCGAACACCAGACCGATGACGGCCGATACTGACGGACTGGAGGACACAAGGTGGCTGCATGGATCCGGATGATCTCTGACGACGAAGCAAGCCCTAAGCTGCGGAACGCGCTGGAAATGGCGCGGACGCCTCATGGTACCGTGGACAACGTGATGCGCGTTCATTCGTTACGCCCAAATACCATGCGCGGTCACGTCATGCTCTACCGGGCAGCCCTGCACGATGACGACAACACGTTGCCGGTATGGCTTCAGGAAACCATCGGAAGCTACGTTTCCCTGCTGAACCGGTGCGAATATTCATATGCAAATCACTGGACGAACGCGCGAACACTGATCGGCGACGAGGAACGGGCCGATTTGATTTGCGAGGCCCTGAGGACCGGTCAGTTGGACCTGGCGTTTGACGGCCGTGAGCTGGCGGTTCTCGAGTACGCGGAAAAGCTGACGACCAGCCCCGGTGACGTGGTCGAAATTGACGTGATCAGGCTCCGCGATGCAGGACTGGATGACGGGCAGATCCTGGAAGCCAACCAGATCATCGCCTATTTCAATTACGTCAATCGCCATCTCAACGGCCTTGGTGTCACGACGAGTGGCGACGTGATCGGATACTATACCGAAAGTTCAAACTGAGCGTCGACAGCGGCCGGTCATTCCACCTCGACAGAGTCGAGGCGAAAATCGTGATTCCCCGTCAGCGGCCAGGCACCACGAGGGATCACAGTTCGCCCAACAGTCGGCCCATGCAGGACAGGTAGGATCCGGTCAGTTCGTCATGACGGACATGCTGCCCGTTGCGGACGATATGCCGGCCTGCCGACCAGACATCTGAAACCATCCTGTCATCTCCGCAGAAGATGAACCCGTCCAGGAGCGCGTCTCCGCTTCGATACGAAAGGTCCGGGACGGTGCCGTCGAGAGCCAGCAGGTCAGCCAGACGGCCAACGGCGATCTCGCCGCTGTTCCGGCCGGCAGCCTGGCTTCCCCCGGACAAAGCGGAATCGAACAGGACGCGTCCGGTTGACCGGTCGGGGTCTCCGATGACCGATCGAGACCTGTCTTTCAGCCGCTGCGAATATTCGAGCGCCCGAAGTTCACCAGCGAGGGAAATGCGAATGTTCGAGTCCGTGCCTATTCCGAAGTGACCCTCTTCCTGGAGCAGCGGCGAAATCTCGAATATCCCGTCGCCTAGGTTCGCTTCCGTTTCGGGGCACAGGCCGACAACCGCTCCTGTCAGGGCGAGGCGCCTGGTTTCTTCCGAAAGCAAGTGCGTGCAGTGAACCAGGCACCAGTTCGCGTCGACATCCGCATTGTCGAGCAGCCACTCCGCAGGCCGGAGTCCGGTATGCATGATCGATGCGTCGACTTCGGCCGTTTGCTCGGCGAGATGCATGTGTAGCGGGGCTCCCGAGGCGATGTCGGCCGCGACCCGCAACCCGGTCGCATCGACCGCCCTGAGTGAATGAGCAGCCACGCCGAGTCCGGCGTCGGCGGGGAGGTGTTTCACCGCAGAGCCCGCCTCCTCGAACAGCCGTTCGAACTGCACCAGGTCGTTTCCGAACCTGCGCTGGCCTTCGGCGAGGTCGCGCAGGTCGAAGCCACCATACTGGTAGAGGACAGGCAGCAGCGTGAGCCCGATGCCCGTCGAGGCCGAAGCCGCCGTGACCCGTTCGGACATCTCGCCAGGATTCGCATAGACGGTCCCGTCCGGCTGGTGATGCAGGTAGTGAAATTCCGCGACCGCCGCGAAGCCGGCCTCCGCCATCTGCATCTGGGCAAACGCGGTAATTGCCTCGATATCTTCCGGACCGAGGAATTCCAGGAACCGGTACATGGATTGACGCCATGTCCAGAAGCTCTCCGATGCCCGGGGCCCGCGTCTCTCGGTCAGTCCCGCAAGGGCTCTCTGGAATCCGTGGCTGTGGAGATTCGTCGGTGCAGGCAGAAGAATGTCGACGAGGTGGTCGCCAGTCCCGTTACCTGACTCGATCGAAGAGATATGGCCGTCGGCTTCGATGCCGACCTTGACGTCGGTCTCCCAACCCGCTCCCAGCAACGCGTGTCGTGCCCGAAGTGTCGTCGTCCTGACTTCCATGGCGGGTGCTCCGATTGCAGATGTTCGGGCAATTCACGTCACCGGTCCCTCCGGAGCGCCCTGGACTTGGCGGGCAGTTCGACCGTCAGGGGAGGCATCCCTTTCGCCGCGGCCGGATTCGGGTTCAGGCCATGTCGCACGAAGCTGAAATCCAGAATCGGCGCACCTTATGGCTGAAATGCGCGAAACCGTCGATTGTCATGGCCACGATTGGAACAATCAAGGAATCGTTGACAACCGAACGATCGCGGACTTATCTCCGATTATCACTCCAAAGGCAAAGTCTGAACCAGAGGAGGAGACGGTCCTGTGACCGAGTCCCCCGCAGAAGTATGGACCAACGCATGCATCGCCACGATGGATGGACCAGAGCCGTTCGGTCTCATCACCGATGGAGCGGTCGCTCTCGGGAACGATCGGATTCAATGGGTCGGGAAACGCTCGGAACTGCCTCCCCCATTTGATCGCTGGCCTGACAAGGACCTTCATGGCAGGCTCGTCACTCCCGGCCTGATTGATTGCCATACACATCTCGTTCATGGCGGAAACCGCGCCCGTGAATTCGAGATGCGGCTGATGGGATCCAGTTATGCCCAGATTGCCCGTGAAGGCGGCGGGATCATGGCCACCGTGCGTGCGACCCGGGCGGAAACGGTGGAAAGCCTGTTCAGGTCGGCCCTGCCGCGCCTCGATGCACTCATTGCCGAAGGCGTCACGACAGTGGAGATCAAGTCGGGCTACGGTATGGATTTTGAGACCGAATCCACGATGCTCCGGGCGGCCCGCGCACTCGGATCATTGAGGAAGATATCTGTCCTGACGAGTTTTCTTGGCGCCCATGCCGTTCCCGAAGACTTTCGCCATGATCCGGACCGGTACATTGACGAAGTCTGCCTCCCGGCACTCGATCGCGCCCATGCAGATGGATTGGTCGATGCGGTCGACGGGTTTTGCGAGACGATCGCCTTTTCACCTGACCAGATCAAGCGTGTCTTTGAGCGGGCGCGGCAGCACGGCCTTCCGGTGAAACTGCATGCCGACCAGCTGTCCGACCTGGGCGGCGCGAAACTCGCGGCCGGGTTCGGCGCGCTGTCCGCCGATCATCTCGAGTACACGAACGCAGCCGGCGCGCGCGCGATGGCTGAATCGGGCACGGTGGCGACGCTTCTGCCCGGAGCTTACTACACGCTGCGCGAGACCAGGTTGCCTCCGGTGGACTTGTTCCGAAATCACGGGGTACCAATTGCGGTCGCCACCGATGCCAACCCGGGATCGTCGCCGATAACGTCGTTGCTAACGATAATGAACATGGCCTGCACCCTGTTTCGATTGACGCCCGAGGAGGCGTTCCTTGGAGCGACGAGAAACGCGGCTCTTGCATTGGGTCTTCATGATCGCGGAATCGTCAGGGAGGGATATCGGGCGGATCTCGCAGTCTGGGACGTGGACCATCCCCGGGAAATTCCGAGCCGGATCGGGCCGAATCCGCTCGTCGATCGGATTTGCGGTGGTGGGACATGAATGAGGTCGTCTTATCCGGCACCAGGGCACCGCTTACGGATCTCGAGGCGGTTTACGCGGGGCGGGCGACGATCAGGATCGATTGCGATTCCCGGAACATCGTTGATGCATCATCCGCCGTCGTTTGCGCTGCTGCCGAGCGTGATGAACCGGTATATGGCGTCAACACCGGCTTCGGGAAGCTGGCGTCCGTGCGGGTCGAAAGGGAAGATACCGAAAGGCTTCAACGAAACCTGATTCTGTCGCACTGCGCCGGAATCGGCGCGCTGGCGGAACCGCGCATCGTCCGGCTCATGATGGTTCTCAAACTCCTGTCGTTCCTCCGCGGCGGTTCCGGGGTGCGTTGGGAGCTCGTCCGATTGCTCGAATCCCTGGTCAAGAAAGACGTGATTCCCGTTGTCCCGTCCCAGGGGTCCGTCGGCGCTTCGGGCGACCTGGTTCCGCTCGCGCATATGTCGGCAGTTCTTGTCGGCGAAGGACAGGCCATCAGCCAGGGTCGGCGAATGAAGGGCAGGGATGCACTGGAGTCAGCCGGACTGGAACCGATCACGCTCGGCCCGAAAGAAGGTCTGGCCCTGATCAACGGAACCCAGTTCTCCAATGCCCTTGCATTGGCAGCGCTGTTCGACGCCTGGCAAGTACTTCGAAGCTCGATCGTAACCGCGGCACTGACGACTGATGCCGTCATGGGCTCGACCACGCATCTGAACCCGGAGACACACAGGCTGAGGGGGCACGCCGGCCAGATCGAGATCGCAGCGACCTCGCGCAAGCTGCTCGAAGGGTCGGAAATCCGGGAAAGCCATCGCATTGACGATTCGCGTGTACAGGATCCGTACTGCGTTCGCTGCCAGCCGCAGGTCACCGGCGCCGCGCTTGACCTGATGCGTTTCGTCGCACGAATCCTGCTGATCGAAACCAACGCGGTGACCGACAATCCGATCGTGCTTGTCGAGCAGAATGAGATCGTATCCGGAGGCAATTTTCATGGTGAGCCGGTCGCCTTTGCTGCAGATCTCCTCGCCATCGCCATTGCGGAGACAGGTGCCATTTCCCAGAGGCGGGTTGCGGTCCTGGTCGACCCGTCGATGTCATACGGCCTACCGCCGTTTCTCGCGGCCGATCCGGGGCTCAACTCGGGATTCATGGCAGCCGAAATCGCCGCCGCTTCGCTGATGAGCGAGAACAGGCACCTGGCAAATCCGTGCAGCACGGATTCGACTCCAACAAGTGCCAACCAGGAAGATCATGTGGCCATGTCTGCACACGGCGCATTCAGACTTTCGCGAATGATTGCGAATTTGGTCGGTATCGTAGCTGTCGAGGCTATGTGCGCCGCCCAGGGCATCGAGGGTCGCGCTCCGCTCCGTACCAGCCGTCCGCTGGAACAGGCAGTCAAGCTCCTGAGGGAGCATGTCTCTCCCGTGAAAAGGGATCGTGAACTCGCATCGGACATCGACGCGGTATCGCGGCTCGTTCGGTCGGGCGAACTTCACCGGGCCACGGGGTACGACATCCTTCCGTTAGACGAGTCCGGCTTGCCGTGACCGGGAGACATCACAGGAAGGCACGTGCCGGTATGTACCATTAACTGAACCGTGGAATCGAAAACGGCGTTGAGAAAACAGGCGAGGATCGCGCGAAATGGAAAGATCACGAAGGAATGTTCGGGTCATCGAACCCCCGACCGGACCGGAACGCGTTGCGCGGAGCTGGGCCACGGAGGCGCCGCTCCGGATGCTCATGAACAACCTTCATCCTGATGTCGCCGAGAACCCGCAGGAGCTCGTTGTCTATGGTGGGATCGGGAAGGCCGCGCGGAACTGGGAGGCGTTTGACCTCATCGTGGACGAGTTGAAAAAGCTGGGAGAAGAGGAAACCCTTCTGGTTCAGTCCGGAAAGCCCGTCGGGGTCTTTCAGACGCATGGGGACGCTCCGCGCGTCATTATCGCCAACTCGAACCTGGTTCCCGCCTGGTCCAACTGGGAGCATTTCCGGGAACTCGATCGCAAGGGTCTCATGATGTACGGCCAGATGACGGCCGGTTCGTGGATCTACATTGGAACGCAGGGAATCGTTCAGGGAACCTACGAAACTTTCTGCGAGGCCGGTCGGCGGCATTACGGAGGAAACCTTTCGGGCCGCTGGATTTTGACGGCGGGGCTCGGCGGCATGGGAGGTGCACAGCCGCTTGCTGCGGCCATGGCTGGCGCGAGCTGCCTTGCCGTGGAATGCGACCCCGATCGAATCGATTTCCGTTTGCGCACGGGGTTTCTCGACGAATCGGCGGAAACGCTCGACGAGGCCCTCGAAATGATCCGCGTTTGGGGCGGTAAGGGTCAGGCCAGGTCGGTCGGGTTGCTCGGCAACGCGGCAGAGGTTCTTCCGGAAATCGCGAGGAGAAAGGTCAGGCCGGACATCGTGACCGACCAGACATCGGCCCATGACCCCGTGAACGGTTACCTTCCGCTGGGGTGGACACTGGCGGAGTGGACGGACAAGCGGCGATCGAATCCGGGTGCTGTTGCCAGCGCGGCGCGCAAGTCGATGCGCGTCCACGTCGAAGCGATGGTCGCCTTCTGGCGCCAGGGAATACCGACCGTCGATTACGGGAACAATATCCGCCAGGTGGCCATGGATGAGGGATTCGAGGATGCATTCGCGTTTCCCGGATTCGTTCCGGCCTATATCCGGCCTCTCTTCTGCCGCGGGGTCGGTCCATTCCGTTGGTGCGCACTATCGGGCGATCCCGAGGACATCTATCGGACCGACGACAAGGTCCGCGAGTTGCTGCCGCACGACGAACATCTCCACAATTGGCTGGAAAACGCACGAAAGCGGATCCGTTTTCAGGGCCTGCCTGCGCGCATATGCTGGGTAGGACTCGGCGACCGGCACCGAATAGGCCTTGCATTCAATGAAATGGTTGCCAAAGGCGAACTCCGGGCTCCGGTTGTCATTGGGCGCGATCACCTCGACAGCGGATCGGTCGCAAGCCCAAACCGCGAAACCGAAGGAATGAAGGATGGCTCGGATGCCGTCAGCGACTGGCCGATTCTGAATGCCCTTCTCAACTGTGCCTCAGGTGCGACATGGGTCAGTTTGCATCACGGCGGCGGTGTTGGAATGGGGTATTCCCAACATGCCGGCATGGCGGTCGTTTGTGACGGAACGGAGAACGCTGCGCGCCGAATTGAAAGGGTTCTCTGGAATGACCCGGCGACCGGGGTCATGCGCCACGCGGATGCCGGTTACGATGATGCCGTCGCATGCGCGCGCCGTCACGGCCTGGTTCTTCCCGGGATCGCGGCAATGCAGGAATGAAAGGCCGAACTTGCCCGGTGACCGTCGGGGTCGTCCCGGTGTCAGGGCCTTGAACCGATCCCGAACAGGTGCCGAATTGCCGGCCTGGCATGAATTGCGCGATTGCCGAAACAGCGGACCTCGACTGACGACTCGACATCCTTTGAAAGGACGACGGAGGTGCATCCGCTGCCCACGGGTTGCGTTTCCATGGCTGTTTCGGCTAGTAAACGGGTCAACTGACCTCAATTCGTCGAACGGAGTGCTGCTTGGCGATAGCCGCCGATTCAATATCCCGGTACCTGCCTTCTGGCGATGGTAGCAGCCTCGAGTTTCCGGACAACCGCCTGCTGGTCAGCCTGTGCGGCGCGTACGATCGGAACCTGGCGCAGATTGAAGCCGAAACTGGTGTCCTGATCACACGCCGTGGCAATCTCTTGCATGTCCACGGTGACGGCGATGCGACGCGATCGGCCCTCAGGATTCTCGGCGCCCTTTACGAACGGCTTGAAAGCGGGCGGTCCGTCGATTCCCAAGACGTCGACACCGCCATTCGATTCGAGGGCGGACCCTGGCCCGCGGCGCCTGGTGGGCCTGAAAGCGCGACGGGTGGAGATGCGCATTCCGGCGAAGACGACGGCGAGCGACTCGAAATCCGGACCCGGAAGAAGATCGTCGAACCCCGGACACCGACCCAGGTTGATTACGTTCGCCGACTGTTCCACGACGATATGGTCTTCGGCATCGGGCCTGCCGGCACCGGAAAGACCTACCTGGCGGTCGCCGTCGCCGTCTCGATGTATCTGTCCGGCCGCGTCGACCGCATCATCCTGTCCCGGCCGGCTGTCGAAGCCGGAGAACATCTTGGGTTCCTTCCGGGGGACATGAAGGAAAAGGTCGATCCTTACATGCAGCCGTTGCATGCAGCTCTCAACGACTTCCTTCCCGGCAAGCAGCTGGGGCGCCTGATCGAAGAAAACCAGATCGAGATCGCGCCCCTGGCATTCATGCGTGGCCGGACGCTGGAAAACGCCTTTGCGGTGCTCGACGAGGCCCAGAATGCGACATCGATGCAGATGAAAATGTTCCTGACGCGCATGGGCCATGGATCGCGCATGGCCATCACCGGCGACACCAGCCAGATCGACTTGCCGCGAGGTCATGTGTCTGGATTGGTAGAAGCTGCCGGCCTGCTTCGCGGAATCGACGGAATAGGGTTCGTTCGATTTGGATCGGGGGACGTTGTTCGACACGGAATCGTTCGAAAGATCATCGAGGCCTACGACAGTGGACATTCCGACGCCAGTCGAACCGGTTGACGTTTTGGTAGAGGACCGCCGCTGGAAGGCAATCGACCTGCGGAAACTAGCAACCCGGGCCCTGTTGGCCGTGCGCAGCGAGTTGGGGCTCGGGGCGTCGACTCCCGGTTTCGTCGTCATGGCATCCGATGATGCCAGATTGGCGGAACTCAATGGGGTCTTTCGCAACAGGCCGATCGCGACAAACATCCTGACCTGGCCGGCAACCGACGCCTGTCCGCAGGTCGGAGGCGGCCCGGCCTCCCGACATTCCGCGCCGCCGAATGGCACCGGCGATGAAGACTGGCACTGGAGCGGGAGTCTCGGTGATGTCGCGCTCGCTTTTGAAACCTGTGAATCCGAGGCCGCCATGCAGGGCAAGTCGCTTGACGACCACGTGACGCATCTCTTGATTCACGGCGTCCTGCATCTCCTGGGGTATCGGCACGACACCGATTCCGAAGCGGGAGCCATGCAGGCGATAGAAATTTCTGCCCTTGCCAAACTGGGTATCAGTAACCCATATTGATACTGCAACTGAATGGGATGACGCTTCAAGGCCATCGCCAAGAACACATGAACGAGACGACCGAGGGTTCTCCTGGTGCAGCGCGTGGCGCGCGCTCAAGATCCGGGCAGACCCTCCTACATTACTTTGCAGGCCTGTTGCGGCCGGCTTCGCCTCCGGTCCCGCCGCCCGTGGTTTCCGGCCAGCCGTTACCGGAAGGAGGCATTGGCAATCTGCTTTCCTTGCGGGTCGAGGATGTTGCTGTTCCGCGTGCGGACATTGTCGCCGTTTCTCATGACCTGGGAAGGGAGGAGCTTGTCCAGGTCTTCAGCGACAGCGGCAATTCCCGGCTGCCCGTCTACGTGAACACGCTCGATAATCCGGTCGGAATGGTCCATCTGAAGGATCTGGCGCTCGCTTACGGGTTCAACGGCAGGTCAAGGAAATTCAATCTGAAGACGCTGATCAGGCCTTTGCTCTTCGCTCCTCCCTCCATGCCCATCGGCGTCTTGTTTCAGAAAATGCAAAGCGAACGCAAGCACATGGCACTCGTCATCGATGAATATGGCGGTGTTGACGGGCTCGTGACCACGGAAGACCTGATCGAACAGGTTGTCGGTGAAATTGTCGACGAACACGACGCCGAGGCGGATGCGCCATGGATTGAAGAGAGCCCGGGCATCTATCTCTGCCAGGCAAGGGCCCCGCTGGATACGTTCCAGGAAACCGTCGGCGAAATCTTCCTGGACGAGCCGGACAACGAGGAAATCGGTACACTCGGAGGCCTCGTGTTCAGGGCCTGTGGCCGTGTTCCCGTACGCGGCGAAGTGATTCCCCTCGGAAAGGGTTATGAGGTCGAGATCGTCGAAGCGGATCCGAGACGAGTGCGTCGTTTGCGGGTACGCAAGGCCGCAAGCAGCGCGTGAGTGATTCCCGCAGGCTGAAACCACGCGTCATGGCCGGGAATCCAGGCACCGGTTGGCTGAATTCGACATCGCGAATCCCGGGTCTTGACTTCGTCGCATGTGCCGGGCTTGGCGCGGTCATGGGCTTGGGGCATGCACCCGTGTCCTTCCCTTTAGGGGTGCTGCTGGCGCTTCCGGTCCTTGGTTGGATGTTCCTGCGCGCGCAAGGATCCAGGCAGGCGTTCATCATCGGTTTGCTTGCCGGAACGGGATACTTCGGTGCGACGATGTTCTGGATCGTCGAACCGTTTCTGGTCCAGCCGGAAAGCCATGGATGGATGGCGCCATTCGCGCTCGTTCTGACGGCGACCGGAATGTCGTTGTTCTGGGCAATTCCGTTCTGTCTTGCACGGCAATTTTTCAGCGATGGAACGTTTGCCGTTCCGGCCCTGGCGGCATTGTGGAGCCTTGCCGAGTTCTCCCGTTCGATCCTGTTTACGGGATTCCCGTGGGGCTTGATCGGATATGTCTGGAGCGAGCTTCCCCTGTTCCAGCTCGTTTCGGCAACGGGGCCGTTCGGACTCGGTTTCGTGACCTATCTTGCCTGTCTGGTACCGGCAATGCACCAGCTGCCGCGTCTCGTTCGCATCGGCTTCCCGGCGTCTGTTCTTGCCCTGGCCATGTTCTTCGGCTGGGTTCGACTGGAAGGCGCGGAACAGTCCCGGGCGGACGACGAGGTCAGGGTCAGGGTCGTGCAGCCGAACGCCGAACAGCAACTGAAATGGAAGCCGGGAATGGCTGAAGTCTTCTTCGAACGCATGCTCCGGTTCACCGCCGAACGCCCGGAAGGAACCGGGTCTCCGGACGTGGTCGTTTGGCCGGAAACCGCCTTCGCCTTTGCACGCGACCTGAATCCCCAGGTCCTCGAAACGATTGCCGAAGCCGCAGGGCCCGAAGCGATGGCGATCGCGGGCGTTCAGCGACGGGAAGAGGGCAGGGTCTTCAACAGCGTGGTCTTTATTGACGGGTCCGGGCAATTGTTCGATGTCTATGACAAACACCATCTGGTGCCATTCGGTGAGTACGTGCCGCTTGCCGGTCTCCTGGGAATCGTCGGATTGGAAGGAATTGCGGGCGGAGGAACGAAGGGGTTTTCGGCGGGTCCTGGCCCGCGCGTCGTCAAGTTGCCCGAACTTCCGTCGGTATTGCCGCTGATCTGTTATGAAGCTGTCTTTCCGGCGGATGTCAGGGCAAAAGGTGGCCGACCGGGTTGGCTGCTTCACGTGACCAACGATGCGTGGTTCGGCGAGATTTCGGGTCCCTACCAGCACCTGGTTCAGGCCCGTGCGCGCGCAATCGAACAGGGATTGCCGCTTGTCAGGGCCGCGAACACCGGGATTTCGGCGGTTGTCGATGCATATGGCCGCGTCGCGTCGAGCATTCCGCTTGGCGAGGCGGCTTACCTGGACTACGACCTTCCGGCTCCGATTGCCCCCACGCTCTACGTGCGCAGCGGCGAGTGGCCATGGATGTTCATTGCGTTCCTTACCCTGGTTGCCGCGCGGGTCGCGGGCACGGCGACGAGACCGCCGCGGACGCCGGGACAGCCCCGCCCCGAGGACATGTATCCGGACGACGCGAATTGATGTGCTCTACCGCGAGACAAGCCGGGAATGGCCTGCAAACAGGCGCATGCTGCCTCGCCTGTGCGCATGGTGGGAGCACGGCCCCCGGAACCAGTCATCGCGAACGAGCGTGCGCCGTGATCAAGCCCTGAACGACCATGAATCATGAAACTGGGCACAGAAAAATTTTCGGACGACGGCGCGGACGACGGCTCGGGAGTCGCCAGCTTTTCAATTTCAGGGAACGCGCGGCTGAATACCAGATTCCGGGCGTGGGCCAGACGGAGAATCCGGAAAGGTCTCCCGTCGACCTGGCGGATTGCGGAGTCCGGCAAGGGGGTCAGCCGGTTTGGCTGGAGATCGGATTCGGATACGGAGAGCATCTGAGTCACCTTGCCAGGGTGTATCCCGACACGAATTTCATCGGGTGCGAGCATTACGTCAACGGTGTCGCGAGACTGGTCGGGGAACTTTTCGAGTCCCGAATCGGAAACGTTCGAATCCACGCTGGCGACGTGAGAGATCTACTGGAAGTCTTGCCGGGAGAATCGATCGACAGGGCCTATCTGCTCTATCCCGATCCATGGCCCAAACGGCGACATTTCAGCCGCCGATTCGTGACTCCTCAGTACCTTGACCTGCTGGACAGGGCATTGAAGTCGGGCGCGGAACTTCGGGTCGCGACCGACATCGGGAGTTTCGTGGCACAGGCACTGGAACAGATGCTGTTTCGCATGAAATACGAATGGCCGGCATGCAGTCCGAAGGACTGGCGGGAGCGATGGACAGACGGCATGTCCACACGATACGAACGGAAGGCTCTCAGGGAGGCGCGGGTGCCGACGTACCTCACCTTCATCAAGCCGTGACGCCGGCGCTGGCGCGACTGTGCCGAACTCGCGCGCCCGGGATCGAGTCACGATCGGAACAGATCGCCCCCGGGCACCGTGAAACAGGTCGAAGAGCAACGGAATGGCAGGAAACGACGAACCTCAAGAGTTGATTTCATTTCGTTCGGGCCCGTTGCGTGGAACCGCCTCCGTACCCGGCGACAAGTCCGTGTCGCACCGGGCGCTGATCCTCGGGGCGCTTTCCGTCGGCAGGACAGGCATCCAGGGATTGCTTGAAAGCCAGGATGTCCTGAACACCGAACGCGCCATGCAGGCGTTTGGTGCGCGGATCGTCCGGGACGAGGACGGACACAGGGTCGTGCACGGGGTCGGGACGGGGGCATTCGCCGAACCAGCCGATGTAATTGACTGCGGGAATTCCGGGACTGGCGTACGCCTGATCATGGGGGCCGCTGCGACGCAGCCGATCGCGGTGACCTACACCGGAGACCCGTCATTGCGCTCGAGGCCAATGGAGCGCGTAACGGGACCGCTGAGACTGTTCGGCGCGAGAGCATATGGCCGTTCCGGAGGCCGCTTGCCATTGACACTGATCGGCGCGCGGAACCCTGTCCCCGTCAGTTTCGAATCCCCCGTCCCATCGGCGCAGGTCAAGTCCGCGGTTCTCCTTGCCGGCCTCAATACGCCGGGAATTTCCCGTGTTCTCGAGCCCGTACCGACCAGGGATCATACGGAGCGGCTTCTCAGGTCGTTCGGCGCTGAAGTCGCGACGGCAAACACCAACGGCGGACAGGTGATATCCGTGACGGGACATGCAGAGCTGACTGGCTGCGAAGTCGTCGTGCCACGTGATCCGTCCTCGGCAGCGTTTCCCGTGTGTGCCGCCTTGGTAACCGAGGGTTCCGATGTTCGCATACCGGGCGTCAGCCGGAATCCGACCAGGAACGGGCTGTATGTGACGCTTCTCGAGATGGGAGCCTGCCTGGAGTTCAGCGGTGAACGTGAAACCGGTGGTGAGCCGGTCGCCGATCTCAGGGTTCGGTTCAGCGAACTGAAGGGCGTCGACGTGCCTGCGGAACGTGCGCCGTCGATGATCGATGAATACCCGGTCCTCGCGGCCGTCGCGGCCTGTGCGGACGGCCGCACGACCCTGAGGGGAATCGGCGAATTGCGTGTCAAGGAATGCGATCGAATCGACGCAACCGCCAGGGGGCTGGAAGCGAACGGAATATCGGTTGACGAGACCGGCGATTCACTGGTGATTCACGGCAGGGGGACCGCCGGTGTCCCGGGTGGCGGGATTGTCGGAACTCGCCTCGATCATCGGATCGCAATGGCGTTCCTCTGCCTTGGGCTGGCGTCCCGGGACGGGATCGCGATCGATGATGGAAGAGTCATCGATACGAGTTTCCCGGGATTCGTTCCGCTGATGCGGGGTCTCGGAGCGCGCCTCGAAACCTCGGACGCCCGCGCATGAGCTTCACGGTCGCGATTGATGGTCCCGCGGCTGCGGGCAAGGGCACGATCGCGCGGGCGATCGCCGAACGGTTCGGGTTTCATCACCTGGATACCGGCCTGTTGTATCGGGTTGTTGGTTCGAAACTGCTCGAGGCCGGGCCGTTGTCTGACATCGAGGCTCGAGCCCCCGTGATTGCGGGTCGGATTGTCGAGGCGGATCTCTCGGACAAGCGCCTGCGTGACGAAGAGGTTTCGGCCGTCGCATCGGTCGTTGCGGCGATTCCCGCAGTCCGTGGCGCACTGATCAGGTTTCAGCGTCGGTTCGCCGCGCGAGAGGGAGGTGTCGTGCTGGACGGGCGTGACATTGGAACCGTCGTTTGCCCCGATGCCGAGGTCAAGCTGTATGTCACGGCCAGAGAAGACATTCGCGCCGAACGAAGGTTTGAGGAGACGCGCAATCACCCGGCCGCCCCCGGCCGCCAGGTCGTTCTTGAGGCGATACGCGCCCGGGACTCGCTTGATTCCGGCCGATCCGCTGCTCCGCTTCGCCGGGCGAAGGATGCGGTGTTGCTTGACACGAGTTAAATGTCTATAGAGACCGAAGTCGCGACGGCGATGGCAGTTGTTGAGGCAAGATATGGGCAGGGTCGGTAGAC
>JAPOVX010000113.1 GCA_026707935.1 Paracoccaceae bacterium
GTTTCGCTCACGCGGTCGGGCCTTCGGCACAAGGTTCGTCTGGTGCGGGAAAGGCTGTCTTCCCGTCACGCGCTCACGACACGATCTGCCTGAATTGTCATGGAATCATCCAAGGTCACGGCCAGGTGTCGGCAACCGCCATGACCCGTGAAATCGACCGGAAACTGGCGGCATGAATGTCACAAGTAATCAGTAAAACCCCCATTGTCTTCGAGCCGCGGGTCGCTCGGCCGTCACCTGCGCCGGTGAAGGATTCTTCCGATGAAATTTAGGAGAATCTGGGCCGCGAGGATCGCCGTTGTCCCCGTGCGATCGTAGTCCGGCGCGACTTCGACCAGATCGCATCCAACCACCTGCCCGCGCTGCGTCAACCCGTCGAGGAATTCCAGAATCTCGTAGTACAGGAAACCGCCGTGGCTCGGAGTTCCGGTGCCCGGCGCAATTGACGGATCGAAGCCGTCGATGTCAATCGTCACGTAGTATCGCGCCCCTGCGGGTATCCGTTCGAGCAGCCCGTCCGTTCCGAGCGCACGCGCCTGCCTGACCGAAATGATGTCGCAGCCCATGGACAGTGCCGCCTCGTAGCCTTCCCTGGCAGTCGACGAGACATTTCGGATGCCGATCTGCGAAATTCCTGCAACGTGAACCTGTTCCGCTGCCCGGCGCATCGGGTTGCCGTGACCGTGGCGAACTCCGTGGCGAACGTCCACGAAGTCGAGATGAGCGTCGATCTGGACGATGTGCAGAGGTCCATGATCCGAAAAAGCCTGCACACACGGAATGTTGATCGAATGATCGCCGCCCAGCACCACGGGCATTGAACCCGAGGCAAGAATGGCACGGACGGCAGATTCAATGTTCGCGTGGCTTCGTTCGGTATCGGTGTGAACGATGTCTGCGTCTCCCGCATCGATTATTCGAACGCCATCAAGGTAGGTTGCGCCGTCCTCATGATCGTAGGCGCCTGCGTGACCGAATGAAAACAGGGTTGAGGCCTCCCGAATCGCCCTCGGGCCGAAACGGGCACCGGAACGCCACTGGGTCCCGAAATCGAAAGGCGCGCCAAGGACGGCAACATCCGCGTCAATCGCGTCCCAGTCCGACACATGAGGGAATTTCCCGAATGTCGATATCCCGACAAACGGCAGGTCCAGCCGACCCGAATCATAGCCATGTTGGGACATCAATTCCTCCTTATCCGCGGAACGCCTTCGTTCCGACATGCCGCCGTGATCCGGGATTCCTGTCGATCCAATCGTCCTCGCGTGCGTTTCCAGGGCAAGGAACCCGGGCCGGTGATCGACTTCATCAAACCGATGCCTGCGTCTTCTGCAAATTAACTGACTTGAGTCCACCACATCAATGCAGGTTTCAGATCCGGCCGGACCGGCTGCATCGTGAGCGGGATGCATGACGTCAGGTGCATGGTCTTGCATTGGCGGAATGGCTCATCGAGGTCGTTCGCGGAATCTCCGCAAGCCCGCCGGCGTCACAGCGACCGTGCGAAGCCGCAAAGGTGACCGCACGGCCGGTCGTTACCAGGGCCGCGGCGGTATTGACGGACAAGGTATGGCGAACGGATCTTCCGATGTGTCGCCGGTGTGCCCGGTTTCGGGTAATTGCCCCGGATGCGGTACCGGCTATTTTCCAGGTGATGGTTCGGGCGGGTAATAGATTCCGTTGTTCGTGACGCCACCGTTTGCGTGCAGCATGACGTGGTCGCCGGCCAGGATTCGTTCGGCCCGAAGCGCGGCGGCGTCACACCGCACTGCCGCGAGGCCGCCGAGAAAGTCAACTAACGACCGTAAATCCCCCCTGTCGGCCAAGTGCAATGCGTCCAGGTAGGCCGGCTTGTTGTCCGCATGGATGATCGGAGGAAACTCCCCGGCCTTGATGTAGGGATAAGCCATCAGCAATCGGGAGACCCGGCCGTTTCCATCCTGGAACGGGTGGACCCGGACAAACTCGTGATGCAGCCAGGCCGCCTCGACCTCCGGGGCCAGTTCCAGGTCCCCGTGAACGTGATGGAATTCCAGGAAACGGTCCATTTCGCTCTGGACCTGTTCCGGCGGGCAGTATTCATGGACCACACCGTCCGGACGCCGGGGATTGTTCGGGCGGATCTTGTACTCTCCGTACCGCAGCGGCATCTGAACCCGGTTGGCAAATGGATCGATCCCGGCCGCCGTTTCCTGGTGCCGGGTCATGAGTGCATGCCATTCCTTGATGACATGATTGGATAGCGGCCGTTCGTTTTTTACCGCCGCGAACACCATTTCCAGGGCGGATTCCTGGTCTGTCAGCAGGCCCTTCAGCGTCGCATCATCGATATCTGTGACTGAATGTGCGCCAAGGACACTCTCGAACCCTTCCGTGATCAGGTTTTCGGTGATCCCTTGCGGGAGCCTGTACAGGTCCTCGAGCTGGCCGGTCTCGATCGCGAAGGCCCGTTTCTGTTCCTTCAGCCACACATCCATGAGAGACCGATCGATGTCCGGGTTCTCGAGCTGGCGTCTCATGTTCGCCCAGCGGCGTGAAGCCTCCCGGGCAAAAGCGTGGGTCCAGGTCCTGCACTCACTCGCAAGATCGCGCACGGGACGCCAGACGGCATCAATGGGCTTCTGGTTTTCCGACGGCATGCGAGACTTATAGCACCTTGCCTAAAGATTGTCGCAACACGTCTTACTTGACTGGTCTAATTCAGCCGCGACGTCGTGAGCCCGGAAGAGCAAATCTCATGCCGCAAACAGTCTTGCACAACACGCGCCAGGCACAAGGCTTCGAGTGCCAACGACGCTGGGTCCGGGCACCGCCAAACAATCAGGTCTCTGCCCGTTCCGACGGAGGCGCGCGGCCCGGTACGGTCAGATCACCGTCATGTCGCCTGGTTGCCTATTCCTTGCCGCCGAACTCAAACCCGGCAACCTCGACGGCTTCAGCAATGACATCGGGGGCATCTATTCCCGTGATCGTGAAACGATTCCGCTCCAGGTCTACCCGTATGTGGGCGCCCGGCGCCGCGGCTTTCATGGCGTTTTCCAGGGACCTCGCACAACCCTCGCAGGTCATGCCCAATACCTTGTAAGTGGTGCTCAATTCGCTCTCCCCTGTCCGGACCGGTTTCCGTCAACTGCCACATGGCGGGTTCCTGAGAACGTGCGCGGCCCGGAGGCATCTGCCGGCCACCCGGGCCCAGACGACGGTCGTATTCACTCCGCGTGGTAGTGAAGCCGAAGCGAGTTGCCAACCACGAACAGGCTGGAGAGGCTCATCGCCCCGGCCGCCAGCATGGGGTTCAGCAGGACGCCGAACGCCGGGTAAAGCGTCCCCGCCGCCAATGGAATCAGGGTGACGTTATAGCCGTAGGCCCAAATGAAGTTGTGCACGATGGTACGCATCGTTCGCCGGGAGAGCGCGAACGCGTTGACAATACCGCGCAGATCGCCGGACATGAGCACGATGTCACCTGCCTCGATCGCGATGTCGGTACCGGTGCCAATGGCGATGCCGACGTCGGCCTGGGCCAGCGCAGGCGCATCGTTGATGCCGTCACCGACGAAGGCCACCCGCTTGCCGCCGCCCTGCAGCCGCAGGATCTCCCCCGCCTTGTCATTCGGCAGGACTTCCGCGAAAAGAATCTCGATTCCAAGCTCACCCGCGATCGACTGGGCAGTTCGCCGGGCATCTCCCGTCATCATCGCCACGTCGATACCGCGGTCCTTCAGCATCCTCAGCGTGTTCGTGCACCCGTCCTTTACCGGATCGGCGATCCCGATGACCGCCACGAGTTGATTGTCCACTGCGGCAAAAACCGGTGTCCGGGCGCTGGCCGCCAGGCTTTCGGACACGGCCTTTTCCGCCCCTGGAACATCGATGCCGAGGCGAACCATGTAGCGCTCGTTTCCCGCGTGCACGAGGTGCCCCTCGACCCGGGCCTCGATGCCCATGCCCGGTTCGCCCTGGAAGCCTTCGGCCGGAAGCAGTTCAATCCCTCGTGCCTTGGCGGCCCTGACGATGGCCATGGCGGCGGGATGTTCGCTTCTGTCTTCGGCGGACGCGACCAGGCGCAGGACATCATCGGCGTTCATCGCGGACGCGCAACCGGATGCGGCATTCAAATCGGTCATTTCGGGCTGGCCGGTCGTCAACGTGCCGGTCTTGTCGAGAATGACCGTGTCGACCTTCGCCAGGATCTCCAGTGCCGTCGCCCGCCGGAACAGTATGCCCGACTGGGCACCCCGACCGGTCGCCACGATAATCGCGGTTGGCGTCGCCAGGCCCATGGCGCAAGGGCAGGCAATGAGCAGGACCGAAACCGCGGTCACGAACGCGAAATTGAGCGCCAGGTCGTCGCCCAAGGCGAGCCAGGTAGCGAAGGTGACGACGGCGATGACCATGACGATCGGCACGAATACCAGGGCAATCCTGTCGGCCAGTCTCTGGACAGGCGGCTTGGTGGCCTGTGCCTGCTCGACCATGCGGACGATCTGGGCGAGCACCGTGTCGGCGCCGACGCGCGTGGCAGAAAACGAAAACGATCCGGCCTTGTTGACGGTGCCGCCGACCACTTCGTGGCCGGCTTGCTTGTGAACCGGAACCGATTCACCCGTAATCATGGATTCGTCCACGTAACTGGCGCCCTCCGTGACATGCCCGTCGACCGGAATCCGTTCGCCGGGGCGCACCTTGACGGTGTCGCCGGGAAGCACGGCGTCGACCGGAATCTCGGTCTCGGTGCCGTCACGCGTCACCCGTGCCGTCTTGGGCTGAAGCTGAATCAGGTTCCTGATCGCTTTCGAGGTGCGTCCCCTGGCAATTCCTTCCAGGTAACGCCCGAGCAGAACCAAGGTGATGATCACGCCGGCCGCCTCGAAATATGCATTTGCCGTGCCAGCGGGAAAAACGCCGGGAGCCACCAGGACGACCAGCGAATACAGGTACGCAGCATTCGCACCCAGCATGACCAGGGAGTTCATGCCGGGATTGAGGTGGCGGAGCTCGCCAAGGCCGTCCCGGTAGAACCGCAGGCCCGCGTAGAACATGACTGGGCTCGCCAGCAGCAGTTCAACAGCGATCCAGCCACGTTCCGCCAGCACGCTCAGCGCGCTTGCATGGAACGGGTCGAACATGCGCGACATGGCCACCAGAACGAGAGGTATGGTAAATGCCGCCGCGACGAGGAAGTCGCGCCGCAGGCCCGCCAGTTCGGCTTCGCGTTCCGCCTGCTCGCTATCCTCGAAAGGCGAGCCGCTGGCCGCCTCGCCGGCGGCGAAACCGGCCCGTTCAACCGCCGAGACCAGGTCCTTGACGCCTGCACTGCCGGCGCGCAGGTCAACGCGCGCCCGCTCCGTCGCCAGGTTGACCTGGGCAGAGACCACCCCGGGAACCCGTCCCAGTACGTCCTCGACGCGCGAGACGCAGGACGCGCATGTCATGCCCTTTATGACCAGGTCCCTGGTCTCGGACGGAACCCGGAAGCCGGCCCGGTCGATTGCCGTTGCGATCTCGCCAGGTGACACGGTGTCCGCGTCGAACACGACGTCCACGCGCTCCGCGGCAAGGCTGACGGTCGCCTCCACGACCCCGGGCAATCGGGCAAGGATCCTTTCGACACGGGCAACGCACGATGCGCACGTCATGCCCTTCACGGGCATCGATGCCCTGCGGTTTACGCCGTTGGCGCCATGATCGGCTCGGCCGGCGATATCAGCTATGTTTTCCATGTTTCACGGGTTTTGATAACCGGAATCCAGCCATTCCGTAAGGTGATACGGTCGAACACGTCGGACCTCCCCGGGAACCGCAGCCCGCCGATTGACCGGTTCGCCCGGCATGGAGCACATGGCCGGTTCGGTGGATCACCGGTATCCGGGCCCGGATCCCGAGGGTACCTGCACGATACCATCATTTCGACTCCACTCCGGCCGGCGGGGCCAACGGTGCCAAACGGTCCCGGAAGTGGCATCGCGACAGTTGTTTTCGTCCCACCGGTTTCAATTCCGGAACCTCGCGGGCGCATCGTGCCTCTGCCATGGGACACCTCGGATGAAAACGGCAACCCCCCGGGGGATCCACGGGACTCGGCGGTTCTCCCCGGAAGGCATCGGCGCTGGTTGCAAGCTCAAGGTCTTCAAGCCACGACGCTGCGATCAGGGCGCGCGTGTAGGGATGGGACGGGCTGGAGAAGATCGTATCTCGATCCGCGATCTCGACGACCTGCCCGAGGTACATGACCGCAACCCGGTCACAGAAATACTTGATGACCCGAAGGTCGTGCGAAATCATCAGAACAGTCAGTCCGAAGCGGTTCTTGAGCTTGATCAGAAGGTTGAGAACCTGCGCACGGACCGAAGAGTCGAGTGAAGACGTCGGTTCGTCACAAATCAGGAAACTCGGTTCGAGGAGCAGCGCCCTGGCGATCGCAGCACGCTGCAATTGTCCTCCCGAACACTGGGCCGGCATTCGTTCGTAGAATGTCTCGTCGAGGCCAACCTCCGACAGCATTCGAAGTACGCGCATGCGGCGCTCCCCGTGCGTCCCGATCCCGTGCTGCGCGAGCGGAGCCTCGAGGCTCATCCCGACCCGCATCCGCGGGTCGAGGGCTGAAAGCGAATCCTGGAAAATCAGCTGCATGGATCGGCGCAGGCGCCTCATCTCCTCGCCGGTGACCGCGGAAATGTCCCGGCCGCCAACCAGGACCCTGCCGCGATCAAGGGGCATGAGTTTCAACATGAGGCGCGCGAGCGTGCTTTTTCCGCATCCCGACTCGCCAACCAGGCCAAGTACTTCGTTCTTGTGAATCGAAAACGTCACGCCGTCCACGGCACGGACGAGACCACGCCGCCGCTGGCCGATTGCCCGCACGGGAAAGTGCTTGACGGCATCTTCCACGGAGAAGACGGGGGGCACCGGTTCGCCCGGACTGGTTTGCACGTTTTCGGGCGCGGTCACAACGGCACGTCCATCCTGTCCGGCGGCGGGCCTCCGGAACCCGCCGTCCCGTTTTCCGGGCAAGAGACGGCCCAGCACCGGGCCGAACATACCTCGTTGTAGCGCGAAAGGCGCGGTTCGTCCTGTTCGCACATCTCGAAGATGCCATGCTCGTCTGCCGTCGTGCAGCGCCTGCGGAACCGGCAGCCCTTGACTATATCGTCGCCTGACTCGGTTACCGAGGGTATCGAATACAACAACTGGTCGTCGATCGCTTCCAGGATCGAACAGCGCAACAGTGCCTGCGTGTAAGGATGGCGCGGCTCGTTGAGAATTGACTCGGCCGGTCCTTCCTCGACGATGCGGCCCGCGTACATGACGGCAACGCGGTCCGCCAATGACGAAACGATCGTCAAATCGTGCGTGATGAGGAGAATCGCCAGTTGCCGGTTCCTGCGCTCGCGGTCCAGGAGGGCGAGGATCTGGGCCTGCACGGTTACGTCGAGCGCAGTGGTCGGTTCGTCGGCAATCAAGAGTTTCGGATCCGCACTCAATGCCGCCGCAATCATGATCCGCTGCGCCATGCCGCCTGACATCTGGTGGGCATAGTTTCGGGCCCGCTCCTCGGGTTCCGGGATGCCGACTTCCCTCAGGAGTTCGACCGCGCGCGAACGTGCATCCCTCTGGTTCAACCGCCGATGCAATCTCAGCGACTCGGCGACCTGGGAACCCACCGTGGCGGTCGGGTCGAGCATCGCCTGGGGCTGTTGGAAAATCATGCCGATCTTGCCGCCCCGGACTTCGTTGAGCTGCGTTTCCGCCATGTCGCAGATCTCCCTGCCGTCAAACCTGATGGAGCCTGCGCAAATGTCGAACACGTCCGGGAGCAGCCGCAGGAGCGACAACGCGGTCATGGTCTTGCCGGAACCCGATTCCCCGACCAGGGCCAGGACCTCGCCGGGACAGATGGCCAGGTCGAGGGATTCGACGACCAGCCGGCCGCCGCGTTCAGGCGGTGGACCGATCGACAACCCTTCGACCTGCAGCAGCCCGCCCGATGTTGCCGCGCCAGCGTGATGGCCCGGAGCCCGGCCCTGCCCCCGTATCACGTGGCCGCCGCGCCTGGGTTCCTGTCCGGCATGCGTCATGGCTTCGCGACATCCCTGGCCGGATCCGGAGGCCGTGCATCCCCCGGTGAGTCCCCCCCGGCCCCTCGGGGTTTCGCCTCGATTTCGAGACCCTGCCCGATCAGGGTGACGGAGAGCGCGGTTATGAAGATCGCAAATCCCGGCGCGAACGCGAGCATCGGTGCCCGTTCGACGAACCGGAGCGCATCTGCGAGCATCGCGCCCCAATCGGAATTCGGCGGTTGCACGCCGAGGCCAAGGAAAGACAGGGCACCGACGGTTATCAGCTTGTGGCCGAACCTGAGAAACGTAATGGCCGCAATCGGACGATAGGCGTTCGGAATGACGTGGCGAAAGATGATGAACGACCGGGTGCAGCCCAGCACTTCCGCCGCGGTGATGAAATCCCTGGAATTGATTTCGAGAGTCAGGCTGCGCGCCATGCGGGCAAACGGCGTCCACGCGACCAGGGTCAAAGCCGAGATCAGCGCCACGTGTCCGGGCCCGACAATGGCGATCAGGAACAGGGCGACCAGCACGTCCGGGAAGGCAATCAGGAGATCGACCGTCCGCATTGTCACTTCGTCGACAATGCCGCCGGCACGCGCTGAAATGACCCCGAGGATCGTTCCGACGACAACGGAGATCGCGATGATGACGGCGGCAACCGTTACCGAGAACCGGCCGCCAAACAGCAGGCGGCTGAAAGTGTCCCGCCCGAGTTGATCCGTGCCCAGCCAGTGCTCGCTGCTCACGGGAGACAGCCTTTTGACCAACTCCTGCGCATTCGGGTCATAGGGTGTAATCCAGGGGGCCAGGACCAGGACCGCGAGGATCAGGAGGAACAGGGCGCAACCGATGTTGAATGACCAGTGCCGGGTCCTGAGAATGCGAAGGGACCTGTCGATCGACTCATGCACGGCTCCGCGCGGACCGGGTGCCGGCGCGAGTTGCATGCCTGCTGCGTCAGGCCTGGGCATCGGTGATCCTGACGGCCGGGTTGAGCAGCACGTAAATTATATCGGTGAGCGTGCTCACGAGAACGGCGAAGGCAACGAGGACCACGATTGCGCCCTGTAGCATCGGAATGTCCTTGTTGACGACCGCCTCGTAAAGCAGCCGTCCCATTCCGGGAATGGAAAAGATCACCTCGACCACGACGGCCCCGCCGATCAGCCCGGACAGCCACATCGCGAACAAGGTAATGACAGGCGGCAGGGCGTTGCGAACGCCGTGGCGCTGAATTGTCCGAACCATGCCGAGACCCCGGCTGAGCGCGGCGGTAATGTAGGGCGCCTCCAGCACATCGATCATCGCGGCCCGGGTCACGCGCGTGAAATAGGCCATGGGACGGAGCGCCAACGCGAATGCGGGCAGGACGGCGTACTCCGGCCCCCGCCAGCCGGCGGACGGCAGCCAGTGGAGGTTGACCGCGAACACGAGGGTCAGCATTGGCGCGATCCAGTACTCGGGTACCGCGACAAGGCTTTGCGTCAGGAACGTGACGAAATTGTCGAGTGGCCGGCCGGGTTTGAGCGCCGCGAGGGCGCCCAGTGGCAAGGCGACCGCGAGTGCCAGGGCAAGCGCCGTCAGCGCAAGCGTGACCGAAACAACGATCGCGGGCCGGATATGGTCGGATACCGGCAAACGGTCGGTGAACGTATAGCCGAAATCTCCACGGACCGCGTTTCCGAGCCAATCCAGGTATTGCACCGCGAGCGGCCTGTCGAGGCCAAGATGGACGCGCATCCTTTCGACCGTGTCCGGGTCCACCGCCAGGTTGGCGACCCGGCTGTGGATGATCATCTTGGCGGGTTCGGGGCCGCTCATGTACGGAATGAGGAAAGCCAGCAGCGACACGAAAACCAGGGCCGCAAGCAGAACAATCAACCGTCTCAGAAAAAACGTCCACATGACGCACCCTGTCGTAAGGGTTGCAGGCCGACCTTCAGTCCACGATGTCCTTGACCCGGTAGTACATGCCAACCAGCGGAAGGAACCAGGGTGGACCGAAATGACCCGGGACCGCGTTCCAGGAGGTATTCCTCCAGGTATTGGCATCGCCGTTGCCGTCCATCACTTCGACCATCCGCGCGCCCATGAACGTGGACATCTGCGTGCCATGGCCACTGAACCCCATCGCGTAGAAAAGACCTTCCCGAACGCCCGCGCGCGGGAGCCGGTCCACGGTCATGTCGACAAGACCGCCCCAGCAGTAGTCGATGCGGGTTCCGCGCAACTGCGGCAGCATGGAAACCATGTCGCGTTCCAGGATTCGGCCGCTCTTGAGATCGGACGCGGCATTCGACATGGCAAACCGCGCCCGTCCGCCAAACAGCAGCCTGTCGTCCGGCGTAATGCGGAAATAATGGCAGATGTTCAAGCTGTCAGAGGCCATGCGCCGCGTCGGAAGGATGTCATCCACCGCGGACCGGGACAAGGGCTCGGTCACGATGATGAAACTGCCGACCGGAACGATCCGGCGCCGGAACCAGCCGAACTGCGCCCCGGTCGTGCTTCCCGTGGCGAGCAGGACCTTGTCTGCCCGCAACGAACCCTTCGGCGTCGTGATCTCGTGTTCGTGGCCCCTGGTCCGACGAAGCTTCGTAACCGGTGTCCCTTCGTGAATGCATACACCCAGGCCGTGGGCGACACGCGCGAGCCCGCGCACGAACTTGCCGACATGGAATCCGGCGCCCAGCGTGTCGACAAGGCCGCCATGAAAGCTGTCCGAGCCCACTTCGGACCGGATCTCGGATTTCGGGACCAGGATCGTCTCGTAGTCGACGAACCTGGCGAGAGTTTCCTGCCTTCGGGCCAGCCGGTCGTAGTGTTTCGGCTTTGAGGCCAGGGTGAGCTTGCCCGTGCGCGCGAAGTCGCAGTCGATTTCTTCCTCGACAATGAGCCTTTCCACGAGGTCGATGGCGGCGTTGTAGGACAGGTACATCTCCCGCGCACGCGTCGCTCCGAATCTCTCGACGGCGTTCGGGAAGTCCATGACCATGCCGGGGGTGCACATTCCGCCGTTGCGGCCGGATGCGCTGAAGCCGACCCGGTCTTTTTCGAACAGAACGACATCTGCTCCGTTTCGGGCAAGGCCGACTGCCGCAGACAGTCCGGTGAGACCGCCCCCGATTACCGCGGCATCGACACGCCCCCCTATTGACCCCGTGGCTCCACCTTCAAATGGAGGCGCGGTATCGAGCCAGTAGGGAACAGATTTCATCTGTCACGCGTAAGCTGAAACACTAGTCGAGCAGCAAGCCCGGCAATTCGCTGAGATCCTCCAGTTCGGTGTAACCATAGAATGGAGTCGACGGTTCGTAACCGCGGTTGATGTAGACCTTTTCGGTGATCCTCAGGTGATGGGCAGGAATGAGATCGTACCACAGGCTCGCCGAAACGTGCAGGATTTCGGACTGATCGCAGTCCAGCATTTCGAGCATGTATTCGAAAGGCCGGAATTGAGGCTTGTACCCACGGGCCTGCTCGGCCGTGAACACGGCGTGGAACGGCGCGCCGAGCTTTTCGACGTTCAACTTGATCTGGTCATCCTTTGCGTTCGAAAGGATGACCAGCCGGTAGTGTTCCGCAAGCGCGTTCAGCGCGTCGGGAACCTCCGCATGGGGACCCCAGGTCGGTATGGCGGCGACGATTTCCTCCCCGTCGCTTTCGCGGTAATCGACGCGACGTCGCTGACAGGCCCGCCGCAACGCATCCATGATGACCTGGGGGTACGGCTTGTATGCCCCTAGGACCTCGTCCATGCGGTAGGCTTCGAAGTCGTCCAGGAACTCTCCCATCTCGTCCTCTCCCACTTGGTCGGACAGAAGATTCCGGGTGACTGACGACATCTGGAAGTCCACGAGGGTTCCATATGCATCGAACGTGATGAACTTTGGCTTGAACCTGCACGACATGTCTAGCCCTCTCCAGTCAGTTCACACTCACTCTTCAATCACGATTTCCTTGGTCAGGTAGTAGTGATTGAGCGGATGGGTACGGAAGTTCTTGACGTTGGCCTGGACCGCATTCGTCTCCTGCTGGTGGACGATGAAGATGTTGATGGCATCTTCCTGGAGCCAGCGGGCGACCTTTTCGTAGATGGCGAACCGTTCGTCGTTGTCAGCCACGCCAGCCGCATTTTGCAGGAGCGCATCGATGTCACCATTACAGACGTGCGACACGTTGAAACTGCCGTCGCAGGTGTAGTCCGCCTGCAGGAACCCGAGAGGGTCAGCGACATCGAGCTGGTGACCCCGCGACATCATGGCCATGTCGTATGTGCCTCCCATGAAGCTCGGTTCCAATCCAGCCCAGTCGGTGATGATGACGGCAACATTGATGCCAACCTCTTTCAACTGCTGTTGAATGATCTGGGCCACGTCCGGCAACTCGGGACGCGAGTTGTAGGCACGCAATTCGAGTGAAAGCTCGCCGGGCCCTATGCCTGCCTCTTCCAGCAGGGCCTTTGCCCGTTCCGGATCGTAGGCGGCGGCCTCGATCGCCGGAGCCCAGGGTTCTGACGGCGCAAACGGGCCGATTGCTGGCGTGCCTATGCCCTCGTAGGCACTGGCAACGATCGCCCTGATGTCCACGGCTGCCTGAACTGCCTTCCGGATCAGCGGATTCGAAAACGGTTCCTGCTTGTTGTTGAGGTACATCGCTGTCGTACGCGGAATCTCGAGCGCATGGACAACAAACGCCGGGTCATTTTCCAGGCTGGCTCTCGCACCCAGGGGAATCTTGGTGCCGATTTGCGCCTCACCGCTCCTGAGCTGGGTGACACGCGTGTTGCCATCCTGGACATAGTGAACCTCGGCTTCCGCGATTCCGACATCGCCGCCCCAATAGTTCTCGTTTGCCACCATCCGCAGGAGTTGCTTCGGAAGAATTTCCGTCACGACGAATGGTCCGGTGCAGGTTCCGACCGGGTTGATGGCGCCCGTATCCGAATATGCCGCGGGCGAAAGTATGCCCGCGTTCGCCGAGGCCAGCCGATACGGCAACAGCACGCTCGGGCTCGGCGTGGAAATCCGGACGGTATAATCGTCGATCGCCTCGACCCCGCTGACGACCTTCGGGTTGATGGCACGCGCGGGAACTTCCGCGGTCAAGACGTGAGTCAACGAATTGACGACGGCCGCGGCATTGAGATCCTGTCCATCATGGAACTTGACGCCTTGCCTGATCGAAAAGTCCCACGACGTCGGGCTGCTCTGCTCCCAGGACGTTGCGAGCGAAGGCTGCATTTTCTGGTCGAAGTCGATCCGGGCCAGGCCTTCGAGGCAACCGGCTCTCATCAGGGTGAAGGAGTCGTCGGTTTCCATGGCCCAGCCGCGGGTTGGAGGGAATGGATCCAGCATGACGACACTGGCGGCATGGACATGCGCGGCCTGAAGTGCCATGGCGGCAGCGACCGTTGCTGCGGCAGTCAGAGATTTCAGTGTGCGATCGTACGGCATCGTTTCCTCCCAAAGTCCTGTGTGAACTTCAAGAACGGTTCGAATTCAAACTGTATGGGACCGGTCATGAATGATCACAATTCTCATCTACAGTTTATGTTACATGTTGATGGGCATGTCAACGTGACACGGGTCGGCGCCGGGGATTCTCGCGTTGGCAGCTTGCCCTGTCGGTACGGGAACTTGGCAGGATCGGAGGTGCGCTTCAAGAGGAAGATCTCCTGCGAATTCGGGATATCCAGATCATGCGGACTCTTGTGGCGGAATGCCGTTGGAGATGCTTCTCGCCGACGATTCCCGGTTAGTTCATGCGTGTGGCATCGTCGCCGTCACGGACCGGCACGCCGCCCGTCCGGGCGCAGGCGGGGCCGTGCCCTGAACGGACTCTTGAGGGGATCATGTCGGTTGACGGCGACGCCGGCCGGCGGTTTTCCGGGATTCCCCGTGCGCCAACTTGATATATGGCATATAAGAAAGGGAACCGCCAAGGACACGACACCGGACCTAAAGCCATTTGCGAACCATGACGCCACGCGGTGAATACAAGCCGGGCAATGCGAACCGCCCCGGGGAAAACACGTCCATGTCTTCCGGCAAGAATCTCAACGAAATTGCCTACAGGACAATCAAGGACGACATCATTTCATGCGCTTTGCAGCCCGGCGACGACATTTCCGAAGCAACCCTGCTTGCACGTTACGGGTTCAGCAAGGCGCCGATCCGCAGCGCACTCCTGCGGCTTCGCCAGGAAGGTCTCGTCGTCTCCCGGGGACGCAGGGGAAACATGGTTTCGCAAGTCACCTTTCGCGATGTCCAGGAGATCTTCCAGCTCCGCCTCATGCTTGAAGTCGTGGCCACACGGCTTGCCGCCGGAAAGGTCGACCCTGATCGCATCCTCAACCTGAACAATGCAGTGGTCTCGAGCTTTTCGGCCGGGCGCGAGCAAAAAGATGAAACCGAATACATGAAGGCGAACCGCGAGTTTCACCGCTACATTGCCGAATCATCGGGCAATCAGCGCCTCGCCGCGTTGGTCATCGACCTGATGGAGCAACACGAGAGGATTGTTCACCTCGGTCTTGCGCTGCAGAACCGGGAACGCGAGTTTCTTCATCGGCACGACGACCTCGTTTCCGCATTGATCGACGGGGATGGAGACCGCGCGGCCAGGCTGGCCGAGCATTCGCTCCGGGGCGGGCAGCGGATGGTCGTGGAGGCGTTGTTGTCCTCGACGAACGAAGTCTCTGAATGCGAGGTCACGATCGAACCGGGTTCCGAAACGCCCGCGTGATTTCCCCGGCGCGGCATGGCTTCCCGATACGCGCAGCGACCGACTCCGCTGCGCCGGCCCCATGGACCGACTCGTCGGAAGTGGCGTCACTCCCCGATTAATTCGTGCCGCCGTTTGCGCCAGGCATGCTTCGGGAATCCCGCGTAACCCACGACCCGGTGCCTGATGTCGCGGGACCATTCGATCTCCGGGCGTGGCGCCAGGTCCCAAATCCACTCCTGCCCTTCCCCTGGCAGGTTGACGCCCCAGAGCGACTCTTCCCTCTCGACGACGTCTTCGCCATCACAGTAAAGCCGCTCGAGGTCCGATACCAGGCAGACGTTGCACGCGAACGATGCCAGCCAGTCCAGGTGCCCGATCACCAGCCGGCGCGAAAACTCCCTGATCGCTCCAGGCGCCAACCCGTGGTGGCGTCCTGCCACGTAGCCGTTCGGGATGACCGGAAGCTGCGAAAGGATATTGGCTGACACGACGAGATCAATGTCGTCGCCGAGAAAGAAGTCCGGCCTGGAAACCGCAACGTCCAACCCCCGGCCCGCACGTGCCGCTGCATGCACTGTCTCGACGGCCCCCGTGATGTCCACGCTCGCCAGGCGGACGTTGTCAAAGGAGCGCACGGCCTTGCGCACACGCCAGGGATGCAGGATGTCCGCGAGGATCACCTCGCGAAACCGTTGGCTCAATTCCGCCGTCGGGATGTCGAAGAGCAGGCCGGATCCGACGATGAGCGCCTTGTCGAACCGGCAGCACCGGTCCGCTGCCTCGAGTATCAGTGACCGGGTGCACTCCAGGTGAGGCCGCCACGCTACCCTGCATCGATCTTGCCGGGCGGCGAGATTCCTCGACTCCTCGACGTAGCCCATGTCCCGCAAATGACGCGGGAACGGTGTCGCCAGGTGCTTTATCCACTCCCAAAACAGGTCCATGGTCGCGGCACGAATCCTTTTCCCGAAGCACTTGACACCTTGGTTTGCGCCAATCATGATGTCGAGCGAGTCAATCTGACATGTCAATCAACCTGTCAATTGACGATTTTGTTCGTTGCCAGGACAGAGAGGTGATCCGAACCATGATTGGACAGCTTCTCACCGCAGCCATGCTCCTTGTGCTGGGGTCCGCCGCCGCCCTTGCCAATCCGGATGTCTGGATCAAGGCCGGAATGATCTATCGATTTGAAAACGGCAAGGTAACGGGCATCACATACGAGTGGCAGTTCGATGAATTCTTCAGTTCCCGGACCATCGCGTCCTTTGACGCCGACCAGGACGGCGAACTGGGACCGGCAGAGGTCGATCTTCTTCGCGCGGGGGCATTCGATCCCCTCGCCGATTTCGGGTATTTCGTCCATGTCTGGGAAGGCGGGACGAAACGGGAAGATCCGGAAATAGAGGAATTCACTGCGCGCGCAGACGACGGGCGCCTGGTCTACCGTTTTACCTTCGCGCTGGATCCACCAATCGATCCCGCGGCAGGCGACGTCGTGGCAAGTTTGCACGACGAGTCGATCTACGTCGATTTCGAATTCCGGGAGGAAGGTTTCCTTTTGGTTCAGGGAGCGATGGACCCGGGCTGCAAGTTCAGGATCGCCCGCGGAAAGGGAGCCCAATCCGGCCATCGTCAACCCGTTACGCTCAATTGCGGAGGTTAGAGATGAAGAACACCGGACAGGATCGTGGCACGCGGGGAATCCTTTTGGCCATCCTTTTGTTGGCCCTGTTTCCCGCGCTAACCGTGTTTGCCGCTGCTGCCGGCGCACAGACCACCGAAACCGTCACTGCGCCGGTCGTGGAGGTCATCGAAGATGAACCCGGTGGATTTGCCGGGCTCACCGAATACTTGATCGAGTTCCAGCGCCGCGCCAATGCCGAAGTCGCAACCCACATGAATGCCATCCAGAGCGGGGAGGACCTGGGCGCCTTCTTCCTTGGTCTGGCCATCGCTTTTGCCTATGGAGTCATTCACGCCTTTGGCCCTGGCCACGGCAAGTTCATCATCGTCTCCTATTTCCTCGGACGCGAGGTCCGGGTTGCCCGTGGACTCGTCATGGCAGCGCAGGTAGCCATCGTGCATGTGATCTCGGCCATCGTCATCGTGTGGCTCGCGGACACCGTACTGAAAGTCGGCTTCGGTATCGGGCTGTCGGACATTCCGGGGGTGCGCGCGGGCAGCTTCCTGATCATTGCCTGTATCGGCGTCTACATGCTCTACCAGGCGGTCCGGGCGTCGTTCGGCTCAGCCTCCAGTGCGGACGGCGGCCACGGGCATGGCCACAGCCACGGTCACGGTCACAGCCATGGTCATGGCCACAGCCACAGCCATGGTCACGGCCATAGCCACGGAGGGAAGGTCGAAGGAAGCATACTGGCCTTTGCAGCCGGGGTGGTACCCTGTCCGGGAGCCGTCCTGATCATGCTCTACGCGATCGCCAACGACATGATTTATCCGGGCTTCATCCTGGTTGTTGCCATGTCGCTCGGCATCGGTTTGACCATCTGTGCACTGGGCGTCGGCGCCATTATCGCGCGGCAGACCGCACTGCGAATGGTCGACAGCGCCGCGGGCGGCAGGGGTGTCGTTGTCGCACGCCACACGTTGAACTATTCGGGCGCGGCTTTTGTGACCCTTATCGGCCTGTTTTCCTTCGTCGCCTTTCTTGACGTACCGCTGGGATGAGGCGACCGGAAGACCCGTTCAAGAACCATGTGGTGAGCAGGGAGACGCTGGCTGCGCAGGCGCTGGGTTGGATCGACCCCGAAACCCGCGCCGTCATTCCGCCCATTCATCCCGGCGTGACGACCGAGCGCAACCGCGACCTCACCTACAGCCGCGGAACCGGATACATGCGGGGTACACCCGAAAGCTGTGTCCAGGCCGAGGCCCTGCTCGCGAGACTGGAGGGCGGTGAAAACGCCCTGCTTTATGCTTCCGGCATGGCGGGAATCGCGGCAGTTTTTCGAACACTCGAACCCGGCGATCACGTGGTTGCGCTACGAGATCTTTTTCGAGGGACCCTCAAGTGGATCCAGTCAAATCTCATTCCATGGGGCGTCGAGGTCGATTTTGTCGCCAACAGCAATGTCGATGACCTCGCGCGCGCGTTCCGGCCCGGAAAGACAAGGATGGTGTATCTCGAAACGCCCTCCAATCCCACGTTCGAAATCGTCGATTTGACCGCCGCCGTCGGCGTTGTCCGTGACTCCGGAGCCTGGGTCGTCGTTGACAACACTGTCCCGACACCGGTGTTGACCCGGCCTATCGAAATGGGGGCCGACATCGTCGTTCACTCCGCGACAAAATATCTCAACGGTCACTCGGACGTCCTGGCAGGTGCGGTCGTATTCGGTAATGACTCGGGCTCCCTTCACGCACGGATGCTCGAACAGCGCCACCTCGAGGGGGCCATCCTTGGCCCCTTCGAAGCCTGGCTCCTGCTGCGGGGAATGCGAACGCTTTATCTCCGCGTCCGGCGCGCGGCGGACAGCGCCCGTCAGATCGCCGAGTTCCTGGACGGCCATCCAGGCGTCAGGCAGGTTCTCTATCCGGGACTTCCCGGGCATCCGGGACACGCAGTCGCGAAACGGCAGATGGATGGGGGTTTCGGTGGATTGCTCGCGTTTCGCCTGGCGGACCAGCAGAGCGCTGCCGCCCTCCAGGGGAGTCTCGAACTCATCAAGCGGGCAACATCACTTGGCGGAGTCGAGAGCCTGGTGGAGCCGACCCTGGACAACGCGTGGCGCATCGTGCCGGTGCCCCTTGACCTGGTTCGACTGTCGGTTGGAATCGAAGATCCCGATGATCTTGTTGCCGATCTCGGTCAGGCCCTCGACAGCATCTAGACACGAATAATCCGGTATCTGGCGGATCCGGGGTGATCGGCCCGGCAACCTGCACGGCCCGCCCAACGGATTGGCGTTACCTGCGCGCCAAGAACACCGACAGCGCGACGCCGACAGCAAGATACACGATCGATGCCAGGGCGATGGTCTCGAATGTGAACCCCAGGTCCAGGAGCCATCCCATGCCCGCCGTTCCGAGCGCTGTGGATAGAATGAAGATGGCCTGGGCCATCGAGCGGATGGCGCCAAGATGTGCCACGCCGTAGAGTTCGGCCCAGAGTGCCCCGGTCATGACCATCCACATGCCGGTCGAGATTCCGCATCCGACAAGATACGCGAGGGCAATCTCCGGATGGTCGGAAGCTGCCAGCGCAAACAGTCCTACCGCCATGGCCAGGGGATAGAAAGGCAACAGGCGGGCAGCGCCGAACCTGTCGATCAACGGGCCAATGAAGAGCATGATCGCGGCCTTTCCGGCTGCAAAGCCCACGAAATAACTTGCCAACCGGGTCAGGTTCCAGCCCTTCGCCTCGACCAGGGCAACCTGGTGAAAGAAGAAGCCGGACAGGATGAACGGAAGACCGATGGCCACGGGCATCACGAGGTAGAACCGGACGTCGCGGAGAACCTCCAGGCGGGACCAGGAAGCATTTCCGTCGTCGGACCGCCTGTCTCCGGTTGATTCGGGCTTTAGAAACTGCCGGTGAGCCTCGCCTTCCCCGCGCAGCAACCAGAGAACCAAAGGAATGAACACGAGAAGGAACGCGACGCCGATGGCCGTCCATGTTGCCCGCCAGCCCACGGAGTTGATGAGCAATGCCGCCATGACCGGAAACACGGCCGGTCCCAGCGCGTAGCCAACGGCTCCGGATCCCAGGGCTGTCCCGCGCCTGGAGCCGAAGTATCGGGCCATGCTGGTGACTGCCGTGTGCACGATCAGCCAGTCGCCGATCAGGCGAACGAGGAAAATCCCGGCAGCGATCGCGATGATGGACGTCGACGATGCCACCAGGAAACAACCGGCGGCAAATCCCGCGAAGAGCGAGATGCTGTAGAGACGCAAGTCTACATCGTCGATCTTCCGGCCAAGCCAGATCAATGCCGGACCGCTGGCGAGCGTGGTGATCGAGAAAACCAGGCCGATATCAGCGTGGGAGAGTTCGAACTCCCGGCGAATGTCGCCGTTGAACAGCCCGACGAAATAAGCGCTTCCAAGGGTGCCGAGGCACGTCAACAGCGATCCGAAGGCAAGGTATCGCCAGCTCGTGCGAAGAAGGTCGCGGTATTCCATTGTCCGTTCCCGTTGCGACCGGATGAAAAACCCGTGACTTGGCGGGCAGGTCTGGACAGCCGATCGAGGAAAACCCGGCTGCCCCCCCGTAACGCCACCACGGGCATGTCCCGGTACGCACTCGCCGGGCCGCCTGGTCAGGTTCCGTGAATCCCGACAAGACCGATCGTCAGGTTTCGCGAAACCGGTTCGTCTCGACCCTGCCCGTACCTGTTCATATGACCGGCCCGACATTCGGACTGCAATGGGCGGTGCGCCCGACGATACCGTTGTCGCCCAAGGCATTGCGGGGAGGCGCGGCCTTCGCTTCCCCTGAGCCGACGTCACGTGAGTTGCGGTGACGAGTTCACGTGCCGGCGTTTACGGGCGATTTCAGCGATGAATTGCCTCAATTTGCGTGTTGCGTGCCCTTGCACGGTTGGACCTCGACCGTCAGGTGCGACAATTGGGTCAAATTACCGAGTTTCGACTTGTAGTGGCCCGGTTCCCGGGGATCATCCGTAATCACCGAGGCGATCATTGCCATGTGACCGGGTCCGACCCTCCACAGGTGCAGGTCAGATACCCGGTCCCCGTTGTCCTCCAGTATTTGGCGAATCTGATCGGACAGCGTGGCATCGGGCAATGTGTCGAGTAGCACGGCTCCCGCGCCGCGAAGCAGGCCAAGCGCCCAAATGCTGATCACGGTGGCACCTGCAATACCCACTAGTGGATCCATCCAGATCCACCCGTAGATACGCCCGGCAAGCAGTCCGACGATTGCAAGGATGGACGTCAATGCATCCGCCAGGACATGCAGATAGGCAGCGCGTATGTTGTGGTCGTGGTGTCCGTGCGCGTGTCCGTGTCCATGCCCATGCCCATGCCCATGCCCATGCCCGTGTCCGTGTTGTACTTCCGTACCACCTGTGTGCAGCAGGGCAGCGCTTACCAGGTTGACGATCAAACCCAGAACCGCGACGGCGATCGCCTCGTTGAATCGAATGGGAACTGGCGAGATCAGTCGGGTGACGGACTCGTATGCGATCAGCAAAGCAAACACGAACAAGAGGATGGCGCTGGAAAATCCGGCCAACTCACCGAGCTTGCCGGTTCCAAAGGAAAATCGATTGTCGCGGGCATACCTGCGCGCGTAGACATAGGCCAAGACGGAAATCGAAAGCGCTGCGGCATGCGACCCCATGTGAATTCCGTCTGCCAGGAGCGCCATCGAACCGAATACGATTCCGGCAAAGATCTCCGCGACCATCATGGTCGCCGTCAAGCCGACGACTATCCATGTCCGACGTTCGTTGCGGGCCTGGTCCGCGCCCAGAAAGACGTGCTCGTGCTTCCAGGCTTCGATTGAAT
>JAPOVX010000126.1:0-1658 GCA_026707935.1 Paracoccaceae bacterium
TAGGTTTTGAGCAGGCCGGATTTGACATTGGCTTGGCCTATGACATCCGGGCGGGGTCGATCGCGTCTTGGAACCGCAATCGACCAGGTGGCGCCCGCGGCTATGTCGCCGACATCCGCAAGATTCGCCTCGCGGACATGGACCGTGATTTCAGAGGAAGTTTCCGGCCGTCCGGCGTGATCGGCGGCCCGCCCTGCCAGAGCTTTTCTCGGGCCAACGTCTCGCGGTCGGCAGATGATCCGCGGAGCAAGCTGGTCCGGCATTTCTTCACCATTGCCCTAAGGCTCCATCGGCACCGTAGTCCACTAGACTTTGTCCTCTTGGAGAATGTTCCCGATTTGGCGAAGGCGGAGGGCGGACGACTACTTGAGCGCGAGATCGAACGCTTGAGGAAGCACGATTTTGAAGTATTTGATTTCCTCGTCGACGCGGCCCGCCATTCTGTCCCGCAACGCCGTAAACGGTTGTTCATACTTGCCTTACCCAAGGATGAGCGCCCGAGCAGGCGGTGGATGCCGCCTAATGGCACTGAGGGGGGAAGGACTGTCAAGGACGCAATTTGTGGGCTACCGTCACCCGCGTACTTCGTTCGTGGCTTGGGGCCAGAAGAGATTCCTGCCCATCCCAATCACTGGTGCATGACCCCGAAGTCGCGCAGGTTCTTTGACGGCTCTCTCATTGAGGGAGATTCATCCGGGCGGAGCTTCAAGACGCTGGCATGGAACAAGCCGAGCATCACCGTATCTTTCGGACATCGAGAAGTGCACGTTCATCCCAATGGGAACCGGCGGCTCAGCGTATTTGAGGCTATGCGGATTCAAGGGTTTCCAGACGACTACGTATTGGACGGAACCCTCTCGGCGCAAATTGACCAGGTAAGTGAGGCGGTGCCTCCCCCCATGGCGGAGGCCGTTGCAATGTCCATCAGAGCGGCACTCGACGGTCGGCGACTAACGGTGCCCTGTTCGCCTACGCCTGAAGCGGTTTCAGCGCCGAAGCTTCGTAGCCGGCTTCTTCCAGCCAAAACCGCAGATCTCTAGTCACGCGTGTGCGAAGCGCGGCATCTGACCTGAGGCGGGAATCTGCATTGGCCATGCCCCCGATTTTTTCGACGGCGCGGAGAGCTGTGTCCTCAAGCTCCGTATTGCGGGCAGGAACAGCCCGTGAGACACCAAACCGATCCTGAAGGCCGGCAGGAGGCGGCACAAATTCGAAGGCAAGACACGCCATGGAGGGCGTGTCGTTGGGCACAGGCATCGTCGAGTAGCAGAAGGGATGGTGGGTCTTCATATCCCAATGCTTGGTATGCGCCAGATGAAGGAGCCATTTCGCAATCCCCAGCGAAAACAGCTGGAGAAATGTCGTGCCGGGTGTTTTCGATGCCGCGCTTGCGGCGGCCCTGATGTCGGACTCGTCTGCGCCCAACAGGGGCGTGGCGCTGTGCCTGAATTCTTCGTCCGCTTCAGCATTTTCAAAAATCGCGTCGCAGAGGCGATCCAATGTCTCCTGCGCAAGAGAATTCGGGCGGACATCAGAGGTAATGAAAAGAAGCCAGCGGCTGCTCATGAGTTCGAATTGCAATTCCACGATTCTGTGCAGGGCCTCGATCAAGCGGTTGGCGTGGTCTGCGGCTGGTGCGGCGATCGAGCCGCATGCAT
>JAPOVX010000126.1:1668-2785 GCA_026707935.1 Paracoccaceae bacterium
TTCGCAATGTGGAAGGGCCCCCGGCGCTTCAAGTCCCGGTAAGCCTGACCGTCGGCGTGAATGATGTCTTCGAATCTTCGTGCAAATGTATGCGACCGGCTGGTGATGTGCCCGGCATCGATCAGGGATTTTTCACGGAGTTGTGCCCGGGCAACGTACGCGTTGCGTTCGCCACCAGATTGAAAGCCGGTGCTGGTCAAATGGCAGTTCAGCTCTTGGCATAGCTTGGCCAAGAGGCGGACGTCCAAGTAATCGATTCCTGGCAATGTCAAATAGCGTACTTCCGCACCGGTGGCCTCGGCCAGTCCTGGCCTTCCCCGTTCCCTTTCGATCAGGCGGCGGGACAATTGAATCCACTGTTCCTCCCTCACCAATTGCTTTCGCGGCCGATGCCATGGGAAGAGCTCGTTCAGCCTCACCGGCACTGCTAGTTCATCGACCGGCGCGGGCACTACGTCGGCGGCGATCCGCCGACCCGTGTCATCGGGCGGGGCTGTCATGCGTCCGTTTCGGGAATGCCAACAATATCGCGGATGACTGCTGCTCGATCTTCAGCCGGGAGGCTGGACAGGACGCCGTACGCCTCCAGGACGGCGGCCAGCGCTCCCAGCCGGGCCGTTCCGGCGGGCTTGCCGCGGCTAGTGAGGATGCGTTCAGGAGGCCATTCGATGTCCGTGGCACCGACCTCAGCGGGCAACGACTTCACCGATGGGTCTGCGAAGGGCGGATCCGCGTCATCCCCCAACCGGCGCTCCCAGACTTGCATGGCGTATGCGATCGCCCCGCTGTGAAGCGCCGCCCTGTCGCGGGCTAAGTCGGCTGCCGCCAGGTGCTTCAGGCGATTCACCAGGAGCCGGAGAGCTCGATGCAGCCATAGCTGGATGAACAGAAAGTGAGGATGGCTGTAGTTGAATGATTCCCGGTCGATATTAACCGCGCTGTCCAACCCCTCGTGGACAAAGATCTCCGCAGTGATTTGGCGCAACCTAGTTTGCTCCGACACTCGGTAGTTCAGAAATGTGGAGTCAAACAGTGTGCCGCTTGCCTCCCGAATACGGATCAGCACTCCTGCTGTTTCCTTTGGAAGAATCTGGCTGTTCCAGTACAGATAAGCCTC
>JAPOVX010000269.1 GCA_026707935.1 Paracoccaceae bacterium
CGTGAACTGGTCACCGGACAGGACGCACGTCAACAGTTTGAACGAATGGGACCCGCTCAAGCACATCATCGTCGGATACGCGACGGACTGTCACATTCCACCGCCGGAGCCGGCCCTCGAAGCAAAGGTCCCCGAGGACTCCGACATGAGGGGGCAATGGGGAAAGCGACCCCAGGACATGATCGATCGGGGCAACGAGCTGCTTGACGCGTTTGCCGAAATGCTGCGTGGTCGCGGCATCAGGGTTGACCGCCCGACTCCGATCGACTTTTCCCAACCTGTCATCACGCCGGATTTCGAAACCGGCAGTGGGTTTGGATGCATGCCACCCCGCGATGTCCTGCTGACGGTCGGAAATGAAATCCTGGAAGCGACAATGTCCTATCGTTGCCGCTGGTTCGAATACCTGTGCTACCGTCCCCTGTTGAAGAGCTACTGGGAGGAGGACCCGAACTTTCGGCACGAGGCTGCGCCGAAACCGAGGCTGACCGACGGCGACTATCGCCCCGATTACCTTTCCGGAAACATCAGCATCGAAACGAGGCTGGAGTGGACAGCGGAAAAATTCTTCGTGACGACGGAAGAGGAACCGCTGTTCGACGCCGCGGACGTCTTGCGATTCGGAAAGGACCTGGTTGTACAGCATGGGTTCACGACCAACCTGAAGGGAATCGAATGGATTCGGCGCCATTTTCCGGAACACAGGGTCCATGCAGCAAATTTTCCGGGAGACCCGTACCCGATTCATATCGATGCGACCTTCACGCCGATCAGGCCGGGCCTCATCCTGAACAATCCCGAACGCCGCTTACCGGACGATCAGAGAGCACTGTTCACACGGAACGACTGGGAAATCGTCGACGCTGCCCGCCCTGCCCACAATTCGCCCCCGCCGCTGTGCTATTCGTCGACATGGCTGTCGATGAATGTCCTCGTGCTTGATCCCAAGACCGTTTGCGTGGAGAAGTCGGAAGTTCATCAGGCGGAGCAACTCGACCGTCTCGGAATGGAAGTTGTCGAAGTTGATCTTCGTGACGCATACGCGTTCGGGGGAGGTTTGCACTGCTGTACGGCGGACGTATACCGGGAAGGCGGATTCGAGGACTATTTCCCCAACCAGCCTGAAGTGGCCGGAACGGTGTAGAAGCAGTCGCGAGGACCGGTGAGCGCGTTACGCGAGTCGGTGAAGAGCGCCGGAAGCGTTCGAGGACGAAGAAGGCGACTTGCAGGGGTCACGGGCTGTGCGCTTCGGTCGATGATCCGGCTCTCCTCGGCAGCCTCTGCAACATGAACAGACGCAGTGTTGTTTTTCAAACCATGTCGCTGGTCAGCACGGTAGCTTTCCCGGTTTGGGCTGACATCGGATTTCCTGGAAATCGGAACAACCCGGGAACCCCTCGGCCTCTTCCTTCCCAAGCAGATTTTTTCCGGCGGTCGAGTCCGGGCGGGCGATCTCAATCTGCCTGCGCTTCGCCGGAAGCGGGTTCCGGGATCTTCTGATTGCTGTCCCGGCGGCTGCCGTCCACTCCCTCGGGTTCAGGTCAGAAAAAGAAGAAGTGGCCCGCCCGGACTGGCCTCCGCCGGGCCGTGGTCGTTGCGAGAAGCAGGCGCCTGAACGTCAAGAAAAACCACCCCGCGATCGACGAGTTCCCGGGCGCCGTGCCGCGCCCCGAGAAATGGACGATGGCGCAAGGAAAGAAACGTGTCCCACCACCCCGGCGATCCTCGTCCTGCCCGCGATCAAGCACTTGCCGGGGCAGGCTGACAAAATGGTTTCAGGTGCCGGGTTTGCGGCGGTCGGGGCGCAAACATGCACCATTCCGTCGAAGCACCACAATGCCTTCGGTCACACGAACCCCGGGAAACGCTTCAGCGAGAACGGCCTGAGCAGCTCGGGTGTCACGCCATCGGCGATGGCGTCGGCCATGAGTTCGCCGAGCGCGGGTGCCAGGGTAATGCCGCTGTGGGTCGCGATCAGGTGCAGCCCTTCGGCCCCCGGGAATGGGCCGGCAATGCTCTTGCCGTCATGCGGAACCGGCCGGATCCCGATGGCGATGTCGCACGCGTCGATGCAGTCCTCGCCGGGAAAGCCGGGAAGCGCGGCTTTCGCGCGCCGAAGAAGCTCGATCGCGGCGCGGCGGACCTGCTCAGGCGAAGGGTCTTCCGCCACCCATCCATCGGTTTCCGGCGCGCCCATCCGCAACCCGCCGTTGGGAGCCGGGCGCAGGTGGATCTCGCCGGGCTCCACGTCGAAGTAGGTGATGTGGCGGAGCAGCCTCGCGGGGGCCGTACTCGGGCTGGTGACCAGGAGGCCGGGAACGCGGTTCATGGGAAAGCGGGTGGCGAAGGCCTCGAAGCCGGTGAGCTTGCCCAGAACCTCGGGCGTGTCGGGGCCCGCCGCCACGACCACGTGTGCGGCCTCGAGCCGGCCCTTCTCGGTGACCACGCCGGTGACCACGCCGTCGTCACTTACCGAGAGTTCCTTTGCTTCGCATTGCTCGAAGACCAATGAACCCATGGCGCGCAGTTCACCGGCCAGGTGCCGCGCGAACCTGGGCGCGTCGAGCCAGGCATCGGCCATCGCCACCAGTGCCTCGCCGTCATCCCCGCAGCGGGCATGCGGTTCGAGGGCGGCGAACACGCGGGCGCCCACGGTGGCAACCGGATAGTCGAGGGCCTGCAGGCGTTCGGCGCGATGGCGCATTGCCTTCAGCCGGCTCTCGTTGCCGGCAGGCACCCACTGCAGCATGCCGGCCGGATGGTACCCGAGGTCTTCCTCGCCGAGCTCGGCCGCGAGTTCCCTGTGTCGGGCGGTGCCCATGGCATTCAGCCGAAGATAGGCGTCCTCGGCCACCTTCGCGGTGGCGTTGATCCAGGCAAAGCTGGCACTGGTGGTGCCGCCGCCCACCCTGTGGCGCTCAACGAGAGCAACCGCCAGTCCCCGGCGGGCCAGGTAGTAGGCCGCAGTGCAGCCGACAATTCCGCCACCCACCACGATCGCATCGAAACGGCTCGGGCCTGTTATCATGACACTCCTTTTGACCGTCCGGGACCGCGCCGGCGTTTCAATCCGGATCCATGCCGGGAACGGAACCGTCCGCACCGTTGACGGAAACCCGGTCGAAGCCAGGTCCAGTCACGCTGTTTGCGACGACGGGTGTGCGGCCCGGCCAAGTTCACGTCACTAACAAAGTAATATTTCATTTACTACACCGGGATTCGCGGTAATGTATCACCAACAGCCTAGGAGTCATGATCCAGTACGGATCGGAATGCAGTGTGGCCAACCGGAGTCGACTGGTGAATCTGGCGATGGTCGCGAGGCCGCCTGCTGTCTTCTTCCGAGACTGTCCGGATCGTGCAACCAACCGAAAGGGAAAATCCCATGACAACAAAAAAAACCGAAACTTTGGCGAAACGGGAGCCGGATCCGGTTTCGAATCCGTCACGCCGCCAGGTCCTTTCCAGAACGGCGGCCGTCGGCGCGGGCCTTGCCATTGGAGCGCCGTTTGTCCTGGTGCCCGGAAGCGCAAAGGCAGCCGGAAAGGTTTCGTACGCTGCCGACGGCGGCCGCAATTTCGATATCATGAAAGAGATATTCCTGAATCCGTTCCAGGAAGAAACAGGAATCGAGACCATCCCGATTCCGACAGGACGAAACGTGTCAAAGATAAAGGCGCAGGTGGAAACCGGGAACATCGAGTGGGACGTGATCGGGCTCGGCGGGGCACCTTCCATGGTGGCCATGAAAGAGGGCCTGCTTGAACCCATCGATACCAACATTGTCGATTTGTCGAATCACGCCTTTCCCGAGTGGCAGTGGGAGTCTGCCCTGGGCACCTTCTACTACTTCGGGGGCATCGCCTATCGGCCGTCCTCGCATGGTGACATGGGCAAGCATCCCCGCACCTGGCCCGAGTATTGGGATGGCGAGGGGATTCCTGGCCGTCGCGGTATGCGTGCCCGCCCTCAGGAAGAAATGGAACGCGCACTGGTCGCCGACGGGGTGTCGCCGAAGGATCTTTATCCCCTCGACGAGGATCGGGCGTTCAAGTCCCTTGATCGCATCAAACCCTACTGCAAGCACTGGATCAAGGAAACGCCGCAGACCATTTCCTTGCTCCAGTCGAAAGAGATCGACTTTGTCTACACCTACAGCGGTCGGGTCGAGGCGGGCAAGGAACAGGGCCTCGACATGGAGTTCGTGTACGACAGCGTCGTCTCCACGCCGCTTTGCTTCATCGTGCCCAAGGGCAGCAAGAACAAGGACAACGCGATGAAGCTCATCAACTACTTCCTCACCGAAACGGTCCAGAGGAACGTTGCCGTTCGCCTGGCGTTCGGTATCGTCAACAGAACGGCGGCGGCCAACCTTCCGCCGGAAACTCTTGCCAAGTTACCGAATCTGGATGATCCGAATAACGTTAGTGTCGATGTCGCATACTGGGCGGAAAACCTGACGCGACTGCAAAAGAAATATGCCGAGTGGCTGATCACCTGAAGGCATTCTAGCCGCAACCATGCGGCACGCAGCAAAAAGGCCCGGGACGACTTCGAGCGCGGCCCGGACCTTTTCGTGTCTGGTTCCGTTCAGGCGCCTCGTTACCTGGGGGCTCACGGTGCCCGGGATCTTCCCCGAACCGGAGAAACAGGAAAAGCTCTGGAGTAACCGATGGCATTCGTAGTGCCTTTCCTTGCCTTCTCGGCGGCAGTGTTCCTGCTGCCGCTTCTGATGATCGTCGGTTACAGTTTTTCCGGCGAAGGCTTCACATTTGGACATTATGAGGAGTTTTTTGCCAGCACCCTATATCCGCGGGTCCTGTGGACGACGATCGAGGTCTCGCTTGCCACAGCGGCCCTGACCCTGCTTCTCGCCTATCCGGTGGCTTACTACCTCGCCCGACAACCGCCGCGGCGACGTGCACTCATGGCCCTGTTCCTGTTGCTTCCCTTCTACACCAGCATCTTGGTCAAGAGTTTCGCATTCATGGTATTTCTCGGCTACCAGGGCGTTGCCAATACGACAATCCGTCTCGCCTTTGGGCCGGAAGCCGGGCTTGAGATGATGTTCAACCGCTTCGGCGTGTATGTCGGCCTCACCCATAATTACCTGCCGTACATGGTCTTTCCCATCCTTGTCAGCCTACTGGCCCAGAACCCGGTATTGCGCAGGGCCGCCGAAATCATGGGTGCTGGGCCCTGGCGTATCTTTTGGCGCATCACGTTTCCGCTGAGCATGCCGGGCATCCTCGCCGGCGTCCTCCTTACTGTCATCCTGACCCTGGGCCAGTTTATCACGCCGGCGCTGCTGGGTGGCCGCAAGGACCTGATGATCGCAAACCTTGTCGACTTCCATATCAAGGAGTCGCTGGATTGGGGGATGGCGTCGACAATCGCCGTCATCCTGATGCTGATTGCGTCGACGTTCATGGTGCTGCTGGCAAGGGTGCGGGGCGGGCAGGTATTTGGGCAGGAAAGGATCGCCGCATGACCGGCAAGGGGGCCAAATCCGCCGCAACCGTCGAGCGCAGCGGTTGGCATTCGTCAAATGCCAATACGATCGCGGCCTGGGCCGTCTTCCTGTTCCTCATCCTGCCAAGCTTGGTCGTGATCCCGATGTCCTTCGGCGATTCGGACGAGTTCGTCTTCCCGCCCCAAGGCTTGTCGACCTACCTTTACGAGAAGTACTTTTTCGACGATGCCTGGATGGAGACGACCCGGCAAAGCATTGTCGTTGCCGTGCTGTCCACGTTGACGTGCCTTTTCTTCGGGGTCACGGCGGCCTACGGACTCGTGCGCGGAACATTCCCCGGCAAGCGCCTTGTCACGCTGTTCCTTCTGACCCCGATGTTCGTACCCGTGATCGTGATCGCACTCGGGCTCTACATGTATTTTGCCACCTTGGGCCTGTCCGGTACCACGTTCAGTATCGTGGTGGGTCACACGCTGCACGGAACGCCTTTCGTTATCGTCCTGTGTATGGCGGCATTGCGCCACGTTGACCCCAATCTGGAGGCGGCGGCCCGCGTCATGGGGGCAGGCCGCATCCACACCCTCATAAAGGTCACCCTGCCGCTCTTGAAGCCGGCGCTGGTCGCGAGCGCGTTGTTCGCCTTCCTGATTTCCTTCGATGAAGTTGTCATCGCCTGGTTTTTGACAACCATCGACACCCAGACACTTCCCGTGAAGATGTACAGCAGCATCCAATGGGAAGTCTCGCCGGTACTGGCAGCGGTTTCGACTTTACTGACATTTCTTGCCTTTGTGATCTGTGTGGCGGGTGTACTGGTTCAAAAGGAAGACACGCCGGAAACGACCCAGTGACTGAATTGCGGTTCCCGGCGCCGTGGAGAGGAGAAATTCGTGCGCGTCACCAATATCGAAACCCGCCAGATCGAATCCGGGTTTCCGCTCACATTCAGCGGTGGCACCTACCAACTCACAAAGCGGTCATCGGTCCTTTGCAGGATTTCCACTGATGATGGTGTAACCGCCGAAGTCTGCGTCGGAAACGAGAATTCCTACAGCGCCCGGTTCTTCGAACTCATCCATGGTCCGTTCCGGGAGATCCTGGTCGGCCGCGACCCGCTGATGGTCGAAGAGCACTGGGGGAAGATGATCGCCCATGCCACCAAGGCCCCCGAACCCGATGCCGTCATAAAGGCTATATCAACCGTTGACGTCGCCCTCTGGGACCTCAAGGGCAAGACCTGTGGGCTGCCCGTCTACAAGCTGATCGGTGGCCGTACCGACCGTGTGCCGATCATCGGCATTGGGGGGTATTACGAAACCTGCCTTGACGAGAAGGGTATTCGCGACGAGATCACGTTCTACAAGGATATCGGCCTCGCCGGCATCAAGTTCAAGGTCGGAAGGCTCGACATTCAGGAAGACGCCGAAAGGGTGCGTGTCGCCCGCGACGCTGCCGGAGACGACTTCGCCATCGTTGTCGATTCGAACCTTGCCTGGGTCCCCGCCGAAGCTGTCCGGTTCGCCATGCTGATCAGGGACTGCAACCCCTGTTGGTTGGAAGAGCCCGTCCACTGGCGCAACGTCTCCCGGGGTTTGCGCGAAGTGCGCCAGAAGTCGGGCGTGCCGGTTTGTGCCGGCCAATCCGAGCTTTCGGTCTTTGGCTGCTACGAATTGCTGGCCGGGGAGTCGGTGGACGTCTTGAACGTCACCGCCAATCGGGGGGGTGGAATCACAGCGTGGCTCAAGATCGCCGGTGCCGCTGCCCTTGCCGATGTAACCATGGGTCACGTCGCCGAACCGCACATCGCCATGCATCTCATGGCCGGAATTTCAAATCCGACATTCGTCGAGTGTTACCCCGACGTCCGCCGCGACGCCTTTTGGGACGAACTATATGAAAACCGCCCCGCGATCGAGGACGGTTACATCATGCTTCCGGACCGGCCCGGTCTCGGGCTGACGGTCAATCGGCATGCGGTCGAACGCTTCGCCACGGGGCCTTGGCAGTAAGAGGAAGTCCGCCCCCGCCTCGTCCGGCCCATGATGGCCTTGTCGGGCGGCCCGCGGTCTCGTTCATGACGATCACGTTGCTCTCGAGAATCGAGGCACGCTGGGCGCCGGGGGTCGGTTGCAGAAGCCCGATGCCCTGCCAGGGCAAGCGCGACTGCGATTCCTTGCCGAAAGCGATGCCGGCTGCGAACCTTTCGAAGGGGCCCGCGACCCACCGAGCCCATGGACGTCGCCCGGATGAATTCCTCGGCCGTGACAACGCATATCGGCCGAATTCCCGGGATTCCCTGTTCTCCCCGTTCATGCGCCGATGACGCGGCATGCACGATTGCTTCGGGGAACGTCCTGACCGGCGCGCAATTCAGAACGCGTCGCTCATGTACCTGAGTTCGTCGTCGATCGGGGAGCTGGGCACCTGCAGTGGACCACGATACACCAGGGCCTCCGTTGTGATCGCAAGGCTCGCCAGGGAAGCCGCAGTCTGCAAGGCGGTGCGGACGACCTTTGCAGCATCGATGATTCCCGCATCCACCATGTCGACCTCGTGCCCGTTCCTGGCGTCGAAACCGGTCTTTTCGTCCGACCGGGCGGACAGGCGCGCCACGACCGTCGAACCCTCGTGACCGGCATTTTCGGCGATACGTCGCGCCGGTTCGCGAAGGGCTCTCCCGACGATGTCGATCCCCGCCTTCTGGTCGATGTTCGCCGGGTCGATCCCGTCCAGATCCCTCGCTGCCTGGAGGAGAGCGGTACCGCCACCGGGAAGATATCCTTCCTCCATCGTCGCTCGTGAGGACCGCAGGGCGTTGTCGAACCGGTCGCGGCGTTCCTTGACCTCGTCTTCCGAACTGCCCCCGACCCGGATGACCGCCACCCCGCCGGCCAGTCTCGCGAGACGCTCTGACAGCCACTCGCGGTCATCGTTGGAATCGGTCTGCCTGGCTTGCTCCCGTATGGCAGTGCAGCGGTCGCCGATCTCCCGGGAATGGCCGGCGCCATCGACGATGCACGTCTTGCCCGCAGTCACGGATACGCGCCGCGCTCGCCCGAGGTGCTCCATGCCGGCATTCGCAGGCGCCAGGCCCAGCTCTTCAGAAAGGACCGTCGCCCCTGTCACCGCGGCGATGTCCCCGAGCAAGGCCTTTCGCCGTTCTCCGAAAGCCGGGCCCTTGACGGCCGCCGCCTGCAGGGCGCCGTTCTCCTTGTTGACGACGAGCATGCTCAGCACCTCGCCCTCGATGCTTTCGGCGATCACGAGAAACGGACGCCCGTTTTCGTAGACGTCGTCAAACAGCTGCAAGAGCGGCTGGAACTCCGAGAGCTTGTCCAGGCTGACCAGGATCAACGGGTCTTCCAGCTCGCAGATGCCGGTCGTCCTGTCGGTCATGAAATGATGCGACACATAACCCTGCTTGAATTCGAAGCCCTGGGCCACGGTCATCGTTGTTTCCAGGCCGTGGCCTGCCTCCACGGTGATCGCGCCTTCGGAACCGGCGGATTCGAGCGCCTCCGCAACGATCCGCGCGATCTCCACGTCCCCGTTGGCGGCAACGCGTGCAACGCTCTCGACCTCGTCTCGCGTCCCGATCCTTTTCGCGCGCGCGCCAAGCGTTTCGATGACCTTGGCGACGGCGATGTCGATCCCGCGACGAAGGTCCATGGGATTGAGACCGGCGGCCACGGCCCTGACGCCGTCCCGAACCATGGCGTTGCAGAGAACGGCCGTTGTTGTCGTGCCGTCGCCGACTTCGTCGCTGACCTTGACCGCCGCGCCGCGCAGCAGTGCGGCACCGATGTTGACGAACGGGTCGTCAAATTCCATCATCCTGGCGACGGCGACCCCATCCTTGCTGACCCGCCCGCCGTAGTCCCTGTCGAGCAGTACGTTGCGGCCGTGGGGTCCGAAGGTGACGCCGACGGCGCGACCGGCGATGTCGATTCCATGGAGCAGCCTGTCGCGGGCGCGCCCACCGAAGACGATCCTGCTTGAAGACATGAAACCCCCGCTCGGTCGAATGCGGCGCAAACTGGCATTTTCCACCTGCGATGACAATTGTCCCGGTCATTGCGGGTTTCCCGTGATCGGGACCGGTGGACTATGCTAATATGTGTCTTGCCGCAGCATGATCGGGAGGAGCCCATTAATGAACCAGGAAAACACCGCTCATCAGGGCACGTTGTTGACGGAAGCCCGCCTCAAGGCGCCGCCGTCGTCGCAGCTCATCCAGTATACGCACGCGCCGAGACTCTTGCGGGAGAAGCAACGGTTCGCCCAGTTCCTGAGGGTCGACATGACCCACACGGTGATGCTTGTCGAAGAGGGCATCCTCTCCCGGGAAGACGGCGGGAGAATCCTGAAGAGGCTGCGTGTCCTCTCGGATCTCGGGGCCGGGAACTTTCGAACCGAACCCGCCAAGGGCAGTTTTCTGCTGCAGGTCGAGGATTTCCTCTTCGATGAACTGGGAGAGGACGTCGGCGGCCGCATGCATACGGGACGGAGCCGCATCGACCAGGGCGCGACGGTCGAACGCCTGTACGCCCGGGACCGCCTGCTCGAGGTCGCCGGCCGGCTCGTCGGCCTGCAGGCCGCGGTGTGCGGGCTGGCATCGGAAAACACGACATCGATCATGCCGGGTTATACTCACATGCAGCATGCGCAGCCATGGGTCTTCGGCCACTACCTGCTTGGTGTCTTCCATGCATTCTCGGAACACTTCGACCGGCTTGTCGCGGCCTACGAACGGACCAACCTCAATCCCCTCGGCACGGTCGGTCTCTCGGGGACGTCCTGGCCGCTCAACCGTGACAGGACGACCGAACTCCTCGCCTTCTCCGGCCTCGTGGACAATGCGCGCCTGGCACTGGAAGAATATCATGCGGTCGAGATCATGGCGGTTCTTTCCTTCATCATGTCGAGCGTCAACGATCTCGCCTCGGACTTCCACCTGTGGTCCGGTTTCGAATTCGGCTTCGTGGAGACGGCGGATTCCTACTGCGGGTCCAGCAGCATTTTTCCGCAGAAGAAGAACCCCTATGCCTTGGAAACCATCAAGAAGGAGGCCGGGATTTCCACCACCTGGATGGCATCCGCGCTGTCCTCCTTCCGGACCGAGGGATCGGGCGATCACGCGCCCCGGCGCGTTCTCCAGGTCGACGACGGCCTCGAGGTCACCGAGAACATGCTGGACTACCTTACCGGCGTCGTCGATACGCTCATCGTGCACAAGGACCGCATGCGCGCCCTCGCCTCCGGCAACTGGTCGACGTCAAGCAATCTCGCCGATGAAATCGTTCACGCGACCGGACTTTCCTATCGCCAGACCCACCACGCCGTGGCCCGGATGGTGCGCCTTGCCATCGAACGTCGAATTCGTCCGGACGAGGTGACGGCGGACCTCTTGGACGAGGCCGCTCTCGAGACCATTGGTCGAACCCTTGATCTCGATACAGGCAGCATCCGCCTGGCGCTGGACGCAGAGGAGTTCATCCGGACCCGCGTCACCGTCGGCAGCCCGAACGAGGCCGAGATCAGGCGCCTGCTCGGCAGCGCCCGGAGACGGCTGGGCCGTGAACGGCGTTGGATCGCCCGGCAGCAGCGCGCAGTTGTGGATGCCCAGGGCAAGCTGGAAACGGCCATGGACCGGATCTGCTGCACGGACTCAGACCGTCGACGGTAACCGGCCGCAACGTGACAGCAGCGCAATGGAGAACGCAATGTAGCCGATCGAAATCCATGCGATCGTTTCCATGGAAACGCCCCAGTCGAGCAGCCCGCCGACGGAAAACACCGCCAGGGCAGACATGGCAAGCATCAGCGCCTGGGCCATGGCACGGATTCCGCCCAGATGCGTAACGCCGTACATCTCCGCCCAGAGGGCGCCCATGGCAATAATCCACATCCCCGTCGAAACCCCTGCGCCACCCAGGTAGACGGGGACCACCCAGGGATGATCGGACATCGCCAACGCCAGCAGTCCGGCGACAAGCGGCAACGGGTAATACGGCAGCAACCGCAAGGAACCGTGGCGGTCCACCATTCGGCCGAAGACCAGGGCCATGACGACCTTGCCGATGGCATAAATGATGAATCCGCTGGAAAACCACGCGAGGCTCCAGCCCTTGGTTTCAACCAGGTGGACGTGGTGGAAGACAAAACCGGACAGGACGAAAGGCAGTGCGATCACCACGGGCATGACCAGGTAGAACCGGACGTCTCCGAGGACCTCGCGGCGTGACCATTGCGGCAAGCCCTTTCCGGTTGCCGCGACATCGGCCGCGGACGGCTTGAGAAACTGCCGGTGGCGGTCTCCCTTTCCATGGAGCAACCAGACGACAACCGGCATGATGGCGACTGGGAACGTCACCGCGAGTATGGCCCAGGCGAGCCGCCAACCGAATGCGTCCATGAGCAGCACGGCGGCGAGCGGGAACACGGCCGGACCCAAACCGTAACCCAGGCCGCCGATGCCCATGGCTTCGCCGCGCCGGTTGCCGAAGTGGCGGGCGAGGCTGACAACCGCCGTGTGCAGGAACAGCCAGTCGCCGATCAGGCGGACGAAAAGGAGACCGATGACAAGGACGGTGACAACCGGTGACGCGGCAATCAGCAGACTGCCTGCGGCATACCCGAGGCACAATACCAGGCAGTAGAGGCGCAGGTCGACGTAGTCGATCATTCGCCCCAGCCACACGAGCAAGGGTCCGCTGACCAGCATCGTGAACGCGAAGATGAGACCAAGATCGGCGTGGGAGAGGCCGAACTCGCCGCGAATGCTGCTGCCGAACAGGCCGATGAAGTAACCGCTTCCCAGTGTCGAAAGTGCCGTGAACAGCCAGCCGAAACACATGTATCGCCAGTGTTCGACGAAGAAACCGGCCGGATTCATCTGGATGGCGGCGCGGGTGTTTCGATGCGACCCTCGACCGGAAGGATGATGGTGTCTTCCGCACCCCAGGCAACGTAGACCTCGCTGCCGGCTTCCGGTACGGACTGCCCGGCGCGGGTAAGTTCCTGGACCACCATGCTGCTCCCGTCGGCCAGCCGCAGGTAGCTCTTGATGACTCCGCCGAAGGTGATGGTGTCAACCATCCGGGCCGGGAGCTTGTTGGGATGTTCATCCGGGTTTCCGGGCGGCAGCATGAACACGTTTTCCGGTCGCACCATGACCTTGACCGGCGTTCCGTTCTCGGCAAAGGCGCAGTCGCGCGTGCACCGGCACTGGCCGACGGCTGTCGATATGGTCACCGGCGGCCCGGTGTCCTCGACGGTACCGCCGAGGATGTTCGAATCCCCCAGGAATTCCGCGGAAAACAGCGAACGCGGGTGGAAATAGAGTTCGTCCGGCGTTCCCATCTGCTCGATACGCCCGTCGTTCAGCAGAACGATCCTGTCCGACATGGTCAACGCTTCTTCCTGGTCATGTGTCACGTAGAGGGCGGTAATGTCCAGACTGGCGTGGAGGCGCTTGAGTTCGAGCTGCATTTCCTCGCGCAGCTTTTTGTCCAGGGCGCCAAGCGGTTCGTCCATGAGGATGATTGCCGGGTTGTAGACCAGGCAGCGGGCGATGGCGATGCGCTGCTGCTGGCCGCCCGACAACTCGCTCGGCTTACGCCGGGCCACTTCGGGAAGGCGAACCAGCTCGAGCACCTCGGCAACCTTGGTCCTGATCACGCGCGACTCGAGCTTTCGGACCCTGAGCGGAAAGGCAATGTTTTCGAACACCGTCATGTGGGGCATCAGCGCGTAGTTCTGGAAAACCATGCCCAGTCCCCGCTTGTTGGGCGGCATCTCGGTAATGTCCAGGCCGTCGATCCAGATGCGGCCGGCGGTCGGTCCGACCATGCCGGAAATCAGGTTGAGGATCGTCGTCTTCCCCGATCCGCTGGGCCCGAGCAGGGTGAGGAACTCGCTCCTGCGGACTTCCAGGTCGATTTCGGCAAGCGCGACAACGGTACCGTAATGCTTGGTCACGTCCTGCAACCAGACCATGGGAGTCGCGGAATTGGCGTCATTCGGTCGAGTCATTTCTCAAGAGGCTCCGTATCGGTTGCGGCTACCCTGGCCAGGCGCAGTCTCGTCCTGCGGTCGGGGTTGTAGAAAATCGTGATGATCACGCAGACGAAAAAGGCGAGCACGGTCAGCAGCACCGATATGGCGGACAGGACAGGAGAGATTTCCAGCACGATGCTGTCGTACATCTTGACGGGCAGCGTCTGCGTTCCGAAGCCCGACAGGAAGAAGGAGATGACCAGTTCGTCGAAGGACATCAGGAATGCGAACAACCCGCCGGTCACCATCGCCGGCCGCAGGAGCGGCAGGGTAACCCGCCGGAAAGTATAGATCCGTCCCGCACCCATGGTCTTGGCCGCGGCTTCCAGGTTGGGGTCGACGCCGCGAAGCGCCGCCATGACCACGACCATCACGAAGGGCGTGACGAACAGGGTATGGCCGAGGACCAGGCAAAACGTCGTTCCCTGGAGTCCCATTCTGGCGAAGTAGATGTAGAGCCCGAGTGCGATCACGATGTTTGGCACGAAGAGGGGCGACAGCAGGAGTGCTCCCAGCATCTTCTTGCCCCGGAAGGTGGCGCGCACGATACCATAGGCGGCGGTCGCGCCGAGGAACATTCCGGCCAGCGTCGACAGTATGGCGACCTTGAAGCTCTGGAAGGTCGTTTCCATCCAGACGGATTCGAAAAAGTACTCCCTGTACAGGAACAGCGACAGGCTCCGCGGAGGGAAGTAGAGCTCGTTCAGGTCACCGAAAGACATCGGGATGATGATCAGGCTCGGGGCGATCAGGAAAAAAAACATGAACCACGCCGCCCAGACGGTCGCCCGCGCGGGCGGCTGTCCTCCGAGGGTCTCGACCCGGCGCTGATTGACGTCGGCCATTCTTACGTCTCCGCTCCGAAGATCTGCGCGCCGCGCAGCCGGGCCAGCGCGACGAGAAAGACCCCGGCCATGACCGCCAGAAGGATCGAGATCACGGCAGCCATGTTCCAGTCGAGGACATCGTTGACGTGGAAGTCAACCAGGTTCGCCATCATGATGTCGGTCCTCCCGCCCAACAGGGACGGGGTCACGAACTGACCCATGACGCGGACGACGACCAGCAGGAGCCCGGCAAAAATGCCCGGCAGGCTCAATGGGAAAGTGATCTGCCAGAAGATACGGGTGCGGCTGGCCCCCATGATTTCCGCCGCCCTGTGCAGCGCGGGGTTCTGCGCCAGCAGGTTGACGAGGATTGGAAACACGATGAACGGCAGCATGTCGTGGACGATGCCGAACATCACGCCGATCCGGTTGTAGAGCAGCTGGACCGCGAACTCCGAGCCCAGGAAGAACCGCAAGAACCAGTTCACCGCGCCGCTGTGTCCGAGGATGACGACAAATGCGAAGCTCTTCACCAGGATGCTGGTGTAAAAAGGCAGCAGCACGAAAAGCGACAAATACATTCGTTTCTTCGGCGGTTGCTTCGCGAGATAGTAGGCGATCGGGTATCCGCACAGCAGGACGATCAGGGCGCCCATGAAGGAGACCTCGATGGTCGTCCAGAGGACGCGCAGATAGAGGCCCTGGGTGAAAAAAGCCTGGAAGTATTCGAATGTGAACTCGCCGGTATCCTCGGAAACGAAACCGGTAAAAAGAATAAGCCCGACGGGAATGAAGAAAACAATTCCCATGTAGATCAGGAAGGGCGCCAGGAAGAACATTACGTGCGGGGATCCGCTACCACGTCGCCACGAACCTCATTTTGCCTACATGAACGGCGCCGGGATTCTGCAACCGGTTCCCGGCGCCGTCTATGGTCGCGAAAGTTGCTCGCGTGTCGACAGTCCTGATTCGTCAGGTCAGCAACCACGTCTTGTATTGCTTGATGACGTCTTCCAGGTTGTCGCCCCACCAGCCGACGTCGACCCAGTTGGCCTTCGGGTTGGCGGGATCGGGCAGCTTGGCCTTTACCTCGTCGGACAGCATGGCCATGGTTTCCGAGTCCGTCGGACCGTAACCGATGAAGGCGGTGAACCACTCCACGCCCGGTTCGCCGTTGAAGAACCACTGCACGAGCTTCAGGCAGGAATCGTAGTTCTGCGCGCCTTTCATTATCCCCACGTTCTGGGGCGACGAATTCGGCATGTCGAATACGAAGTTGAGCGGAAGCCCTTCCGACCGGGCGATGAAGATCCGGCCGCTGAAAGTGGACGTGTAGTCGAGTTCCTGGGTCTGCAGGTGTTCGATTGTCTTGGCGGTCTGTTCGATCCAGATCTTGATGTGCGGCTTGATGCGGTCCATCGACTTGAACGCGCGTTCAAGGTCCATGGGATAGACGTCTTTGGGCGCCACCCCGTCCGCCATCAGCGCTTCCTCGAGCGTGTACTGGGGCCGCGTCCGCATGCCCCGCCTGCCCGGGTACTTTTCGACGTCCCAGAAATCTGCCCAGGTCGTGGGCGGGTCACTTATGGTCTCTTCGTTGTATCCGAGGCCACCCGAGAAATACTCCCATGCGAGCGTGTCTTCCCAATCCCATTCGGGGAACAGCTTGTGGGTAAGGTCGAGCTTGGACTTGTCCAGCTTCTCGAGGAGTCCCGCCTTAGACGCCGACACGAGGTTGGACCCGCCGTCGTTGACCATGTCGAATTCGAGATTGTTGGCCTTGACCATGGCTTTCATCTTGGCCAGGTTTTTCTGTCCGATGTAGGTCTTGACCTCGATGCCGGTCGCTTTCATGAACGGCTTGATGTAGAGCTTGTCGCGTCCCTGGCCGGTGCGGCCGCCGTCGTCGGCGTAACGAATCACTTCCGAAGCCCTCGCCTTTCCCGGCGTAAGCACGACCGGCAGACCAGCCGCTATTCCGACTCCGACCGCCGTAGCGCCGCCGAGAAACTCGCGCCTCGTGGACCTCCATGTCGGCTTTCGCCGCGCGGTTTTTGATCGGTGTTTTCGTTCGGTCATTTATTCCTCCTTGCAATCTGCGAGGGCCCGTCAAGTGGCGGGCCCCGGTGCCTGGCTCGCGGCCGGTAAGTCCTGGACACACCCGAAAGGTGGCCGCTTCGGGCCAATTGAGTCGCCCGACGCAACTGAACCGGCTGTGACCAGCCAGACAACGGCAAGGAAACACTCTCGCATTTGATTGTTTGACCTGTCAAGCTGCATGTCACCAAAATCGAGACCTTGAGGATTCCCTGCCACCCGTCACCGGTGACCTGGACACGGGATCGGAAAGGCGCGGCGGTATCCACGATGCCCCGTTCCCCGAAAGGACGATTTCCAGAAGTGACGGACAGGGATCGGATTATCCATGGCGTTCAGTCAACGCGAGGGCAGGGTATCTCGATGGCGGTCAACGGAATGTGCTGCTGGCAGCCGTAGACATCCGATTCACCGAAGTCGTCGGAACTGACGCGGCGGCGAATGGTGATCTTGAACGACAGCGCCGGATCGTAAGCACGGCAGACGAGAACCTCGTTGTCGGATATGCCGTAAAGCTGCGCGACCAGCCTGGCCGTGATGACACCGCTCCGCCGGATCGTCTCAAAGGCCTCGCGGTTGTCGAACATGATGTCGAATGTCAGTTCGAACGGCCCGGCGTTCTTGCTCCGGATCACCGCGGCGTACTGGCTCAACGTCGCCATTTCACACCTGTACCAGTTGCATCGGGAAGCACTCGCACGGGTCCTCGAGAGGCAACAGGTGGTAGACGGCGAACCGGTAGGCAGGTCCCACCGGTACGCTGAATGGGGAGAACGGGTAGGCAAGGTTGCCAGCGGTCGCGATGATCCCCGGATAACTGGCATGCTGCAATGTCCCCCGCACGTACATGGCAACCGCGCTGGCCAGGTCCTGATCGTTCGCCACCACGTTAATCAGGATGCCGATCTCGTGGGGGTCGGCCCCGGCCACCGGCTCCAGGTGGCGCATGACCGCGTTCTTGCCATAGACGTGAAAGTCGATCCTGAACGCGCCTGGCCCGCATTCGGAGAAACGCGCGTCCGCATGGTCGCGCATTTCCTGGAGGAGGTCGTCGATCTGGCCGATCAGGACGGGGTCGCGCACGCCCACGATCACGATGCTCCGGTATCCGACGAACTCGGCCCCTTCCAGCTTCACCCGGTAGACCGGTTCCGGGATGAAGCGGCTGCCAGTCACCCTTACCGTGCGCCGGTCAACGTCCCGGTATGTTGCATGATCAAGGTCGCTTGTCCCACCGGGTCCGGGCTGGATGCCGGGGTCCCCGCGTTCGTAGAGGGAATGCCCGGCAACCGACAGGCTCGTACAGCGGTGATTCGGATCGCCGGGCCAGACCAGGAAACCGTCGCTCTCGATACGTCCCAGGAGGGGTTCGGCAAGATCGCAGGGAATCGCCGAGAGCCCGGCGCATTCGAGGATCTTTCCCATGTGCAGGGACAGACCCCTGTCGAAGCCCTTCATCACCGGGAAGGCGGCGAAGACGGCATCGTCGCAGGCACGACCCGCGATGACCACGTCGGCACCGGCATCCAGCGCGTGGATCAATGGCTCCATTCCCATCTGGGCGACGATATGCGGACAACGGTCAACCAGGTCCGGGGTCAGGTCCTCGCCCGGTCCGAGACTGTCGATCCCGCCGTCCCCCAGGCGTCGTTTCAGGAATTCCTTGTCCAGTTCGGCATCGATGACGGCCATGGTGAACGAGTGGCCCCGTTCTTGCGCGAGCTCCGAAACGATATCCACGGTGAGGTCGAGCTGCGGCCTGGTGCCGCTGGTCAGGCACGATCCGACAAGCAACGGAATCTCCCGCTCCCGGGCAGCGTCGAGCATCAGGCCCAGGTCGTGCTTGTACGAAGCGCGAGGCAGGAACGGTGCGGCAGTACCCAGGTAATAGGGGCCCATGTCCGTCGACCCTGCATCCTGGCCGATGAAATCCGGTCCGGCGTCAAGGGCATTCTGAAACGCAGCAAGGTTGAAACCGCTGCCAAGGGAGCCCGAGGGGGCAAGCCCTGTGACCTGTTCCATCCTTTAGTCCCTTCCGCCACTGCCGCAAGCGACCGTAACATTCGCCCGAATGCCCATCAAGCGGCGTCGGGACCCGGGCCGAGACGGGCCAGCGTTCGTCCTGGCAACACGACGAACGGCCGAGAAACCATCGTTTCACCGATGGGGCAATGGGCGAGGCCCCGGGGAAATCGCGGATCGGTTCCGGCGGTTTTCCGTGCTGAAGACGGCCGCGGGCATCTCCGGGTCGACACCGGAACGACTCCCGGCCTTGGCTCTGCAGCATCCGGGAGAACAGAGTTCCGCCATGGCCGCAGGAGCGCAGGGGTTGTTCGATGGCCGGGGGCAGTGCTATCCAAGCACTATGCGGGTGCGAGCGACATGATCTTCCGGGCAAACGTCCCTGTCACGGGGACGGGCATCGGTGTTTCCGCCTGTAGCAGTGAGATCGCCACGAAAGAATTCCGGCAGGCGGCGATGACGCCGCAACCGGGCGTTGGCTCAACCGGAGTAGCCGCCGGCGGTTGCCATGCGGTCGACCCTTCGGACCTCGTCCCGGCCGGCAGTTTCGCCAGGGTTTACGTCGTCGCTTCCCCTTGCCGCCACGCAAACTGAGGCACTGCCATGGAATCCAAGGTCAGCGGATTGCTCACTGAGGCCGTCGCGCCCGAGATCCAGGACCATATCTACGGGCCCCGCCTCGAGCGCATGTTCGTCCCGTGTTTCCCCTATCTCACGGAAATCAACCAGGCCCATGTGGTCATGCTGGCGCGGTGCGGAATCATCACACCGGACATCGCCCGCAAACTGGCCACCGTGCTCCTCGAACTCGCGCGCGCAGGCCCCGAGGAATTCGACCTCGATCCGGCGAGGGAGGACGCATATTTCAACTACGAAGCGAAGGTGATCGAGAAGACCGGTGCCGACGTGGGCGGCCGCATGCACATCGGCCGCAGCCGCAACGACTTGCAGGCGGCACTCGACCGCATGCGCTGCCGGGACTACTGCCTGGACATCCTCGCTGCCCTGAACGAGGTGCGCCACGTCGCTCTCGAACGGGCCGCAACCCAGGCGCATGTGGTCATGCCGGGATACACGCACCTGCAGCCGGCCCAGCCAATCACCTTCGGTTATTACCTCCTGGGTATCGCAGGGGCGTTCGAGCGGGATTTCGGGCGCATCGCCGGCGCCTATCCGCGCATGAATCTGAATCCTCTAGGTGCAGGGGCCCTGGCCGGGACGTCATTCCCGATCGATCGAGCCCTGACGGCCGAGCTGCTCGGGTTCAGTGGTGTCCTGGAACACGGTCAGGACGCCGTCGCCTCCCGGGACTTCGCCATCGAGCTGCTCATGGGTTGCGCCGGCCTGGCACTTTCGTGGAGCCGGCTGGCCCAGGACCTGTTCGTCATGGTCTCACACGAATTCCGGACCCTGAGTTTTCCGGACAGCGTGTTCGGCACCTCCAGCATGATGCCGCAGAAAAAGAATCCGGTTGTCCTCGAGCACCTGAAAGGGAGTTCAGGTCACGTGATCGGCGCCCTTACCGGTGCGATGACCGCGATCAAGGGCACGAACTTCACGAACACGGTGGACGGAAATACCGAGGCGCTGCGGTACTGTTACGAGGTGCTCGCGGATACCCGCGCCGCCCTCTCGATCGTCAAGCTGGTTCTTGCCAACGCCGCGTGCAACGAAGAGCGCTGCCGTGCCCTTGTCGAGGAGAATTATTCGACCGCTACCGATCTCGCCGACCTTCTCGTGCGCGAGGCCGGACTGTCGTTTCGGCAGGCCCACCACCTGACCGGCCTCGTCGTGCGTCGCGGGCTGGAACGCGGGCTGAAATCACACCAGATCAAGAGCGGCCTGATCCGGGAAGCGGCAAGGGAATTGTTCGACCAGGAGCTCGACATCCCGGATACCGACCTCGAGCACTGCCTCGACCCGCATGAGGCGGTGGCCAGCCGCACGGGTATCGGTTGCCCCGCAGAACCGGAAGTCAGGCGCATGATCGAGGAAGCGCGACGCCGCCTTGGCTCGGCAGTGGATGAAACGAATGCCCGCCGCGACGCGCTGGGCATGGCTCGGGAGCGATTGCACGCGGAATCTGTTTCGCTTGCCGGCCAGTAATCGCCGGCGTCAGATCGTGTCCTTGAATCCGTGCGAGGTGAGGATGAGAACCGCTGTTCGAATCGTTTCAAGCCGACCCGACCGGTGGAGCGCTTCGAGCGCCGCCAGACTCGCGGCGGACGAAGACTCGCAGTAGAAGCCCTGGCCGGCGAGATGCGAAATCGCGGCCGCGGCTTCGTCGTCCGTGACGACGACCGCGTCACCACCGGAACGATTCACCGCATGCACCGCCTGGTAGCTCACGGTGTCGCCGGCGATCGATGACATGCGGGTGGTGCCGGGATAACCCAGGCGGTAATCCGAACCTGCAAGGACACGCGCGATGCGCGGATATGGCTCGACAGCGTACATTCGGGGTATGGACCCAATCTGCCCCAGGTCATTCAGTTCCCGAAATCCTTCGAGGATGCCCCACAGGAGG
>JAPOVX010000206.1:0-5068 GCA_026707935.1 Paracoccaceae bacterium
GGCGGCTTTCCCGGCCGCGGGCTGCGCCCCTGACATGCCCGCGGATTCGCTCCATCCCGCGGCGTACGGCCCAACGGCCATTCCCATCCATTATGATGGCAACCGACCTCGGCACTTCGTTGTCATCTCCCGGCGCCGTTTCAAACATTTGAAACCCCGTGCTGGCAAAAGAAAATCCGGCGGGTCGCTCAGACCTGCATGATTTCTTCCTGCTTGACCTTGAGAGCTTCGTCGATCGATGCAATTGCTTCGTCTGTCAGGACCTGAATCTCGTCGGACCAGAGCCGCTGGTCGTCTTCGCCCATGCCGTCTGCCTTCGCGGCCTTTATCTGGTCCATACCGTCACGACGAACATTTCGTACGGCGATTCGGGCGCCTTCCGCATATTTTCCGGCAACACGCGCGAGTTCCTTGCGCCTCTCCTCGTTGAGTTCCGGAATCGGCAAGCGAAGAATTGTCCCGTCAACGACCGGGTTGAGACCAAGACCGGAATCCCTGATTGCCTTGTCTACGGCGGAGACCAGGCTCCTGTCCCAAACATTGACCGTAATCATGCGCGGATCAGGTACATTGACCGTGGCGCACTGATTGACGGGAAGCTGGGAACCGTAGGCCGGCACCGTGACCGGGTCCAGGATCGCGGTCGACGCGCGTCCGGTTCTGAGACCGGCAAATTCCTGCCTGAGAACCGATACGGCACCATCCATCCGGCGCTTGAGATCATCGACATCGATATCAATATCAGCCATTGGTTTCCCCTTCCGGTGTCCTCCTGGCGCCGACATCGTCCGGACAGCGAGTCCCCCGTTGAACTCCCTCTCGATCCGGTTCCGTCGCTTAACGCGACCCGGATCGACCGACGACGGAAAATCTTCCCTCTCCGCGAAGGATTCCCGCGAGACCACCCGATTCCTTTAGGGAAAATACAACAATCGGCAATCCATTGTCACGAGCGAGGGCAACCGCGGATGCGTCCATCACCTTGAGGTTTTTCTGCAGAACCTCATCGTAGCTAACGTGATCGAAACGCCGTGCGTCTGGATGAGTCTTGGGGTCCTTGTCGTACACGCCGTCGACCTGAGTACCCTTTAGAATCGCGTCGCAGGCCATTTCACTGGCCCTGAGTGCCGCAGCCGTATCCGTGGTGAAATAGGGATTCCCGGTACCCGCAGCGAAGATGCAGACGCGTCCTTTTTCCAGGTGGCGGACGGCCCGTCGCCAGATATAGGGCTCACATACTTCATCCATCGGAATCGCCGATGCGACCCTGGTGAAAACCCCCATCGATTCAAGCGCACCCTGTAGCGCGAGTGCATTCATGACCGTCGCGAGCATTCCCATGTAGTCGGCCGTCGTGCGTGCCACTCCATCTGCCGATCCTTCGATTCCCCGGTAAATATTCCCCCCGCCGACAACCAGGCACAACTCGACCCCGAGCAAACGGACCGTACTGATTTCTTCCGCGATGTGGCGAACCATCGGAGGGTGGAGGCCGAATCCGAGTTCGCCCATCAGCGATTCACCCGAAATCTTCAGCAGTACCCGCTTGTACTTGAGCGACGGTCCCCGGGTTGATGTACCTGCCTTTTCGTCCGACATCCCTTTGACCGTCACCGTTCCCTCACTTTGGGTACTGACTGTAGCAATCGCGAGAATTTTTCAACGGCGAAAATCCGAATATCATGGGCGGTCGCGCCAAATCCGCATGTGATTGCGGAATATGCGGGTTTTGCGGGCACCAGTTGAACCAAAGGTCAATCGCTGCACGCATTCGATCGAACGTTAGACGTCCGGGATCGTATCGGTGCCGGAACGTGCCTCGGTGCCACGTCCAGGAACCAGCATCCCGAACATTGGCGTACGCGACCCGTGTAACCGACCGCAATGAACCGAATTGACTTATACTTTTGCGGCATTAATGCATGATCTCATGATGAATGAGCCTGGCCGCCCGATACTTATTGCCGGGCCAACCGCTTCGGGCAAGTCTTCGCTGGCCCTCGAGCTCGCCCGACACACGCACGGTTGCATCATCAACGCCGACGCCTTGCAAGTCTACGCGTGCTGGAAGATCCTGACGGCGCGGCCTGGCGACCAGGACATGGCGACTTGCCCGCACCGGCTCTTTGGTTACGTCGGCATGAATGAGTCGTATTCGGTGGGCAGGTGGCTGCGCGATCTGAAGAGCGTTCTTGTGAAATGCCGGTCCAAAAACCTTCGTCCGATTATCGTCGGGGGAACGGGGCTGTACCTGACCTCCCTGACCACCGGCTTGATCGAAATCCCGGGAATTCCACGGGTTGTGCGCAACGAGGCCGACCGGATACGCCTCGAAACTCCGGCCCGATTCAGCGAGGACCTGCTCGCGTATGACCCTGAGACCGCCAACACGATCGATATCCGCAATCCCGTTCGCGCCCAAAGAGCCTGGGAGGTCCTGACGGCGACAGGAATCGGTCTGGCGCAATGGCATCGAACCCCGCATTCTCCGGTTCTACCGACGGTTTCGGCCCGTGCCTTTGTCTTGAACGCGACGGCGGAATGGCTCTTGCCCCGTATCAGGAGCAGATTCGAACACATGGTTTCCCGTGGCGCGCTTGACGAGGTCCGTTCAGCCATGGAAGCCGGTTACGATCGCCGAAAACCGTCGTGCAAGGCGCTCGGGGCCAGTGAACTGGTTTCGTTCATCAACGGTGAACACTCACTCCCCGAGGCAATCGAACTTGCGACCATTCGCACACGGCAATTCGCGAAACGCCAGAGAACCTGGTTTCGCAACAAGATGGCTGACTGGGAATGCGTCGCGGCGGGCATCAGCGCCAAGGACCTGGTCCCAAGGCTTTAGCCGCCATTTATCGGACCAGGCGCATGAAGGTCAGGATTGTCCAATGACGTGACCATGCGGATTTTGCGGCGGGACAGTCATCCCTTTTTCGGTGATTCCAGGTCGAAAAGCCGAATACCCATTGCACGGGCCACGGCATTCATCCGCCGGTCGTAGCTCGCGAGTGCGACCCCCTGCCCGTGTTCGGTTAGATATGCGCACGACGCAAGATGCAGGGCATCGAGCGTCCGTGGCGCCTTGGGGCCGGGAAAGGCATCCAGCGCCCGCGCGAGCACAAACGGGGAAAGCTCCAGCATTGCGACACGCCCGATCAGCCAGCGCGCCGCCTCGCCGTGGGACTCACCGAGCCCGCGCGCATTCAGCGCGGTCCATATTTCGTATTCCAGAAGCCGGCTCGAAACCAAGGTCTCGTCCCAGAGCGAACCGGGCGGTTGACGGTCCTCGGCAAGAAGATGAGCGAGCGCGACGGACGTATCGACATAGATCACCGGTCGCGCCGACTCTCGTCAAGATCGGCGAGTATTTCATCCAGAGTGGCGACCGGATCCGGTTTGGGCGGAGGTCCCGAAGTGGTCAGCCTCGGCGGACTCAGCACGCCCGACCGGACCGCGTCAGCCAGAAAGGCATCAGCAAGAATCGGGCTCCTGGTCTCCCGGAGCGGGCCGAGTTCCGCCACGATCTGGTCCCGGTCGGTCACCAGGATCGTCTCGCCGGACGCAGCAAGCCGGACATATTCGCTCAGCTTGCTATTCAGAACCTTGATCCCGACAGATCTCATGTCGCAAATAAGTAGCGACCGATCGCTACTTCGTCAAGCACCGGTGCAAAACGCCTTGCATCCGTGGCGAGTTGTTCCCTCTCGTTCCATCCGAAGGACTACCGTCCGGTCAGGCCAATTCGGGTTTCCACCACCATTGCCCTTGAGGCGCGCTGCGCCCGTTTCGGCCACTGCTCTTGCGGTCACAGCCACGACCACTGCTCTTCGCGCCGACTCTTCCTTTCCCATTCTGTTTCAATTGGTCCACGATTGGACTGTATCGCCGAAGTACCCATCCCTCAATTGGAAGGGGAATAGACATCCAAATCCGAACACGTCCCGTTTGGAGTCAACTTTGACTTTCACAAGAAAGCTGTTCGTTTGGCGCAATTTGGTCCTCGTCAGGGTTCTCCTTTGATCGCATCGCCGCACCAAAATGGCGCGCACATGGTTCAATGTTTCTGCTTCCGGAACGCGAAATTCCGTCCAAGGGAAATACGACGCCAATTCATGATCCCGGCAAGATGTCATTCAGTTTCGAATTGCCGAAATCCATGTTCGGGTTGAGGCATGCCTGGTTGAAATACCCCGATCTTCGCGCCGAAACATGTATGTTCGGGAGGTGAGTTAAGCCGGGTTGCGGTTCAGTTTCGGCCGACTTCGATCTCGATTTTCCGACGTCGTGACAGTAGGCGACCGGCCGCCCGATCGATGCAAGGACTCGACAAGCGCCTGAACAGACTCTAAGTTATGCAACCTCAAACTATCGTCAAATGATATTCACAGTTAATCGGAGAAAAATGACATGAAAGACATAAGAACTTTGCAACAACGATTTCGAGATGGCGGGATCAGCCGTCGCGATTTCCTGACAGCAATGAGCGCACTTGGCGTATCAGCCGTTGCCGCAGAAGGATATCTGTCATCGGCCAGCGCCCTCGCGGCGACGCCTCGCAAGGGCGGTTCGGTCGTGTTTGCCAACAACCTGCACGGTCCTGACGACCAGATGGACCCGATGCTGTTCACGTCGGGTATCGACTACACGCGGGGACGGGCAACCTACAACAACCTGACCCAGATTCTGGATGACATGACTCTCCATCCCGAACTCGCCGAGGAGTGGAGCGTCAATTCAGATGCGACCGAATTCACTTTCAAAATTCGAAAGGGTGTCGAATTCCACGATGGCTCGCCGCTGACCGCTGATGATGTTGTCTGGACCATGAACCGGCATCTTGGCGAAGAATCTCCCTCGACGGCCAAGGCCCTTGTCGCGTCCGTGAAAGAGTGGCGAAAAGTCGACAGCCATACTGTCAAAGCCGAACTCAATTCGCCGGACTCCGACTTGCCCATCAAGCTCGGTGAAAAGCAGTTCAAGATTGCAAAGATTGACACCGAGGACTTTCGCCAGGGAATCGGGACCGGACCGTACGTGCTTGAGTCGTTCGAGCCCGGCGTTCGTTCCG
>JAPOVX010000206.1:5078-20936 GCA_026707935.1 Paracoccaceae bacterium
TCCGTCCACTCGCGGAATCCCAACTACTGGCGTGACGGGCCAAATTTCGATGCCCTCGAAATCACCGCGATTACGGACCCCATTGCACGGGTCAATGCACTCATCGCCGGCGATGTCGACCTGATCGTCAATGTCGACGCCAAAAGCATTGATCTCGTCGACCAGGCAGAAGGCGTCAGGTTGGTCTCCACACCATCCGGTTTGTATGGCGGCATCTGCATCCTGAAAAACACGGAACCAGGATCGAACGACGACTTCGTCAAGGGAATGCAGTTCATTCAGGATCGCGAACGTGTCGTACGATCGATCTTGAAGGGACACGGAACGGTTGGGAACGACCATCCGATCGGACCTGCATACGGCCCGGATCACTGCCAAGAGTTGGCGCAACGTCCGTTCGACCCCGATCAGGCAAAGTTCCATCTCGAAAAGTCGGGCCACACTTCGGCTGAACTTTTCGTGGCGCCTGTAGCACCTGGCTTGCTCGAAACCTGCCTCCTGATGCAGGCGAATCTGAAAAAGATCGGGTTCGATCTTGCGATCAAGCAGGTTCCGACGGACGGTTACTGGGGTGCGGTCTGGATGAAGGAGCCCATGAACGTTGTTTCGTGGAACATGCGGCCCACGGCGAATGCCATGCTCGCAATCCAGTTCGCATCAGCTTCCAGCTGGAATGACACGTTCTGGCACGACGAACGATTTGACCATCTGTTGAGTGCCCAGTTGGCCGAAACCGATCCTTCCGTTCGCCACGAGATGCTTTGCGAAATGCAGACACTTGTCCACAACGGAAGCGGCATGGTGATTCCGGCGCACACCAATGTTCTCGACGGTGTCAACGACAAGATTCAAGGCATTCCGAATGTACCACTCGGTGCAGTTGGCGCCTACGAATTCGTAGAGTTCGCTTGGTTGGAAGAGTGATCTCTACCGATAACCTTTTGCCGGCCTGCACAGGCTTTTCAGTGCAGGCCGGACGTTCGAAAAACGCTCGTTCGGAATTCCACGCACAGTCCCCAGCCCGACATCGTGATCGATCATGTTGATCTCGGCCGTGCTCCGCCGGACGGCCGTCGGCGTACTGACCATGATCGTCGTATCGGTCATGATCTTTGTCGGAACGAGCGTCCTTCCCGGTGATGTGGCCAACATCATCCTGGGACAGATGGCCACCCCGGAGTCACTGGCGGTACTGCGCTCAAATCTCGGACTCGATCAGCCGGCGTACATCCGGTACTTCATGTGGCTTGGTGACATGGCAACGGGGGATCTCGGCATTTCCAAGGCCGGGGCCGGAGCTGCGACCATAGGCACTCCGATTTCGGAACTCATTGCTCCGCGAATCGTCAACACCTTGAGACTGTCGAGCATCGTAGCCCTGATCGCAGTGCCCCTGTCCTTGACCCTGGGATTGCTCGCCGCAATGTATCCGGGGTCTCGCCTTGACAAATTCATCACGTTTACCACGCTCGGCCTGATTTCGGTTCCCGAGTTTCTTGTCGCGACTTTCCTCGTCCTGGTCGTTGCCGTCCAGATGGAGTTGCTCCCGGCAACAGCCTACATCAGCGGAAAGGAAACCGGCCTCAAGTTGGTCAGGGCGCTCGCATTGCCGACACTGACCCTCGTCATCGTCGCGTCGTCACAGATCATGCGGATGACACGTGCAACCGTGCTCAACGTCATGAGTTCCCCTTACATCGAAATGGCGATCCTAAAGGGTGTCCCCAGAAAAAGGATCATTCTTCGCCATGCTCTGTTCAACGCGATCGGACCGATCGTCAACGTGATCGCGCTCAATCTCGCCTACCTCGTCAGCGGCGTGGTCATCGTCGAGACGATCTTTTCCTATCCTGGGTTGGCCAAGCTGATGGTCGACGCTGTTCAAACCCGTGACCTGCCGTTGGTACAGGCCTGTGCCATGATCTTTTGCGCGACCTATATCGTTCTGATCTTCATTGCCGACATGGCTTCGATCCTGTCGAATCCGAGATTGCGGCACCCGAAATGAGCCAAACACTTGTCTGTTGAACCCAAAGACCCCAACCAGGCCGTCCAGTCTGACTTCGACGAACTTCCGGATGCGCCCCCCCGGCGCAAGATTCGGTTTTCATGGGTAGGAAAAACAGCAATAGGCGTTGTCGTATTCTGGGCCCTCATGGTGATCATTGGTCCCGGAATTGCCCCTTATCATGAGGCGGATTTCCTGGATGAAGCGCTGTTCATCGTTCCAGGTAGTGACGACCCCTACCCCCAGACAGACTTCCAGCCTCCCAGCAAGGTAGCATACCTGGGAACGGATTATCTCGGCAGGGACACGCTCTCCCGGATACTCTACGGCGCCCGTACAACAATCGGAATTTCATTGATATCCACGTTGCTGGCCTATGGCGTCGGCATCACGCTCGGCATTCTGGCGGCCGTAGGTGGGCCTTTCATTGACAGTGCGCTCAGTCGACTGAACGATGCGATCCTCTCGATGCCAACCATCATGCTGGGACTGGTGGTCATCTCTGCCGTCGGAAGCACAATTCCCATCTTGATCGTGCTCACGGGACTCATCTATGCCTCAAGCGTATTCCGCATTGCCCGCGCTTTCGGTCTGGACATCATGGTCAGCGATTTCGTCGATGCAGCACGGGTCCGAGGAGAAGGGCTCTGGTGGATCATCAGCCGGGAAATCCTCCCAAACATGATCATGCCAATGGCGACCGATTTTGGGTTGCGGTTTGTTTATGTCATACTGTTCATTTCAAGCCTGAGCTTTCTGGGACTCGGTGTACAACCTCCACAGTCCGACTGGGGAAGCATGGTTCGTGAAAACCTGGCGGGCCTTCCCTACGGTGCCATCGCGCCGCTCGTCCCCGCTCTGGCCATTGCCACTTTGACGATCGCTATCAATTTGATCGTCGATGATGTCTCTGCATTCGCCGGCGGCAAACTCGCCAAGAGGATGATCTGATGGCATCGCTGCTCGAGGTCGACAACCTTGTAATCGACGCGGTCAAGGACGACGGATCGCTGTTGCCCATTGTCAAGGGGGTCAGCTTTCAACTTGATCGAGGCGAAGTTGTCGCACTGATCGGAGAGTCCGGTTCCGGTAAGACCACGATCGCACTTTCGGCTCTCGGATATGCAAAACCGGGGCTCGAATTCAGCGGTGGAGAAGTTCGCATCGACGGCGTTGATGTCGTTTCGATGCCTTCGGACGAAAAACGGAAGCTACGTGGTCAACGCGTTGCCTATCTCGCGCAAAGTGCAGCGGCGTCATTCAACCCTGCATTGACGATCGGTGAACAGGTAACCGAGTCTGCGATATTGCAAGGAAGTATGAGCCAGGAGGACGCCAATGAGCGGGCGGTTGCCCTCTATCGGGCGCTTGAACTGCCGGACCCTGACCGGCTGAGCTTTCGCTACCCCCACCAGGTTTCCGGCGGTCAGTTGCAACGCCTCATGGCGGCAATGGCACTTTGCGGCAAACCGGACCTGCTGGTTCTTGATGAACCGACAACCGCATTGGACGTAACAACCCAGATCGAAGTTCTTCGTGCATTCAAATCGGTCATCAAGCAGGAGGGGGCCGCAGCCCTTTACGTGACCCACGACCTTGCCGTGGTGGCCCAGATCGCGGACCGGATCGTCGTTCTCTACAACGGCGAGGTCCAGGAGTACGGTAGTGCCGACGACATCATCACGCAGCCGGGGCACGACTACACGCGCAAGCTCATGGCCGCGGTGCGGCCGCCTCCTGCCGCGGGACAGGGCGACGAGTCCACGGGCGAACACAGGCGCGACGTTCCAGCGCTGGAAGTCAGGAAGCTGACAGCCGGTTATGGCCCCAAGAACGCTCGAAATACTGTCAAGGTGCTTCGAGACGTCAATATTACCGTCGAACGCGGCCACTCCCTTGGTGTCATCGGAGAGTCGGGTTGCGGCAAGTCCACCCTGGCCCGCGTTGTTTCGGGATTGCTTGCTGGCATGGAAGGCGAGGTCCTGCTGCACGGTGAACCCATGAAGCCGGGGTTAAAGCAACGCGACCGGTCCGAACTCCAGAAAATACAGTTCGTTTTCCAGATGGCGGACACGGCCCTGAACCCCCACCACCGCATTGACCACCTGCTCGGTCGGCCATTGGAGTTCTACCTCGGGGTGCCGAAATCCGAACGACCGCAGAAAGTCGCCGACCTTCTCCGGATGGTCGAACTGCCGCCGGAGTTCGCTGGCAGATTCCCGGAAGAGCTGTCGGGTGGCCAAAAACAAAGGATCAACCTGGCGCGCGCCCTCGCCGCGTCCCCAGAGATACTCCTGTGTGACGAGGTCATTTCGGCACTCGACTCGATCGTCGGAGCAAACGTCATCAGCCTCCTGAAACGATTGCGGGCGCAAACCGGAGTTTCCTTCGTCTTCATTAGCCACGATCTGTCGACCGTGGCCTCGTTTGCCGACGATATCGTCGTTCTCTACGCGGGACGGGTTGTCGAACAGGGGACGACCGACAAGGTCCTTTCGCCCCCCTACCACCCGTACACCAGGCTCTTGATTTCCTCGGTCCCCGAGCTTCGGACGGGCTGGCTGGAAGAAACCATGGAAACGAGTGAGGCAAAAGCCGGAATTGACCGCGTCGTCGAAATAACCGAAGTGGGCTGCCCGTTCTTCAACCGGTGTCCGCTTGCCATCCCGGGTACGTGCGACAAGGTCGTTCCGCCGGTCCGTCACATTGACGCGAACCATCTCATTGAATGCCATCGCTCGATCGAGGAATTCAGACATGGAACGGCTGCCTGATCAGGCACCCTTCACTCAACTGGCTCCGAATTGTTCGAAGGCCGTTCCTAGACCTCCCGTGTTGTCGTGGATGCGCGGTGTGCCTGTCTCGTTTCCGGCACGGGATCGATCGTTAGCGGTAGGTGACTTCCCTGCTCTCGCCCTCAGGCCGCGCGATTGCCTCAATCATTGCCGCAAGTGATACCGTCCCCACGACGTCTCCGGCCCGGCGCACTCGCGCCGACGTGATGTCCTGGTCATTGAAGATCTGGAGCGCGTCTTCAATCTTGGTCGAGGCGTCGATTTCCGGCCCGGCGCCATTGACCTCGGTATCCATGACTGCTTCCACGCTGAGCACACGTCCGCGATTGATTTCGAGAATGAAATCAGACACATAATCATTGGCAGGCTTAAGGATGATCTCTTCCGGGCTGCCCTGTTGAACGACTGAGCCATCTCTCAAAATGGTAATCGCGTCCCCGAGTTTCAGCGCCTCGTCCAGGTCGTGCGTAATGAAAACGATCGTCTTGTGAAGCTCCTGCTGGAGATCTATCAGCACGTCTTGCATGTCGTTCCGGATCAAGGGGTCCAGTGCAGAAAACGCCTCATCCATGAGGAGAATATCAGCATCCGTTGCGAGCGCACGGGCCAACCCCACCCTTTGCTGCATTCCGCCTGAGAGTTGAGCCGGGTAGTGCGCTTCAAACCCGTTCAGCCCGACGCGTTCGATCCAGTGCTGGGCCCGCTTGTCGGCATCATCTGCGTCGATACCCTGAATCTTGAGTCCGTACTTCACATTGTCTGAAACGGTCCTGTGCGGCAAGAGCGCGAACTTCTGAAACACCATTGATGCCTTGAATCGCCTGAAGTCCCTGAGCTCCTTGTCCGGCATCGACAGAATGTCCTCGCCGTCGACGGTGATTTCTCCAGCCGTTGGCTCGATCAACCTGTTGATGTGACGAATGAGCGTCGACTTTCCCGACCCGGAAAGGCCCATCACGACCTGGATGCACCTTTCCTGGATTTCGATACTGACATCCCTGAGCCCGAGAACATGTCCGTGTTTCTCAAGAAGCCTCGCCTTGTCTGCACCGGACTCGACACGTTCGAGAGCACGTTTCGGGTTGGGGCCGAAAATCTTGTACAGATTCCTGATCGAGATCTTCACGTCATAGGCCATGACCACCTTCTCGGTGTTTTTGTATCCGTTTGCCGTAACTCTGCGAGACACGGTCAAAAATGATCGCAATCGCAACGATTGCCAGGCCATTCATCAGGCCAAGCGCGAGATATTGGTTATTGACTGCCCTGAGCACGGGAACGCCGAGACCCGACACGCCGATCATCGCGGCGATGACAACCATGGACAGGGACATCATGATCGTCTGGTTTACGCCCGCAAAGATATTGGGAAGCGCAAGTGGAACCTGAACGTTGAAGAGCTTTTCCCGATAGCTGGATCCGAACGCGTCCGCTGCCTCCAATACCTCCTTGTCGACCAGCCTGATCCCCAGGTTGGTGAGACGAACAATGGGAGGAATTGCGTATACGCAGACGGCGATCAATCCGGGCACCTTTCCGATGCCCAGAAGCATGACCACCGGGATCAGGTATACGAAACTCGGAATTGTCTGCATGATGTCGAGAACCGGCAAAATGGCGGCCTGTACCCGGTCACTGCGTGCCATGAGGATTCCGATCGGAATTCCCACCGTGATGCACAAGACGGTCGCGACCGACACGATCGCGATCGTCGCCATCGCGTCTTCCCACATTCCGAGGTATCCGATAAGCAGAAACGACGCGACGGTTCCTGCCACCAGCCACCAGCTTCGGGAACCGACCCAGGCAAGAGCGCCAATTACGACCAACACGACAGGCCATGGCGTCTCGACAAGAAGGTCCTGAAACCACTTCAGGAACATCAGAAGTGGGTGGAAAATGTTTTCGAGCAATTCGCCGTATTCACGGGAGAAATCCCGAAACGAACTGTCAATTGCCTTTTTCAGATCGCGGAGTGCCTGCCGTTCCATAGTTGGAAATTCGGCAAAATAACTCATGACTCACATCTCCCATGAGCATCGATAGTTCAAATGAATCGGCCTGTCGGCAATGTCGTGTTGCCGGCAGGCCGAAACAATATTCCGAAGTGATCAGAGGGCTGCCTTCACCTTTTCCGCCACGTCTGCCGGAACCCACTGGGTCCACAGGTCTTCGTGCCTGATAAAGAACTCGATAGCCGCATCGGCACCGCCAGCCTGCTCATCACCCATGTAGACCAGCATGGAGTTCATGATCGGTCCCGGGAAAATACGGTTGGACAAGTAGTCGACAACTACGCCCCCCTCCTGCATAAGGTCGTCGGTAACGACCGTATGAACCTCGGATACGGTCCACGCAGATGGTTGCGGATCAGCGCAATCCTGTTCTGGCTTGACGATGCAGTTATCCCAGTTCTCGGAACCGGCAAACTCAACTCCGAACGGAACAAGATGCATCTGGTACTTGCCGATCAACGCGGTCGGGGACCAGTAGTATCCGAACCAGTTTTCTTCCCGTTCGACCGCCTTGGCCATCGAACCGTCAAGACCCGCCGCCGATCCCGGATCGACAAGGATCCAGCCTTTGTCTTCCATTTCGAAAGCACGGAAGAGGTTGGCATTGGCCAACTGGCACCCCCAGCCAGCGGGACATCCGACAAAAGCACCTTTCGATGAATCTTCTGGATGCGGGAACAAGTCCGGCCGTTCAAGTATGTCGAGGACCGTCTCGAGTTCCGGATGATTTTCGGCCGTATACGGTGGAATCCACCACCCTTCGCCAAGTTGCGTGATCGGGCCATTGACGACCGAATGCAACCGGCCTTCCTCGACCGCAATTGCGAGCGGTTCGCGAACGGCATTGATCCACAGTTCGCCAGCGACATCGGGCTGACCCTTTTCGTTCATCGAGGCGAATGTCGTGGTTGTCGCGCCGGGAACCAATTCCACATCGCACCCATAACCATGTTCGAGAATGAATGCGTCAACGTTGGCCATGAGCTCGCCCGAAGCCCAGTTCCATTCGGCCATGGAAACCGATCCACAGTCGCTCGCCCAAGCCGAAGACGCAAGAACTGTCGCACCGGCCAGAACGACCGCCGCAGAAGTGGTTTTTTTGTGCATAGATTTTCTCCTAGATCCTGATGGTACTGGTTTCAGACTACGCACGCTGCCTGCTTGAAGTCAATACTTGCAGAGGATCGGCCGCTGATCGCGAGACAAGATAGAGGCCTGCGAAACAACCGAAACGAACGGCGGATCCGGGGTTCCGGAATTCGGAAACGCGTTCACGTGATGGACCTCGCCATGAATGACGAGGCTTCCTGCTTCGCGGGCCGCCGCCGGTGCGGTGCTCCGGTCTTAAGCAGGCCTCCACAGGCAGGCACGGGCATCCCTCCGTGCGCGCCACTTGGTTCTCGCAGCGCAAGGGGATGAATGCCAGAGCGCCAGCGTCACGTCAACGGGCAGGACGCCTTAAATCCCCGCCCTGAAGGTCGGGATTTTACGGCGGTTTCGATAATTCTGGATGCAATTTCAAGTGCACCCAATTCCGCGGACACAACTCTCCGTTCCCGGATTCACACCTGCCAAAGGTCAAATCCAAGGCGTCCTCTCGATTATCTCCCTGTCCTGACACTGACACCGGGCGAAAAAGATTACCATTCCACACAACACCGTGGTGGCAACTCATATTGGAACCCGTTGTTTACTCTCGATTCAACATTTGTCGCTTCTGTCAATTTGGTATTCCGATTCTTGAGGACACCGTCACGGTCGTGCAACAGTGTCTGGGAACTTCCCTTGTGCCCGCCGAAACGGACAACCCGCCAGTTCCTGACACGCGACCGTCTCGCAAGTTTGCACATTCGCAGTTCCCGGTTTGCAAGGTGACATTGGACGGGCGACACTGCAGAAATACGCCATGATTGCGTCGTTCCGCCATCGTGGACTGAAGGCGTTCCATGAAGGCAGGACAACGCGCCGCGTTGCCCCCGCGCATGTAAAAAAGCCGCGAGACATCTTGGCGGCGCTCGATCTCAGCCCCGGGCCGGAAGACCTGAACCCTACCGGATTCCACCTGCACGAGTTGAAAGGGCCGTTGAAGGGTCGCTGGGCAGTTTCGGTATCGGGCAACTGGCGGAAAACGTTCCCGTTCGAGGACGGCGAACCGGTCGATGTAGACGACATGGACGACAATTGAGGAAACCGGTGGGCATGTACGAACCACCGCATCCTGGCGGAATCGTGAAGCGGCAATGCACGGATCCCCTCGGGCTACCGGCGACGCGGGTCGCCAAAGGAATTGGTGCGACCAGTCAGGCGCTTTCGGAAACGGTCAACGAGCATACCAGGATCTCGGTGGAGAAGGCGACACGGCTGTCGAAGGTGTTCGGCTCGACACCCGGGACCTGGCGCGGGATGCAAATGGCACATGATCCCTGTCAGGCGCGCAAGCGCGTTGGGCAGATCGCAGTGGGGCGCTATGCGGCGTAATTCATCCGTCGATAATTTTCCCCTGTTGAACGAAATACGACGCGACCTGGTTTGGACGTGGGAAAGCCCTGCCGGGAACGCAGATGGAACATGTCCTGAAACGGTGGGAGGGTCAAGTTGCCGCCACACTGCCGGTAGCCCGGGGATGGGTCTTGTCCTGGGCAAAATTTCGGCAATTCACTCTCACGCTGAAACCGCAAGGTGGTGGTATTGAAAACCGCATCGTCGGAATCGGCGAGATCGAGGGGGCGGTCGATCGCAGTCATCGGCTCACCGGCGCGCCAGCAATTTCCTTGGCCTGAAACTGTCCTGCCTACGAGCACACGCACCGCGGATTCGCTGAAAGTCGACGCGACTCAGGTCGGCGAACGCTCCGCCCAACCGGCAAAGATACGCTCCAGCACCACGACGACATAATACAGCAGAATACCAAGGGCAGCGAGCGCGATGAGCACGGCAAACATCAGGGGATAGTCCGCACTGATCTTGCCGCTGTCGAATAGATGGCCAAGGCCGCGCCCATGTGGCTCGACGATTTCCATCAGGTTCGTGCCGATGAAGGCGAGCGTTACCGCGACCTTGAGAGCCCCGAAAAACTCCGGCAGCGTCTTCGGAAGCGCAATCTTCCAGAAGATCGTGAAACGGGACGCGCCGAGCGCAGCAAGAATGTCACGATATTCCGGTTCGAGCGTGGACAGACCGATCGACACCGAAACGGCGATCGGAAAGAAAGAAATGAGGAACGCAATGAGGATGGTGTTCATGTCGTGCTGGCCGACGAACAGCAATGCGATGATCGGGACGACGGTCGCTTTGGGTATGGCGTTGAAACCGACAAGCAGGGGGTACAGCGCATCCCGCATGGTTCGGTTCAATCCCATGATCATTCCGAGAAGCACGCCGACAATCACGGACAGCACGAGCCCGACAACGGTTCGCCACAGCGTGTCCCATCCGTACTCGAGGAAAAGCCAGCGAAACTTCCAGAAAGCAGGTCCGAGATCAGAGGGTGAGGCCATCTTGTAGTTCGGCCAGTCATTCACCCATACCAACACCTCCCAGAACAGGCAGAACACGACGAGCGCGATAACCGGCGCAAGTATACGCCAGTTCATGCGCCCTCCTCCCGCGGGGACCTGCCCTGCGCGATCTGAATCTGGTGTCGAAGTTCCCCCAGCATTTCCGTTGCCTCGGGGGAGTAGAGATAGCCAAGGTCCCGTTCGCCTTTCCACGGGACCTTCATAGTGTACTGCGTGATGGCAGGACGGCCGGAAAGCACGATCACCGTATCCCCCAGAAAGATCGACTCCCGAAGATCGTGCGTGATCATCACGCCGGTGAACGGCTCCTCCGACTTCACCTTGTGCATCGTCTGCCAGAGATCTTCGCGGGTGAACGCATCCAGCGCACCGAATGGCTCATCGAGGATAAGCACCTCAGGCTTGTGGACGATTGAGCGGCAGAGTGAAGCACGCTGCCGCATACCACCCGAAAGTTCACTCGGCCGCTTGTCCTCGAATCCTTCGAGGCCGACAAGAGCCAGAAGCTGTCGCGCGCGTTCATCCTTCTCCTGCCTCGGCATCTTCGGAGCCACGAGTTCAAGAGGCAGTGTCACGTTTCGCAGAACGGAACGCCACTCAAGCAGAACCGGGTTCTGGAACGCCATTCCTACCGAGGACTTCGGGCCTGTAACCCGCTGCCCGTGTAACCAGACTTCGCCCGCATTTGGTTCAAGTAAGCCGGCGATCAAGCGCGTGAGGGTTGACTTGCCGCAACCTGAAGGGCCGACCACGGCCACGAAGCCCCCTTCGGGAACGCGCATGTCGACACCATCGAGGACGGGCAGTTTTCCGCCCTCTGTCTCGTATGCTAGCTTGACGCCCTTAATGTCGATCAGAGCGTCCGTGCGCGACCGGCCACCGGCCGGAGAGGTCATTCCCACCTAATCCGCCTCCCTGGCCGGTGCATGTCGCGCACGGTGCAGCGCTGCGGTCAGGCTACTGGAGCATCCTCATTTCAGCCGCAGGCAGATAGGCATCCGTGAAATAGAGCGAAGCGTCCGCCTCGTTTTTGAACTCGTAGGTCTCCGCGATCTGAAGAAGCGCTTTCTCCATGCGCGCAGGATCGATACCCCCGATTCCATTGGCACTCACGTAGTCCGTGAGAACATTGGCGTCGATGGAAAGCTGAAGCCGACGAGTCTCAAGTGCTGCGTCGGCGGCTGGATTCCGTTTCACCAGCGACTCTACGGCCTTCGCCGGATCGGCGATTGCATCCTTCCACCCCTTCGCAACTGCGGTGATAAATCCCGTAACCTTGTCAGCGTTGGCTGCGGCGTAATCAGTGTTTACGATGATCGCGTTTCCATAGAGTGCAAGACCGTAATCCGCCATCAATATGGTGGAAATGTCGTCCTCCGGCACGCCGAGTCGAACGAGATTCAGGAAGGAGGAAAACGAGTAACCCGTGACGGCGTCTACATTGCCCTCTGCAAGATTCGGCTCGCGGGTCGGGAATCCGACCGGCTCGACTGTGATCTTGCCGACATCAAGATCGTTGGCTGTGGCAAAGGCCGGGAACTGGGCCCAGGCTCCATCGGGCGGAGGCGCTCCGAGCACCCGTCCCTCGAGATCTTTCGGTTCCATGACGCCGAGGCTCTTGCGGCCGACAACCGCGAACGGCGGTTTGTCATAGACCATCATGACGGCGATGACCGGTGCACCCGGATTCTGATCCAGAAACTTGACCAGAGAGTTGATGTCCGCGAAGCCTATCGGAAACGCACCGGTGGCAACCTTCGGGATAGCATCCAGAGATCCCTGGCCTGCAGAGATTTCGACGTCGAGGCCTGCAGCCTCGAAATGTCCATTGTCGATGGCCACGAAATACGGCGCTGAGGGACCTTCGAATTTCCAGTCAAGCGCGAACGGCATGTCTTCCTGGGCACTGACAGTCCCTGCCAATGCCAGGGTGAAGGCAAATGTGGCGAGAGCAAATTTGTACATGGGCAACGTCCTCCTCCATTGCGGGTTGCGAAACACAAACTCCTCACCGGTGCAAAAGCCAGATGACAATGTGCAGTTTGCGACCGGTCGGCATCATTTCATGCTCCTGACACCCTACTTGAATCAGATGCTAACGCAAGGTTCTGTCACATAATTGCGGGAAACTCCGCGAGAGGCTTGGCTGCGCTCCTCCACCGTGACGGTCAAATGACATGTCTCGACCAGTCCGGGGCGTTTGTCTTGTCGAATCTTTTCATGCCCGAACATCCGAACAGCGGATACGGCCTGGTCGTGCGATTGACCCTTCATAACATGGTATTCGGAACGTCGGCAGCGACCTCCCCGAAAGATCCATGGTCGCCTGCGTGTTACTACCACTTGGCGGTGTGCCTGCGAAACGCCCGGCCTTACCCACCCTTGATTTCCCGGTTCTTACGTTCTGACAGGCACTTTTCTCCTGCGTCCTCCGCCTTTGTCGAACGAACGCAGGCAAACCCCGGAGAGACCGATCGTGATCGCCTGTCTTCTCCTGCGCACACTCATCCGTGTGGACTCCGGGCGATAATTGGCTCACTGTCGATCGATCTTCTGCATCAACTGGAGGATTGGAAGGAACAGGGATGATTCCACGGTATTCTCGGCCGGAAATGACCGAAATCTGGTCACCTCAATCAAAGTACAGGATCTGGTTCGAAATCGAGGCTCACGCGTGTGACGCAATGGCGTCTCTCGGGATCATGCCGCCTGAACTCGCAAAAGAGATCTGGAAGGCGAAAGAAACGACGTTCGATGTTCAGCGAATCGCAGACATCGAGGCGGTGACCCGCCACGACGTCATCGCGTTTCTCACGTACCTGTCGGAACTCGTAGACAAGGACGCATCGCGCTATCTCCACTTCGGAATGACATCGTCGGACGTCCTTGACACGTGTTTCAATATCCAGTTGTCGCGCGCATGCGACCTGCTGATCGCCGACCTAGAACGGCTGCTCGCGACACTTAAGGAATCGGCTTTCACCTACAAGTACACGGCTTGTATCGGGCGATCGCACGGTGTCCACGCGGAACCCACGACGTTCGGGCTCAAGTTGGCCCTTGCCCATGCAGAAATGGCCCGGAACCTGAATAGGCTCCGTTCCGCCCGTGACGAGATTTCAGTTGGAGCGATTTCCGGCGCCGTCGGAACCTACGCGCACGTCGAGCCGGCGGTCGAACGACATGTCTGTGCTGCCATGGGGCTCCGGCCGGAAACCATTTCGACACAAGTCGTTCCGAGGGACAGACATGCGGCGTTTTTCGCCGCACTCGCGATCATCGCCTCGTCTATCGAGCGAATCGCAACCGAAATCCGCCATTTGCAGCGTAGCGAGGTACGTGAGGTTGAAGAGGGTTTCAGGAAGGGACAGAAAGGTTCGTCGGCAATGCCGCACAAACGAAACCCCATCTACACGGAAAACATAACCGGACTTGCGAGACTGGTCCGGATGTCAATTCAACCCGCGCTCGAAAATGTTGCGTTGTGGCATGAACGGGATATTTCCCATTCCTCGGTCGAGAGAATCATCGGCCCGGACACGACGACTATCCTCGATTTTGCCCTGATTCGAATTGACAACGTCGTCCGCAATCTCGTCGTCCATCCGGACCGAATGAAGCAGAACCTTGACTTGCTCAAGGGACTGACAAATTCGCAGCGCGTCATGCTTGCTCTTGTCGAAAAAGGCGTTGCACGGGACGACGCCTACAGAGTCGTGCAACGAAACGCGATGAAGACCTTGGACCAGGACATTGAATTTATTGATCTTCTGAAGAGAGACCCGGAAGTCGCGGGTGTTCTTTCCGAAGCGGAACTCGAGGAATACTTCGACCCTGCCTTTCACCTGAGACAACTCGACAGCATTTTCGAAAGGGTTTTCCCATCCTGACCGGGGACCGGGTTCAGGACAACCGGAATCGGTGGAATTGGGTGGTCGCAACAACCGGACACGCCCGTTTCATGGCGGGGCGTGACCAGTCATCGCTAAACTCTCACTCCAGTTCGAGGATTTCGTCTTTCGCCTCCTCGAGGAATCTGTCCATCGTGCTGCGCAGTTCCCTTTCACTGATGCGTTCGCCGAGATCACTCGCAATCTTCCGATAGACATCCTCCTCGCCCGGTTCCTCGAAATCGGACCGGATCACTTCGCCTGCATAGCTTTCGGCGTCATCTCCGGTCTTGCCGAGCAAACCGGCTGCCCACAAACCGAGTTTCTTGTTCCGGCGGGCCTCGACCTTGAAACGCAGTGCTGCGTCGTGGGCAAATTTTGATTCAAATCCTTTTTTTCGTTCTTCAAATGCGTTCATTTCCAACCCCTGTCCTGGCCCGTCCCCGAGCGCAGATATTTGAATTCGCGGCCTTGATCGTCAGGTCCAGTTTTCAGCCACCGCGATCAGGCAGATCACTCCGCTGTGACAACGGGCGAGGCCCGAAACCACCACGTAGCCATATGGGTTCAATCCTCCCGGGGATCAAGGGAATCCTCAGTTCCTTCACATGTGGCTACCCGACAATCGCCGTTGCAACCTGGGGCAACCATACTCCGAATCGAGTATGGCCACGAGGCACATGAACCTGGCCAATCGTTGCTTTGGCCGTGAACGTCCTGCATCCCCTAGCTTGCCCCGATTGGGCGAATTCATTACAAACCGATCGTGTCTGACCAGTCTTGATCAAGGCAGGAGCGAGAACGCATGGCGCGCCGCAAAAAGATCTACGAGGGAAAAGCCAAAATCATGTTCGAGGGCCCTGAACCGGGCACCATCGTTCAGTACTTCAAGGATGACACGACTGCATTCAATTCGAAAAAGCGGGATGTGATCGAGGGGAAGGGAGTCCTGAATAACCGGATTTCCGAACACGTCATGGTGGGTCTCGATTCCGTCGGAATTCCCACGCATTTCATTCGCCGCCTCAACATGAGGGAGCAGCTCGTCCGTGCCGTCGAGATCATTCCCCTCGAAGTCGTGGTTCGCAACTACGCCGCCGGCACCTTGGCAAAACGGTTGGGAATCGAAGAAGGAACTCCCCTGCCCCGACCGATCGTCGAGTTCTGCTACAAGAATGACGATCTCGGCGACCCGCTTGTCGCAGAAGAGCATATCTATGCATTCAACTGGGCAAGTCAGCACGACGTGGAACACATGGTGACGCTTGCATTGCGCGTCAACGACTACATGTCAGGACTCCTATTCGCCGTGGGAATCCGTCTGGTGGATTTCAAGATCGAGATCGGTCGGCAATATGATGGTGATTTTCACCGCTTGATCGTGGCAGACGAGATCACCCCGGATTCCTGTCGTTTGTGGGACATCGAATCGGGGAAAAAACTGGACAAGGATGTCTTCCGCCTGGATCTGGGTAATCTCTCCGACGCGTATGCCGAAGTGGCGCGTCGACTCGATCTCTTGCCGGGCAACAATGCCGTTGTACCGCGACGTACCGGTTGACGCCTTCTTGCGGAAGATCAGCCCCGATGAAGGTCCAGGTCTACGTCACCGTCAAAAAGGGAATTCTTGAC
>JAPOVX010000121.1 GCA_026707935.1 Paracoccaceae bacterium
GCGGCGCCGACCGGTTGATCCGGTCGTTGTCGGCCGCGCCGGGATCGCGTCAGAAAAAACATGGCAGCAGGAAAGTTTCAACCCTTCGCGCGATCCATCAAACGCTCGGAATGGAGAACGAATTCAGGTCAACCAACAAATTTGGCGTGCACCCTTCTTGCCTAAACGCCAACAAGGTGTTGCACGCGAGCTTTTCAACTCGGCCGGGACATGAATCCGAAGAGATTGGTGCATCATTCCGTACAGCTCCGGAACCACGGGTCAACCGGAGGGCTGCCTGCACACCCATGCCAGTGTGAACGCCTCGGTTTTCGGCTATTCGCGATGGCTCGGAGTCACGCCCGGGTCGCGCATACTTGCCACATTGCCGCTTTGCCACGTGACGGGCATGCAGAATTCGATGAACCTGCCGATCCTGACAAGATCGACGACCTACCTGATGACTCGCTGGAATGCCGCGCTGGCCGCGAAGATCATCCAACAGGAGCGGATCGAACACTGGCGCTCGATCACCACGATGATAATCGACTTCCTGTCGCTGCCTTGGATCAAGGACGTCGATGTCTCCTCACTCAAGGCAATCGGCGGCGGCGGAGCGCAGATGCCGGCGGGCGTCGCACGGAAGATGTCGAAACTGATCGGGCTCGACTATATCGAGGCCTACGGCCTGTCAGAAACCATCGCGCCCACGCACATCAATCCACCACAAGCACCCAAACAGCAATGCCTTGGCATTCCGATCTTCGACGTGGATTGCCGGATAGTAAACCCGGAAACGCTGGAAGAGCTTGGATCCAACGAACCCGGTGAGATTGTCACCCACGGTCCGCAAGTCTTTCACGGGTACTGGCAGCGCCCGGAAGAGACCGAGGCCGCGTTTCTGACCCTCGACGGCGAGCGGTTCCTGCGCACGGGCGACATCGGCTACGTGGATGACGAGGGCTATTTCTTTTTCGTCGACAGGCTGAAGCGGATGGTCAGTGTTTCCGGCCTCAAGGTGTGGCCCGCGGAAATCGAGGCGATCCTCCACGACCATCCGGATGTAAAGGAGGCCTGCATCATCGGCGATCCGGACCCCCGTACCGGCGAGGCACTGCGTGCCGTGATCGTGCCGCGCAAGGACTCGCTGAATGCGCACCGTCTCAAGGACTGGTGCCGCCAGAACATGGCTGCCTACAAGGTCCCCAGGCGATTTGAGTTCCGCGACGATCTTCCCCGCACAGGCGCCGGCAAGGTTCTTTGGAAAGACCTCTAGAACCGCCAAAAAGCAGCGATTCCCATACCGTTTCCAGCACGATGTACGTTCACACCATTTTCCGAAGCATTGCCGTTTGCAAAACCCTACGACACTATTCACGGTTTTGTTCGGGTTGCAGACGGGTCCCTGGCAGGCGTTGCACGGTAACGGCGCATCCACGCGGGAGATGCCCTCGCGATGTCTCTCCCGGCACGGTCTCGTCACCGATCCAACGATCGGAATGAGGAGGCACGGGCCAGTGAAAAGGATCGACATGATCAAATTGACGACCATCTTGTTCCTGCATCATGGCCTGAAGCTGTCGCGGGACGAGATTGTCGCGGCGCCTGGAGTGCGTGGCGGCACGGTTTCGAAAATCGGGAAATGTTGCGTGTGACATTTCGGGACATGTTCACACGAGGTACAAAGCCTGACAGCGCTGCTGCCGGTAACCCGTGCACACGCTTCCGTTCGAACCCGGCCGGTATCCGGAGCTGACGGCGTCTTGCCTCGTTGGACGGCGGGCAACTCCCGTCGACTTGCGGGTTTCTTCCGGATATCCTTCATGACTGATGAGCGCGGCATGGGTCGAGTCGGAAAAGCAGGTTGGAGAATCCAGGCTGCGTCGCAAACCGCTTCGGGAACCGATGGGGGATGCAGGATGCCTCACTCAAGACCGCCAGCCGGTTGGGCACCCGGATCGTCGAAATGGCCATGAAGACGCCCACGCCCGAACCTTCGGTTCTTGCTGGAAGGACAATGGCGATGACAAGCCACTGACGCCCGTTGAAAAACAGTCAAGATAACCGCCGCGTGGGTTCCGCCGTGACACGGGGAGCCGAGTCCGGTTTCGCCGATCCTCGGCGGCCAGGAAATTCGGCCGAGCCGGACAGCAAAAGGGCGTTCGCAAAGGCCGGGACGATTTTCCGCGTCGGCGCGGCTCCGGTATCGTTCAGCACCTCTTCGCACCCCGTGTCCGAATTCAGATCCACGACGACACCCGCAATGTTTCACTCAGGGGCGCGGTCGACACGACGATTCAACGTTGCCGACCTCTTCGAGTTCAAGCGAAAACACGGAGACTTCCCGTTTTCCCTGTTCATGCTTGCGCTTGTCCTGTTCCTGCTCTGGCAATTCGGAGCCGAAAGCGGATGGAACGAGCGCGACCTGCCGCAGAAACGGGTCGGAAAGATCCTCAAGCAGCCCTGGATCGGCCCATTCATATGCATGTGCCTGCTCGTGCCGGCCGCACTGTTCAATGTTTGGTCATCGTGGCGCACGACGAGGCGGAACGTCCGGCTTCTCAGGCCTGACAGGACGGGATTCGAACTCCGGCAATGGCTGCGGTCATTTGAGTACATTGCCTATTTCATTGCCTACACGGCGCTCATGCCGATCTTCGGGTATCTCCTTTCGACGGTTACATTCGCAGTGTACCTGACCTGGCGTTTGGGATACCGGAGTTGGCGCTGGCTCGGGATCGGTTTCGTCTCCGCCCTGGCGGTTGTCATCATGTTTCGCACCATCCTGCAGATCAAGACACCCGTGAACATCTGGCTGTACAACCAGCTCCCGCCAGCCATGGAAACCTTCATGAAGATCTATTTCTGAATCCATGGACGCTTTTTTTACCGGCCTCGACAACCTCTTGCAGGCCCCGGTGCTCATTGCCATGGCGATCGGCGCCCTTGGGGGCGTGGCCATCGGTGCCGTACCCGGAATCGGGCCGGCCATTGCCATCGCGATACTCTTGCCCGCGACGGTGTTTCTCGACGACCTCGTCAGCCTGGTCCTGCTGCTGGGCGTTTACGGCTCCAGCATGTATGGCGGCGCAATTCCGGCGATCCTGATCAATACGCCCGGAACACCGGTCAACGCCCTGACGACCTATGACGGCTTTTCCATGACCCGCCGCGGCGAGGCAGCGCGGGCGTTGTCGCTGGCCTATTCCTCATCGTTTTTCGGTGGCTGTTTCTCGATTCTCACGGCCCTCGTCTGCCTCATCGCCTTCGGGCCTTACCTGAAGGATTTCGGAGCCCTGTTCGGGCAAAGGGATATCCTCATGGCGGCGGTCCTCGGTTCCGTCCTTCTCATCCTCGCACACAGGCGGACCATGGCGATCGCCGCCCTGCTCTTCGGCATCGGCTTTCTGATTTCCATGGTTGGCCGTCAGTCAACGCGCGGGTTTGCCCGTTACACCTTCGACTTCGAGTACCTTGCCGCGGGCTTCAACCTCATCGTTGTCATCGTCGGAATCTTCGCGCTGAGCCAGGCTTTGAATCTCCTGACCGGAAAGGACGCGGACCCGCCGGAAGCCAGGTTGAAGGGCGGTTTGTTTCGAGGCCTGTCCGAACTTCGAAACTATCCCGGCGTCGCGACTGCTTCCGCTGCCTACGGGACGGTCATGGGGATAATCCCGGGTGTCGGCGAATTCGTTGCCCAGTTCTTCAGCTACGCGACCGCAAGAAGCCTTTCGAAAAACCCGGAGCAGTTCGGCCACGGCGCACCCGCGGGGCTGATCGCTTCGGAAACGGCAAACAATGCCGTGCCGGCGGCCGCAATGCTGCCCTTGCTGGCCCTGGGAGTTCCCGGTGAAGCGCTCACTGCGATGATGATGGTCGTGTTCTTTGATGCCGGAATCAAGCCCGGGCCCGATATATTCGAGAAGACACCGGATTTCCTTTTCAGCCTCTTCATCGCGCTCCTCTGTGTCAATGTGCTTGTTGTCGCCGCGTTGATGGTATCGACCCGGGCCATTTCACGCATGGTTCACATTCCGAACCGTTTCCTCGGCGCCTTCATCCTGATACTCGCGTTCGTCGGCGTCTTTTCCATCCGGAACAGTTTTGTCGATTGCGCGTTTGCGGCTGGATTCGGGTTCCTGGGATTCGTCCTGCGCCGCCTCGACTGGCCGTTGGTACCGATGGTTCTCGGAATGGTCCTGGGCTCGATCATTGTCGAAAAACTGACTGCCGGGGCTGGCAAGATTCGCGACTGGTCGGACCTGGTCGATCGTCCGGTCTCTGGATTCCTGGCGATTGTCATTGTATTGGTCATCCTTGCGACCGCGGCTTCACTGGTGCGGGAACGAAAACGTAGTCTTTCCTGACCAGACGGTCCCTGAAATCCATTGAACGAAGGAAAACATGATGCGTTCCATGATCAGACACCTTGCGATCACAACCGCAGCTGCAGCCACGCTTTGCCTGTCCGGGATGGCGTCGGGGCAGACCTATCCGGACGGGCCGGTTCAATTCATCATCCCGTGGCCTCCCGGTGACTTCGAGGACATCCTGACAAGGATGATCGCCGAAGACATGCAAGCGGAAACCGGCGTCCCGGTTTCGGTGGTCAACAGGCCAGGCGGTGGTGACGGGCCGTTTCCAGGCGCGCTGGAAGTTCTTGCCGCGCCGGCCGATGGTTCGGTCGTTGGGTCATTCGTCATCGGCGTGCCTGTCATCGGTCCAATGCTTGGCATCGGAATCGAAGACGACAGCTTTGAGGCCATCGGCATTTTCCTGACATATCCTTTCGTGCTGGCGGCTTCCGGCGATGCTCCGTATGCGGACATGTCCGAACTTGCCGAGCACGCTCGACAAAACGATGTCGTTCTCGGCCATTTCGGAGCGGGGCTGGCTCCGACCCAGGCCAGCCTTGCCGCGGCGAAACTGATGGACTTCGAATTCGCCGACGACTCTGCTTTCGACATGCTTGATTGCAATTCGCTCAATTCGGGCGATGCCGACGTCATCAATACCACCCTTGCGCTCATTGAACCCTGCATCGACGAGATCAACATTCTTGCCAACATTGGCGAAGAACGGATCGGCAAGCTTCCCGATGTCGCCACTCTTTCCGAACAAAGCGGAATCAACGATCTCGAACTGTGGAACGGCTTGTTCGTGAGGAAAGGAACACCGCAGCACGTCAAGGACGCGCTTTCGGCCTTTGCGGAAAAATCGATGATGAGCGACCGTGCCCAACAGCTCATGCACGAAACCGGGGCACGGGTTTACTGGCAAGGCGCCGAGGAATCGGAACAGCGAGTCAAGGCAGACCGTATGAAGAGCGCGGAAATTGCCGGGATCATTTCGAACTGATCGTCTGTTTCCCCGAAACGCCGACCGGGGGCGACCAGATGTCGGCCCCGGTTGCGGCCTGTTGCCACTGTCCCGGTGCGGCGTCCGGCCATGAATTCCGTTCGACTGGGAATCCTGCAGGTCAACCACGACAAGAGCGAAACCATCGGTGACCGCTTCCCCGACGATGCCCACCGCTTCCGCGACCTGTTCGACTGTCTCCCGCAGAGATTTCGCTACCACGTTTACATGACGATCGGGGGCGTTCTTCCCGATCGCGTGGATGAACAGGACGCCTACCTGATTACAGGGTCGCCGCTGTCGGTCAATTCGGACGCACGGTTTCTGCCAGACCTGTTCGAATTCATCAGGCGATGCGACGATGCGCGAAAGCCGCTCGTTGGCGTGTGTTTCGGTCACCAGGCCATAGCGGCGGCACTTGGCGGGCGCGTGGAGAAATCCGGGGCGGGCTGGAACGTCGGAGTCGAGACGACCCGGTTCACGGAGACCCGCCCCTGGATGAGTCCGCGAACAGACCTCGACCTCTATGTCTTTCATCAGGACGAGGTCGTGGAGCTCCCTGACGGGTGCAGCCTCCTGGGCTCCAGTCCCCGAAATGCCTGCGCGAGTTTCGCGCGCGGAGACCACATCTTTACAACCCAGTCGCATCCCGAGTTCGGCTTCGAATTCATGTGGGCATTACTCGAAGACGAGCGATCCCTGATCGGTGAATCCCTGTACGCATCGGCGGCGTCGGCCATGAGTCAGCAGACCGACGGTTCAGTATTTTCCGAATGGTGCGGAAGGCTTTTCGAACCGGACGACACTGACGGGGCCAACGCAGCCGGATGACCGCTCCGGGCACGCACCCTGCCGCTGATCCGGACAGGTTGGGCGCACGGACTTCATCCACCAACGATCCTTCTCGTCGCCGACGAAACAACGCACCGCGTGTACAGGTTGACAGGGTCGTCGTTTTCGGACCGGAGTTCAGACATGACAACGATCAATCGAACACGAGTACTGTATTGCGACCTTCACGGCCTGCCGCGCGGGAAATATGTCCGGCCTGCATTTGCGGAAGGAGGGAGCATCGGGTTTTCGCGGGACGTATTCGCCGTCACCCTTGACCGCGATCTCATCATGGTTCCGGGGACGGGCGTTGAAGAAGGCATGCCTAACATGAATCTCGTGCCGGACGACACGTTCCGGAAGAGCTGGCAGGAAGGAACGAACATCGCGCTCGGAGACCTCTACTCTGGCGGTGAACCATTTGGCCTGTGTGCGCGAACATCCCTGAAGCGTGCGATCGCGGATTTCGAGAGTTCCCTGGGGCTGACTCCGAAGGTCGGAATCGAGTTCGAGGCTTACGCCTATCAACAGGATGAGGACGGGGTCTGGCGGCCATATGATACTCCTGGCGCCTTCGTTTACGGAACGGGACCGTACAACGACCCGCGGGGCTTGATGGATGCGCTCTGGAACACGGCCCTGGAAGCCGACATCCCCCTGGAAAGCCTCAACGGCGAGTACGACAATGGCCAGTTCGAGATGACATTGTGTTTCGATAACGCTCTCAAGGCGTGCGACGATGCGTTCCTGTTCCGGACCATGGCACGGGAGGTTGCCGCCAGGCTGGGCCTCATGCTGACCTTTCTTCCGAAACCCGTCCCCGACAGGGGTGGGTCCGGTCTGCATGTCAATTTCAGCTTCCTCGACAAGGACGGAACCAACGTCATCTGCCAGGACGGCAAGCTGAGCGACCTGGCCAGGCGCTGTATCGCCGGGCTGATTCATCATCACGAGTCCCTGTCTGGCCTGCTGGCGACAACGGTCAACAGCTACGAGCGCCTCGTTCCCGCGTCCATGGCCGGCTACTGGGCGAACTGGGCAGAGGATCACCGTCTTGTGGCGGTTCGCACATCGACCTCATCCACGCATTCCGCCCGGCTCGAGCACCGGATGGCTGACGCGGCAACGAACCCGTATCTCGCGGTTGCAACGGTCCTGCATACGGCGCGGCTTGGCATCGGAAACGACTACGACCTGCCGCCGGAAGAAGACCTTGACGGGTTGGAGCAAACGCGCGCGACACGCCATGTTCCTTCAAGCCTTCCAAGAGCACTTGATGCCCTGGCCGGAAATCGGCTTGTGCAGCAAACGGTCGGTGAATTGCTGTGCGCGGCCCTGATCGAACTCAAACGCGATGAGGCCAAGAGGCTGTCCGGGAAATCAGCGGATGAAATCCGGGATTACTATATGCCTTTCATCTGAAAGCCATGGGCCAACACCACCACGCTCACATCTCCCCATTCATCTGTTCTGGCCCTTGCTGGCCGACATTGAGGGCGCCGCCGAACCGGTCATACCGAACCCCGGCCCGTCCGCGCCGCACGGCGGAACAGGCAAAACCGTACCAACGCCCAGTGCACGCGCGCGTACGAGCGTTCCATCACCTCCCGGACAAAACGGGGAATGGGTCTCGAAGCGGATCGGTAATCGGACAAGATCGGCCAGGTAATCGGCCAAATTTGTGGCCCTTCTATCGTAACCAGCGGGAAATCAAGAGTTTTAAACCTCATGATATCGGCCAATAATGCCATCGAATCACCAACCCGGATCGAGCCGGCTCGGCTGGAGGAGGCACCGGAAGCGATCGCCGACGTGATCGCAGAACTCTATTCGGCCAGCGCCGTCCTGGGCGCCAGGCTGCATCCCGCTACGGCCGCGAACCTCTGCAGTGTCGTGCGCCAGATGAACTGCTACTACAGCAATCTCATCGAGGGCCACAATACGCGGCCCCGGGATATCGAGCGCGCGCTCGCCGGCGACCTTGACGGTGACGAGAAGCAGCGCAACCTCCAGATCGAGGCGGCTGCCCATGTCCGTGTCCAGGAGGAGATCGATCGCCTGGCTGCCGAGAACCGACTGCCCGAGCCGGCATCGACCGGATTCATCCGCTGGCTGCACGCAGAGTTCTACCGCGACGCGCCCGAGGCTATGCTGATCGTCAAGTCCGACCATGCCGAATTCCGCATGGCGCCAGGGGAATGGCGCTCGGCGCCCGAGCACGATGTCGCCGTCGGCCGCCACATCCCCCCGTCGTGCCTCACGATAGAATCGTTCATGGCACATTTCGAATGGCGCTATCGCTTCGAAGGGATGGGGCCTGCGACGCGTGCACTGGCCATGGCGGCGGCCCATCACCGGTTGAACTACATCCATCCCTTCCCGGACGGCAACGGCAGGGTGAGCCGTCTCATGAGCCACGCCATGGCGCTGAGCGCCGGAATCGGAGCCCACGGCCTCTGGTCGGTTTCGCGCGGTCTCGCCCGAGGCCTCGAGAGCCGCAAGGAATACGAAATGCGCATGGATTACGCCGATACGCCGCGACAGGGCGATCTGGACGGGCGCGGCTATCTCTCACGGAAGGCGCTTGTCGACTTCACGCTCTGGTTCCTGAAGGTCTGCCTCGACCAGGTGACGTTCATGGCGGAACTCTTCGACCTCGACAATCTGGATGACCGCCTGACGCGCTACGTCGAGCGTAGTGACAGCCTGAGGCCCGAAGCTGCCCGCCTCTTGAAAGAAGCCCTGATCCATGGCCAGATCGAACGCGGCGAAGCTGCCCGCATCACGGGCTTGCCGGAGCGGACCGCCCGGCGCGTCCTCGGCAGTGTCGTCGACGAAGGCCTGCTTGCATCGGCAACGCCGAAGGGCCCCGTCTCCCTGCGTTTTCCGGTCGATGCCTTGGAGCGGCTTTTCCCGCGTCTCTACCCGGAGACTTGAGCGGACCGCTAATCCGTGTTGTTTGGGTAGTCTGTTCAGTTGGCCGCTGTTTGCGGGCGTGGAGTCCGGCAATTCCGGCGGGATCGATGGCAAAGGTCTGAACGTCGTCAAAACCCGGCTGCAGCCGGGCACGTCCAGCATCGAGCGACTTGGGCCGGACGTACGGGATGAAGGTCTCGTATGATGTCGAATCGATTGCCTCAGATTACCACTTTGCCGACAGGGTCAGCTCAGGCTGCCAGTCCAACCGAACTTCGAGAGCATTCAGATGTGTCCATGCAAGGAGCCCTTTGTGCTGGAGCATGCCGACGACAATGCCCGGGCCAATACCCTGTTCTTCAGCATACGCTCTGACGACGCGCTCGCTACGAGGCGACGTGGCGACAAACTCTTCCCACGCCGTCTTGGGAACGGGAAAATTGGATGCCCGTTCATTGGCTTCTATCTCTTACTCGGCGTCGTCTCCGTCGGGTTCGTCGACAAAGACGCCTTTCTTGCTGTGAAACAAGATTTCCACTGCTTCATGGAAGGAGCTGAACCAGAGGTGATCATCGGGCTCGTGCCGGGCGTTCAGCTGGATGACGGCCCTCCCCGGCGACAGCGACCAAGCCGCGCCGCCGAGCGCCTTCTTTCGCAAAGGCTGCACCAACGCCAGTGCGACGCCTGCCTCGTTGCAAAGTCTTGCAGTCTTCTCCAATGCCTCCACGATCTCCTCTACTGCCAGGCTACGGATAGTTCGAACCGCATGCCTGAATCGGCTCTCATCGTAGTCCGCGCACTCCTGATGCTCAGCCTCAATCTCTCCAGGCCTGAGCCAAGTGGCCAAAGCGGCCACACTGCTCTTGAAGCTCCTGGGGTGGCGATAGGCGACATTGGCGAGGCCGTAGCGAACAGTCCAGGCATCGACTGAACCCACACGAAAGAACGCCAGCAGTTTTGATACGGTGTCGGCATCGGACACCGGTCGCTGGAAACGGCCTCGCGTTACCAGGTCCCGAACTGGGAATCCTTGGCCCACTCTGCTGAAGCCTCGGCTTCGCCAACCTCAAACTCCCGTGCCCGGCGAAGGCGATAGTCGGACTCGATTCCGAGCCAAATACTGGCATCGACACCAAGGACTTTTTCGAATTGCAGTGCCGTCGCCGGCTCAAGTGGAGCCTCGCCCGAGACGATCTCGCCGATCAGCTTGGCAGGGCGACCACATCGGCGCGCGAAATCAGCATGCGAGGTTCCCTCGGCCTCAAGGCGTTCCCGGAGGACCCATCCGGGCGGAATCAAGTAGTCCGGGTTGTATTGGTTCGTCATTGTCGACATCGCTCCTTCCTCCGTCAGTGATAGTCGACCACGGCGACAATCGTGATCGCAGTTACCTGTTCCGTGCCGATCCCGCCATCTTCCTCACGTGGAATTGTTTCGCGGTTGGCTTCAAACACAAGCCGATACGGTTTGACGAGATCCAAAGCGAACTGCTCATCATGCAAACATCATGTTGCGGAAATTCCAGCGATGCTACGGTCAAAATCTGACCCTTTTGAGCCACCGCAACATAACGGTCGCACCGGCGAACGGGAATGCAGCCGATTGGCCGTTTCCGGTTCTTGACGAGAGAGAGAAGTTTTTTGATTCCGACTTTTGTGGACTCACCAACACCAAAGGTGCGTTACAGGGTGTTTCCGGGATTCGAACCCCATCCGCCACCTGTCGCGGTTCGGATGACCAGTTCGTCACCTTCGTCGACCTGGAGGTCGCTGACAAAACCGTATTCCTCCCGACCCCCGTCTTTCCGGATGACCGTGAGGCCGTTGGTGCCGCCCTGCTGTCCTCCGGCCAACCCCCAGACCGGCTGCCGGTGACGGCTGAACCCGACGGCAACGGTCGCAGTTGATCGCGGCCTGTAGCAGGCGCTCAATCCCTTGCCACCGGAATATCGGCCCCCACCGGCCTGGTCATCTCTCAATGTTCTCCAACCGACATCCAGGCCGTAACGCGCCTCGCAGATTTCGACCGGGCAGTTGAACGTCTCGCCGTGACTCGTCGAAAACATGCAATCGATCCCGTCGCGGTATGAAGTCGCCCCCCATCCTCCCATCTGCGGTTCGACCATCGTGAACTGGCGTCCCGTATCAGGGTGGACGCCCGCGATCACCGTTCCCCCGATCGATCCGAAATGCCCGGCCGGGAGGCGATCCGGAAACGCTTCGGCCATGCAGCGCCAAAGCATGTCGTAAAGCCGGATCCTGGTTTCGAAATAGAACCCGTGCGGAACCGTACCGCGCGCATCGAAGATCGTGCCCGGATCCGTGATCACGTCCAGCGGTCTGAACGAACCTTCGGAAGCCGGAAACGCCGGACTGGTCAAGGCCTTGAACAGCATTTGCGACGCGATGACGGCACCGTCGCGGCTCGTATTGTGAGGTTCCTTTCGCTGTGCCGGATTTCCCCTGAGGTCGATACGGAACCGGCCATCGCTGACATGGATCCGTGCCCGCCAGATCGCACCGTCATCCTGCTCTTCCTCGATTTCGAAATCGCCTTCCGGCAATGCCTCCAGTCCACGGCGAGCCTGTTCCTCGCTATCGTCGAACAACTTCTCCAGCGCCTCGAAATATGCGTCCTTTCCATAGGTTTCGATCATGTCTGCTATCTGTCCGGCTGCACGACGCCCGGCAGCAATCTGAGCCCACAAGTCCCCTGTCGCAAACTCGGGCAGCCGGGTGTTGGCCGCGATGATTGCGAATACGGACTCCACGGGTCGCCCAGCATTGAACAGCCGAATTGCCGGAAGGCGCAGCCCCTCCTGGAAGATTTCGCCGGCTCTCGTCGACATCGATCCCGGCGTCATACCGCCTATGTCGCTCCAGTGGCCGATCGACGCCACCCAGGCGACCGATCCTCCGTCGTGAAACACCGGCTGTGCAACCACCACGTCGTTCAGATGCGTAACGCCCCCGAAAGCCGGGTCGTTCGTGATGAAGACATCACCTTCGCGAACCGCGTCGCCGCCGCGTTCAGATATTTCCAGGATCCGCTTGACCGCCTTGTCGAGCACGCCGACGAACGACGGGATCCCCGCACCCGAGCTGACAAGATTGCCGTTCCGGTCGGTGACTCCAGTGCCGACATCGAGCACTTCGTGGATGATCGGGCTCATTGCCGTCCGCTTGAGCACGGCGAACATCTCGTCCGCGGCGGACGTCAGTCCGGACTGGATCACGGCGACCGTAATCGGGTCACCGGAACCCGATCCATGTCTCGCGTTCACGAGCACTCACCCGGTCCCGGGACCGGGTTCCCCGCGCACCCGCACATCAGGGACTCGCGCGTCGCTCAGGATGGCCTGGCATCCAGGACGATCCTGCTGCCGAAGACATCATCGCCGTCGAAGACTCCGATCTCGGCGAGCTCCTCTTCCGGCGGCGGCTCGCACGACCATTTCCGGCTTGGCTTCCAGCCGTGCTGCCTTTTCAGCAACGCGCCGTACTCCGCACGATGGTAGGCCGCGAGTGCCGGATCGATAACCGGGACTCCCAGCTGCTCCGAAAGGGCCACGTGAAACCCGAGTTCAAGGGTGCACCCCAGGATAATGGCCTCGGCGCAGTCCTCCTCGACCGCCCGGCGGCCTGCTTTCTCCAGCAAGGCGTTTGTCCGCGCGTGATCGCGTTGAAACTCGTTGACCCCGAGGCCGACGCTGTAAAACCCGGCGAGTTTTTCTCCCATGCCGTTTGCAACGACCGTTTCGTGCATCTGGTTGACCCATTTCTGGCGGCCGACGATGATCCCGAAACGATTGGACAGGCTCGCGGCGATATCCAGAGCCGCCGTACAGGGCGCTGTCACCACCATGTCGCCGGACAGTTCGCGCGCGTCATGGAGTGCCGTGTCGTAGAAACACCCGATCGCCAACGCATCGAATCCTTCGCGTCCGGCAACGCGCGCCGCCCGAATGATTCCCGACGTGACCATCGCTTCGTAGGATCGAAATTCGATATGCCTGAATCGACCGAGTTCCGGGGACAAGGACGTGACATGCACCTCCGTGCCCGCTGAACGCACTTCGTCGATCGCATCGGCAAAAACCTTGTCGTAACCATCCCAGCCGACCGGGCTCAAATACATCACCCGCAACGGATTGTTCGTGCCTGGGTCCATCATTGTCTCGTTCCTTCTCTTGTCAGTGTCGGGGCCTGGACCGCGGCAGAGACGCGCCGGCCCGGCGACCCGGTCGAAGGCGGCTTCCGTGGTCACACGTCCACGCCGAATACTGCTTTCGCGCGCTCACTGGTCAAAAGCCCGTTTCGGACATCCTCCCGCACCTGGTCCGGGTCACGTTCAGCCGGATTCCCGAGTCCGCCTCCGCTCCCGGTAACGACCCTGATGATGTCGTCCTTCGATGTTGGCAGGCCCGAGGTGAACGCGAACCTCTTGCGCTCTCCGGATTTCGGAATGAACTCGATATAGTTCGGTGACCCGTCGTTGCCGCCATCGAGCCCCCATGCCGGGAATTTGGAGCGCGTGTATCCGGCAGTCAGGAACCCGTTGTCGGCGCGGATTCGGTAATCGAGCACGATGCCGCGGCCTCCCGTGTGCCGGCCTTCGCCGCCTGGTTCGAGATTGAGCTCCATTCGGTCGACGTACAGGCCGTTACGTGCCTCGTTGATCTCGGCAGGACAGTTGTAGGTTTCGCCATGGAAACCGCAGAACATTGCGGTGTTCCCGTCACTCCCGCGGCTCGCCCCCCAGCCGCCAAGCTGGGGTTCGATGATCGTGTACTGCCGTCCGGTGTCGGGATGAATGCCGCCGATGAACGTCCCACAAACCGATGCGAAGTGACCGGCGGCAAGCCGGTCCGGCATGTGCGGCGCGAGGCAGCGCCACATGATATCGTAAACCCTGAGCTCGATTTCATAGTAAAACCCGATCGGCGCCGGCTCGCTCGCGTGAAATACAGATCCAGGCCGCGTCAACAGCTCGAGGGGACGAAACGATCCTCCGTTCGCGGGAGAGTAGGGATCGGTGAGCGACTTGAATATCATTTGCGCCGCGACCATGACTCCATCGCGGCTGGTGTTGACCGGGCTCTTTCCCTGGTCCGGATTGTCCCGGAGATCAACGGTAAAGGCGTCGTCCGAAATCGTGATGCTGACATTGAAGACCTGCCCGTCATCCTGTTCTTCCGACAGGGAAAACGTGCCTTTCGGCAGTCCTTTCAGTTCGCGCCGGGAAACCTGTTCACCGAAATCCATGAAACTTGACATCGCCGCGGAAAACACGTCGACACCATATTTCCGTGCGAGTTCCTCGAGGCGGCGTGCACCGACCCGAACGGACGCGATCGCCGCCCAGAGATCTCCCTCCAGCACATCCGGCATTCGCGAATTGATCCGGATGATATCCATGACCGGCTTGATCGGTTCACCCCGTTCGATGATCTTGATGGCCGGCAAGCGCAATCCTTCCTGGTAGATCTCCGTTGCCTCGCCTGTCAGGGAACCGGGAGCCATTCCGCCGACATCCGAATGATGGGCTATGTTCGCGGTCCACGCGATCAGTCGGTCATTCACGAAGACCGGCATGATGACGACGATGTCGTTCAAATGCGTGACACCGCCGAAATATGGATCGTTCGTGGCAAAGATATCACCGGGCTGTACGGCCCCGGGCTGATCGAATCTTCGGATGATGACCTTGGTCGCCTTGTCCAGCACACCAATGAATGCGGGTATTCCCGCACCGGAGGACGCGATTTCGCCCTCGGCGTCCATGATTCCCGTGCCCATGTCGAGGACTTCGTAGATGATCGAACTCATCGCGGTTTTCTTCATGGCGGCAAACATTTCATCCGCCGCTGCCTGCAAGGAATTCTGGATGATCTCCAGGGTGATCGGATCGTGATCCCGAACTGTCATGTCACTTGCCCTCCCCGTCGCCTACCTGAATGACGACATTTCGAAAGCGGTCGATCTCGACCCGGTCATCGGGGTGGACCACAATGGTCGTACCGGGTGACTCGATGATCGCGGGACCGGCCAGTTTCATGCCGGGATTCAAACGAACGCCATCATAGATCCGGGCCTCATGTACACCTTCGACCGCATAGTCGACTGGCCGCATTGCCTTGAGCGCCGTCTCCGCCGATTCCCCGGTCAGCTCTTGCGGGGTCATCTTCAGCTTTCCGACTTCCGCGGTTGCCACCAGGTGGATGCCAACCATTTCCACGGGAGCATCCAGCCGGTACGTGTATTCCCGTTCGTAGGATTCATGGAACGCCGCCGCGATCGTCGCGACCGTGTCCGGGGTTACCCGGTCTTCGCTCAGCTCGACTTCCGTCGTGTGTTCCTGGTTCCGGTACCTGAACTTTCCGAACCGCCTGCAGGATACGCGCCCCGGCTCTACTCCTTCCGATTCAAAATCCGCCTTAGCGCGGGATTCCGTCTCCGCGAATGCCGCCTCGATCCCTTCGGCCTCGTCGGGCGACAGGTCGGCGAGCCGGGTGACAAAGTAGTCGCGGCGCAAATCGGACATCATCATGCCCCAGGCGGCAAACACCGATGCGCTCTCGGGAACGACTGCCTTGCGGACACCAAGTTCCCTGGCCAGCGAAACGGCGTGCATGCCGCCGCCGCCGCCGAAAGCGATCAGCGTGAAGTCCCGCGGGTCGAAGCCCCGGTTGAGAGAAACCAGTTTAAGGGCATTGACCATGTTGTTGTTGGCGATCCGGACGATGCCGCGCGCCGCTTCGTCTGCGCTCACGCCAAGGCGTTCACCAACTCCGGTGATGACCTGTTCGACCGCATCCATGTCGGCGTCGATCTCCCCGTCGCAAAAGTAGTCGCGGTTGATCCTGCCAAGCCAGAGATTTGCATCCGTCGTCGTCGCATCACGCCCACCCCTGCCGTACGCGGCCGGTCCTGGCTGCGCGCCGGCGGAGCGCGGACCGACGTGCAGCTTGCCGAAATCGTCGACCCACGCGATCGAGCCGCCGCCATTGCCGATTTCCACGAGGTCGACGACCGGTACCATGATCGGATATCCGGCGGACTTCCGATCGCGTTCGATCCAGTAATCGGTCATGATCCTGACATTACCGCCCTCGATCAAGGCGCATTTCGCGGTTGTTCCACCAATGTCCAGGGCGAGGACATTCGGCTCGTCGATCAGTCGTCCGAGCTCGGCAGCGCCCCAGACACCTGATGCCGGTCCCGACTCGACCATCGTGATCGGGATCCTGGAAACGGCTTCCAGGGAATCGACGCCGCAATTCGATTGCATCACGTAAAGGCTGCCGCGGAACCCCCGCCTGTGGAGGCCGTCCCGAAGACGGTCAAGGTAACGTTCCGCAACCGGCTGGACATAGGCCGACAACACCGCCGTGTTGCACCGTTCGTATTCACGCCATTCCCTGGCGATCCGGTGCGAGGAAACCGTGGACACACCCGGCCAGAGCGATCTCACGGCTGCTTCCGCCGCGCGTTCGTGTTCCGGATTGGCATAGGAATGCAAAAAGCAGATCGCGACCGCTTGCACGCCCTCTCGCCGGAAGTCACCGACGATGTCTTCAAGCCCGGACAGGTCGAGGGGCGTCATTTCCTCGCCACGATAGCTCATTCGGCCAGGTAATTCGCGCCTCAGGTGCCGCGGCACGAAAGGACGGGGCTTTTCGTAATGGAGATTGAAGAAGTCAGGCCTGTTGCCACGGGCGATTTCAAGCGTGTCGCGAAACCCTTCCGTGGTGATCAGGCCGACACGAACGCCCCGGCGTTCCGTCAGCGCATTGATGACCACTGTCGTCCCGTGAACAAGGAAGCCGATTCCTGCAGGATCTGTTCCGGTCTTTTCGATGACATTCAGGACTCCGACATCGAAATCCGGAGGCGTCGTATCCGTCTTTGCCGTCCTGACGGTCGACAAGCCGGAGTCTTCATCGGTTTCGAAAAACACGAGGTCAGTAAAGGTTCCGCCAACATCCGTCGCGGATCGGATCGTTTTTCCGGACAACGGTTTTCCCTCCCCCTGGTCAATCACTCATCTTGTTCCGGACCGGTTCTTGCTGAGTCGGCTCCACGTGCGATTGCTTCCGCTCGGTCTCGATCTCGTCCCCTTCAGACCACCAGCCGGCCCTGACACGTTCGCGGAATTCGATCTCTTCGGGCTCGATGACCGGAACTGCGCCGATCAGGCGCCGCGTGCATATGTGGCGGGGATTTCTGAACAGGCTTCCCGTCTCTTCGGTCTCGACGATACGACCCTTCTCCATGACCATGATCCGGTCCGCAATGTTGCGAACAACCGAGAGATCATGGGTGATGAACGCGTATGTCAGGTTTCGGCGCGCCCGAAGATCCGACAGCAAGGCAAGCACGCGCGCCTGAACCAGGACGTCCAGTGCGGATGTCGGTTCATCGAGCACGACCAGTTCGGACTCGCATGCCAACGCGCGCGCAATAGCGACCCGCTGCCGCTGGCCGCCGGACAACGCGGATGGTGGACGTGGCGCAAGTTCAGCGGAGAGGCCGACCTCCTCCAGCAGCGCCCGCACCCGGGCCGGCCTTTCAGATCTGGGACCGATGCGGTGGGCATCCAGTGCCAACCGAATGGAAGCCCCGATCGATCGTTTCGGATTGAGAGATGACAACGGGTTCTGTTGAACCAGTTGCATCGCACGGCGATGCCCATGTTTCCGTCGAACGGGCAGCACTTCATCCTTGAATCGGATTTCGCCGCCTGGATCCGGTGGCAGGATTCCCAGGATCATGTTGGCGACCGTACTTTTCCCGGATCCGGATTCGCCGACGATCGCGAGGCATTCACCGCGGATGACATCGACCGAGACGCCGTCGACGGCCCGAACACTGTGTACGCCGAGACGAAATGTCTTCGACAGGTTTCGAAGCTGCAGCAATAGGTCACCCATCACGAACGGCACCTGTTCCGGCGGGCAACTCGCCTGCATGGCTCTCATGATCAGCCAGAAATGCCTCCTGGTCGTCCGCAATATCAGGAATTCCCCCGCCGGTAATCCTTGGCGCCGCCGCCATCAGTGCCCGCGTGTAGGGATGGCGAGGTTCGCGGAATACTGCCGCCGTCGGTCCGTCCTCGACGATCCGGCCCTTGTAAATGACGTAGACCCGATCGGCGAACTCCCGAACCACGCCCAGGTTGTGGGAAATGAACAGGACCGAGGTCCGGTGGTCGTTGACGAGGCGATGCATCAACCTCAGGGTCTGGTCCTGGACCGTGACATCGAGCGCAGTACCGGGTTCGTCGGCAATCAACAGGGCCGGTTCATTGGCCAGTGCCATGGCGATCATGACTCTCTGATTCATTCCGCCGGAAAGCTGAAAAGGGTAGGAATCGAGTACCCGGTCGGGGTCTTCAATTGAGACCTCACGAAGAATGGCCGCCGCGCGATCCTTCGATTCCGCCGTACTCACGCCTGCATCATCCCGCTTGTGAACCTCGTGAAACTGCACGCCGATCGTATAGACCGGATTCAGGGATGACGTCGGATCCTGAAAGATCATCGACATGCGCGTCCCCCGAAACCGGCGCCAATCCGCCGGTGGCATCCGGCTCAGGTCCTGACCTTCGAATCTGATTTCCCCGGTTATGATCGACGTCGGTAACGACTGGAGAAGTCCGAGCACGATGCGGGCGATGACCGTCTTGCCCGAACCGGATTCTCCGACGAGCGCAACTTTTTCCTCCGGTGCGACGTTCAACGACACGCCGTGCAGGACTTCCGTCGTCCCGGTGTAGCCGCGAAATCCCAGATTGAGATTCCGGATGTCGAGGGTGGTGGTTTCTCCGCTCATCATTGGTCGGCACCCAGAATGTCCCTGAGAGCATCACCGACAAGATTGAACCCGAAGACGGCCACCAGGATAGCCAGGCCGGGAAACACCGTGAGCCACCATGAATCCGGAAGGTACTTGGCCCCTTCTGCAACCATCGATCCAAGGTCGGGTGTCGGAGGCTGAACACCGAGCCCGAGAAACGACAGGGACGATGCGATGAGGATGACGAATCCGATGTCGAGAGTCATCTTGGTCAAAACTGCGGGAACGCAGTTCGGCAGGATTTCCCGGAACATGATATGTGCGGACGAGGCACCGATGACCTCGGCCGCGAGGACATAGCCTTCTTCCCGCTCCGCAAGCGTAATGTTGTAAACCAGCCTGGCGTACCAAGGCCACCACATCACGGTGACCGCCATCATGCCATTGAGAAGCGTTGGCTCCAGAACCCCCATGATCGACATCGCAAGAACAAGCGGCGGGATCGACAGGAACACGTCGGTCAAACGCATCAGGGCGTAGCGACGCCAGCCGCCGAAATATCCCGCGAGCAATCCGACGGTGACGCCCACCGGCATGGCAAGGGCCAGCACGACGACCGCAAGAATCAGGGAAATCCTGTAGGCATAGAGAATCCGGCTGAAGATGTCGCGGCCGACAAGATCGGTCCCCATGATGTTCGGCCAGTCAGGTGGCTGGTTGAAATTGGTGAAATCGACAACGGCACCGCGGTGTTCGGGAAAAGGCGCAATGAGATCTGCGAAAACCGCGGACAGCACCACCACCGCGACAAGGGCCACGCCGGTTATCGAGAGGGGACTCGCCCGAATGATGGCGATGGCCCGTCTCATGTGTTTTCCCGTCCGTAACGAACGCGCGGATTCAGCCAGGCGATCAGGAGGTCCACGATCAGGTTTGCGATCAGGAACGTTGCGGAAATGATCAGGACCGTGCCGACGATGGCATTCAGGTCCTTCCTGAGGATGACCGCAACGCCGTAACGCGACAGGCCGGGCCAGGCAAAGATCGCCTCGACCAGGAAAGCGTTCCCGAGCATTGCGGCAAAGTCCAGTCCAAGAATCGTCAGCGACGGAATCAGAGATGGGCGGAAGGCGTAGCGGCCGGCTATCCGCCATTCCGGAAACCCGTAGGATCTGGCCATCTCGATGTAGGGGCGGTCATAGGTCTCGACCATGTTCGCCCGGGTCAGCCGTGCGGCCTGGCCGATTCCCGACAACGCGAGGGCGAATGCGGGGAGAAAAATGTGCCTGAGCGCGTTGCAGAACGCGTCGATGTTGCCGGCGAGCAGTGTATCGACCAGCAGAAAACCGGTCAGGCGTTCGATCTGGTATTCGGTCGCCAGGCGTCCCGCGATCGGGAACAGCGGCAGGAAGAACGCGAACAGCAGCATGAGAATGACGGCCCAGACAAAACTCGGCGCCGAAACCCCAAGCAGGGAAATCACCCGCACGACATTGTCGATCACGCCCCCCCGGAACCTTGCGGACAGGACCCCGAGTGGCAGCCCAAGCCCGATCATCAAGATGCCTGCGGCGAAAACAAGCTCGAGTGTCGCCGGGAGAAACTGGGCGATGTCAGTGGTTACTGGCCGATTGGTATATAGGGAAACACCGAGGTCACCCCGGGACAGATCTCGAACAAAATAACCGTATTGAATCCAGATCGGCTCATCGAGATGCAGTGCATCGCGTAACTTGAGGACCTGTTCCTGGGTCGCGTTGGGGCCGAGCGCGATCCGGGCCGGATCGCCCGGGATGACCCGGGCGATCAGAAAGATCAGAACGGACACCCCAATGAGAACAAGCACGGACATGCCTGCCCGGCGCAAGAGAAGATGCAGAACAGGGTGCTGCAATCTTCAAGATCTTCGTGCCCGTGCAGTACTAACTCCGCTATTCTTCTACCGACAACAGCCTGAAGCTGAA
>JAPOVX010000158.1 GCA_026707935.1 Paracoccaceae bacterium
TGCAGACGCTGGTTCGGGACAGGCTGGGAAGATCCGAATTCGTGGAAGGGCGCGTCGAATTGGAGATGCCGAACCGGGCTGACACGGGCTTGTCCGTTCCGCTGACGGTTTCAGTTCCAGATTCGCCGATGACGGAATCAGACTACGTCAAGAGCCTGCATGTGTTCTCGACGAGGAATCCGCAACCGTTGATCAGCGACTACTATTTCACTCCGACGTCAGGGGTCGCCAAGGTCTCGCAGCGCATTCGATTGGCCCAGACCCAGTATATCTACGGGTTCGCGATCATGAGCGATGAATCCGCATGGATGTCGGCAAGACATGTGACCGTTACCCTTGGAGCATGTGCGGTCGAGATATTCTTGCCGGACGCAAAGTAGTCGGACGGGTTACGAGGATGGACTTTGGACTTGAACCGCGGAAAGCCCGTATCCGTTGCGCGCGGCTTGCGGAAGGTCGGTTGACATGACCAAGGTCAGAACCCGCCTGTCTCTCCCTCCGATCGTGCAGAAGGGCGAAATCTTCGAAGTCAAGACCCTGGTTACGCACCCGATGGACAACGGGTTCATGTTCTCGAGAGACGGCCAGCGCATTCCCAGGCATATCATTAATCGATTCGAGGCTTCGTTTAACGGCGCTCTGGTCTTCCGTGCCGACTGGCACGAAGCCGTATCCCCAAACCCCTTCATGTCATTTCACGCATCGGTGCAGGAATCGGGGAAGTTCGACTTCAGATGGTACGACGACGACGGCACGATCCACACGGCGTCGGCGGAAATCGAAGTCGCTTGAGACCCGGGGATTGCCCTTGGCCAATGCGGTCGGCGCCGCCGATATTTCTGGCACTGGGATTCCTTGCGGCCGCCTCATCGCCGATCGCTGAAGAACCCGACCTGTTCGGCGGCGAGTTTCCGTTATCAGGTTATCTCTACATGGGTGACCAGGTCCGCGCTCTCCAGGATGACGAATTCCAGAATCCCGGGTTGTTCGCTGTCGAATTCGGCGAGGAACTCTGGTCCACACCAACGGGCGGCAAGGGACTTTCGTGTCAGTCTTGCCACGAGGAAGCATCCGATTCGATGCGAAGCGTTGCCGCAACGTACCCGCAATTTGATGAAGAACTGGGTTCACTAGTCAATCTTGAAGCCCGCATCAACGAGATGCTCACGGCCTACATGGACGCCCCTGCCTTTCCCCAGGAATCCGACGAGCTTCTTTCGTTAACCGCATTCGTAACCTTTCAATCCCGGGGCATCCCGATAGGAGTCGATATTTCAGGTGAAGCGGAACGATACTGGCAGGAAGGTCACGAATTCTACACGCAGCGGCGGGGACAGTTGAACCTTGCGTGCAACCAATGCCATGATGATCTCGCCGGATTCAATCTGCGCGGCGACAGGATCAGCCAGGGCCACGTCAACGGGTTTCCCGTGTATCGGTTGATGTGGAACTCCATGGGCTCCCGGCATCGCATGTTTCGCTGGTGCAACTGGGCTGTCCGTGCCGAACCGTATGAACTCGGCTCAAGGGAGTATCTGAGCCTGGAACTCTATCTTGCATGGCGGTCGAATGGCCTGCCGATCGAAGCGCCCGCCGTACGACCGTGACGCGGCCCCGCCCAGGCGGTAGACCCTGTCGGAGGAAGGCGGTTGATATGAAAGGGGAAAATCCATGTCCAGATTCCTGCCGCTGTTTGCGTTCGGGTTGATCTTCGTTCCAAATCATGCCTTCGCATTCGAAGAATTGCAGGATTGTACGACGTGCCCGCTCATGGTGAAGATCGAGGGCGGATCCTTTCCGCGGGCGGGAAACATCAATGACTCGCCCGTCAGGGTAAATGTCGACTACGACTATGCACTGTCGAGGTGCGAGGTCACGGTGGGTGAGTTTGCAGAATTCGCGAATGCCACGGGCTTGAAGTCTAAGGGATGCCAGCTCTTCCGAACGACAGGTGATATTGACTACCCGGAAGGTGGATGGAACGATCCGGGATTTCGCCAGCGTGACACCCGCCCGGTTGTTTGCGTAAGCTGGAATGACGCGAATGCATATGCCGAATGGCTCTCGGAGCGCACCGGACAGGCATATCGGCTTCCGAGCGAAAGCGAGTGGGAGTTTGCCGCCCGTGCAGGCGCCGGGCACGAGTCTAAGTGGTATGTCCGGGGCAACCTCAAGACGGGAGAAGCAAAATGTGCCACCTGCTTTGGTTCGGACGTGATGGGCCGGGAGGATGAACTGACTTCGGCAAATGTCGGGGGCAAGCACAGAAATCCATTCGGCCTCGCCGATATGCTGGGCAATGTATCGGAGTGGACACTTGATTGTGGTGACGGCGATTTGGCCGATTCACCGGTGGACGGGAGTGCCCGGCTGGACGATAGCTGCGGGAAGCGGATAACCAGGGGCGGGACCTTCCACAGCGACTGGGCAGGGCTGTCGCGGTTCAGGGTTTCCAGGGATGAGGGCAGGGGCCGGAACGATCTGGGATTCCGGGTTCTGAGGGAGCTGGCCGCGTCCGGGATCGACCCTGCTCTCGAACGCTACGCTTCGAGCGGCTTCGAATCGGCTTGCAGATAAAGTCCGCGTGCTCATGTCCCGGGTATTGCTCTCCGTTGCTGCCTTTCTTGTCGCAATCCTGGCCGCGGCAGCAATCTGGGCCAATATGCACCGTGAAATTGCCCCTGTCGAACAGACCGGAGGTGCCGAGTTCGACACGGCCGAATTGCTCCTGGGTGAAGCGCTGACAGGCATAGGCGCCTGCGAAGTTTGCCACACTGCGCCGGGCGGTGCTCCTTTTGCGGGTGGACTGGCCCTGGCGACCCCTTTCGGCACGATTTACTCGACCAACATCACGCCGGATGCCGCGACCGGGATAGGCAGTTGGTCGGAAGAGGCATTCAGGCGCGCCATGCGTGAAGGTGTCGACCGCAACGGGCGGCACCTCTATCCTGCCTTCCCCTATGATCATTTCACCAAGGCGACCGATGAGGACATTCGGGCGATCTACGCGCATCTCACGACGCTTGAGCCGGTGGAATATGAACCACCGGAGAACGAACTCGGATTTCCGTTCAACGTTCGGATGTTGCTCGCGGGCTGGAAACTGCTTTTCCTGGACAAGGGGGAATTCCGGCCGGACAGTCTGCAAGACGAGGAGTGGAATCGCGGGGCCTATCTCGCGGAAGGGCTGGGACACTGCGGGGCCTGCCATTCACCGCGAAACATGTTCGGTGCGGTCATGCAGGCGGCGGCGTATGCGGGCGGCGAGGCCGAGGAGTGGCACGCGCCCGCACTCAACGAAATGTCCCGGACTCCCATTCCCTGGAACCGGCTGCAGCTCGTCAACTACCTCTTTGATGGGTGGGACGAGGAGCACGGGATTGCAGCCGGGCCGATGGCTCCGGTTGTAAACCATCTCTACGACCAGTCGGAAGACGACATTTTCGCAATCGCCGCCTATTTCGAATCGATTCAGCGACGGCAACTTGCCGATGGTGAGAAAAACGCCATTCTCGAAAGAGCGCGCTCCCTTGATTGGGGGACGGAATTCGGCTACCGGCCGGCAAAGGTCCCCGATGATTCTGCACTCCTTCGCGGAATGGAGGTGTTTGCGGACCAATGTGCGACCTGCCACAAGAGCGGAATCGGGCAGATCCCCGTATCCCTGGCTTTGACAGGAACCGTCAATGCCCCGGACCCGAGAAACGTCATACACATCATTTTCGACGGAATCCGGCCTCCGCGCGGTGCACTGCAACGGTCGATGCCCGGCTTTGGGGCCTCGATATCGGACAGTGATATCGAGGATTTGGTGAAATACGTACGATGGCACTTTACCGATCTGCCGCCGTGGCAGGATGTCAGCGGGCAAGTCGCTGCCAAGCGGGCTCACTGGTAGGCAGGTCCAATCATCCATTCATGTATGCCTGACCCGAGGAATATGTCGCACGCATCCGCCGCAACAGCCACACAGTCAGGACCAACGAGGACAGCTCCAACCTCGCCTGTGTCATGGCATCCGTTGACCCCGAAACAGCCTCGGCACCAACCCGCGTGGCTCGTTGCGCCGTTGAAGGCGCGTCATTCTTGTGGGTTAGGGGATCCCGGGCGGCTACCACGCGCTACCACGAGACAGACGAGAGCATCGCGGCAGCGACCCGTCTGTTAGCAGGCGTAATCGCGACTACCTGGGTGTCGACTGCCCTCCTCGACTCCATAGACACGCAGAGCGGTGGCGCGTCCAATCGCGCTGGCTTCTGCTTCGCTCAGACCTGCTAGAATTCGGCGCGTCACGCTGATCCAGTCCTGGATCCCATTGGCCATTTCGACGACTGGCCAATCGCTGCCCCAGACCATGCGATCGGGACCAAACGCCTCCAGCGCATGATCGACATAATGTTTGATCGCCTCGTATGTGGCATCGCCCGGCGCACAATACGCCATCACTCCAGAGAGCTTGCAGGTGACGTTGGGCAATCCAGCAAGGCGGCGCATATCCTCGCGCCACGGATCGAGGCCACCACCGGCAATGTCGGGCACACCACAGTGATCCAGAATCAAGGATGTGTTCCCGCAGGCTACAGCAAGGTCTGCGGCAAGCGGCAGTTGCCGGGCAAGAAAGCACATGTCGAACGTCATGCCCTTGTCGCCGATTCGACGGACATTGGCGCGAAACGTTTCGCTTGTGGACATGTCATCCTCGACCACATGCAGGATGCGCCGGAATCCGACTGCACCGAGCGCTTGCGCTTCGTCGATCCAGGCCTCGAATCCTTCGTCGGTTTCGGGACGGCAGGTCGCAACGAGCCCGAGAATGCCGTTGGATGGGATCTTAGCCAATGCCGAGACATGGCGTGTTTCGGCATTGATGCCGGGATCGTCGGCCGCCGCTTCCATAAAGAGCGCGCCATCTATACCGAGGCCTTCGGTAAGGGTTTGATAGTCCTTCAGCGTGAATGCTCTGTCCGCCAGAGCCGGTATTCCATTTGTCCAGGAATAACTTGCAACCTCTGGGTACACGAGGTGCTGGTGCGTGTCGATCAAGCCAATCATTCTCCGGCTCCTTCCGAGTCGTCGGTGACTTCCTGCCACTGGTTGCCGAGCACTGCAATCCACAGCTCGCGCACGTCCCCGGCCCGCGGATAGTAACCGCGAGAAGACCCTTGCTCATTGGCGATTTCAGGTGCTTGTTTTGGCCGTGCACGCGCATCGGACTGGTAGCGCCTGCGAACCGAACGCTGTCGGGTTCAAACTCCCAGATGTTCCGCAATAGCGCCGTCGTTGAGATTGGTTGCGCACACCCGCGTCCCTTCAGGCACGTAGGCCCATGCGGCCGAACCTTTGTCCCCTTCCAAACTGCCGTCAGCAGGTTTTCTCACTCACCGGTCAAGTCCCCCCGCTCAAGCGGGAAAACACGCCGGCCCGACGGGCTCAAATCTCTTGTAGGTCAATATGAACTCGGTGTGACCAAGCTCCTCCGACTTTGTCGGTTCGCCCGATGCAACGCGTTTGACGCAGTCCAATTTGTCCAGTCCCACTTCGTCAACTTCAGCACCTTCACTAATGATCCGTCCCGCATTGACGTCCATATCGTCAGACAAGCTTTCGTACTTAGGCGCTGATCCACGGCTCCCATCAGAACTTGCCATACTTCCGATAAGCATCCTGCGGATCGGTCCCGGACAGTATCGCTGACCGCACCTTGTTCTCGGTGACCATCGCCTCGCTCGCCGCGTCAATGATCTTGTCCAGAATGCCAAACGGCACCCGTACCATGCCGTCGCGATCGCCGTGCAACCAGTCGCCCGACTCGATACGCACGTCGCCGATGGTGATCGGCGCCTCGATTGCCGTTGGCCGCCACAGACCGACCACGTCACGCGGCGTATGATGCGTGCGCCAGCACGCAAATCCGAGATTCAGGATGAAGTTTGCGTCCCGCAAAGCCCCGTCCACAACGCACCCCAGTACACCCTTTGCATGGAGCGTTTCGGCCGAAAGCTCTCCCATTTGAGCAATCAGGTGCGTATTTGGTTGCGCGCACCAGATATGCCCTGGCTGCGCCTTTGAGAGCAGGCCGGTCCAATCCAGGAGCGTCTGGTGCGGATCTGCAGACTCATCAATGCACCCCTCGACAGTCCAGGCCGGTCCACACAACGTCATCTCGGGCTGCAGCGGCGTGATACGGGGCGGAAGAGTAAAATCCGTCATGCCTTGCGCACGCATGACGTCATGCACGACGCCGGTGTAGCACCTCCTGAACCGATCAATCCGTGAGTCAGTCATGATGGAAGACTTCTTCCATCATCGCCCACCACTCCTCTTCCTTCCGGGTTTCAAGCGGAACCTGACAGGGCATGCAGACGTCCCACCATTTCTGTGTCATGGGGTCGGCGGCCATCTTCGCCGCGTCCGCAGCGAAGTCTTCGCCGCAATACTCCCAGTACCCAAACAGCATGTTCTCGGGCTCCTTGAGAAAGATCGAATAATTGGTGATGTTGCAGGTCGAGATCATGTCGAGAATCTCGGGCCAAGCTGCCGCGTGGAGACGTTTATATTCCGTGACTTTTCCAGGCTTCAGCCCGATGACCATGCCCATGCGCTGCATGACGTTTCTCCTTTCAAGACAGCGTGAAATGCGTGCCAGGGACGATGCGCCCACGGATCACGTCCCAATCCCAATCAATCCCGATCCCACTGCTGCTCGGTGGATATGCCGTGCCACCGCGGATATCGAGCCGCGAGGTCGTGATCGCATCGAGTTGCGGAATGAATTCCAGTGTTTGCGCATTCGGCACGGCGCAGACAAGGCTGACATGCAGTTCCATCAGGAAATGCGGGCAAATCGAAACGCCGAAACCCTCAGCAAGATGTGCCGCCTTCAGCCACTGTGTAATCCCACCGATCCGGGCGACATCCGTTTGAATGATGCTCGCGGCCCCAAACTGGAGATAGTCCTTGAACTGCGACAACGAATACATGCTTTCGCCCACTGCGATGGGAACGCGCGAATGTCGGACCAACTCCACATGAGCGCCGATGTTGTCAGCGGGCATGGGCTCCTCGAACCAGTGCACGCCAAAGTCGGCCAGCATGTCGGCGCGCCGCCGCGCTTCAGCAAGATCAAACGCCTGATTGGCATCGACCATGATGCGGAAATCCTCTCCCACTGCTTCCCTCACTGCACTTAGGCGCGCGCGGTCTTCCGCGATGGAAGGCTTGCCGATCTTGATCTTTGAACCGGTGAAGCCCTTGGCTTTCACCGCCACCGCGTCCTCGGCCAGGTCATCGGCGGTCAGATGCAGCCAGCCGCCCTCAGTTGTATAAAGGGGCACTTCTGCATTCGAGCCGCCTGCCAGCTGCCAGAGCGGCAAACCAGCCCGCTTGCAGCGCAAATCCCAGAGCGCCGTGTCAATTGCTGCCAATGCTATCGAGGTGATTGCACCAACCGCAGTGGCGTGAGTGGAAAACAGCAAGTCCCGCCAGATGCCGTTGATCTCCTCCGCCTCGCGCCCAGGCAAACAGGGACCAAGCGTTCTTTCAAGCATCCTGATGACGGCCGGGCCACCTGTGCCAATGGTGTAAGCGTAACCAATGCCCTCTGCGCCATCGGAATCCGTGATCCGCACAATGGGCGTTTCCTGGCTTTCGAACGACTGGATCGCATCCACCCGTTTAACGGCCGGTGGCAGGTCAACCATCAGGATTTCGACTTCGCCGATTCGCGCCATCAGCCGATCCTCACTGAACGGTCGGTTGCCGCATCAAAGACATGCGCCCTGTCGAGTGAACGCTGGCAAGCATGACGCTCACCCGTCAACTCTTCCCACTCCTCGATTTCTGCATGGAGCGGCTCGTATTGGGTGCCGCCAACCATTTACACGCGCAGCGTGTAGTCGTCGAAGCTGCCGTAATCCTGTGCAACCGCCTGGACCGCAATCAGAGGTACAAAGCCTATGGCCGCCATGGCCTTCATTGTCAGACTGTACATTGTTTCCTCCCTTTTCATGCCGGTTCCGAAAGGTCATTCAGGCGGTTCTTTGCTTGCGCTTTCCGCCGGCACATGACCGGGAAGCAACTCCGCAAGTATTCGGCCGCGGTCTGCGCCAAGTTCCGGGGCGGCGCGATCGCTCTTGAGGGTTTGTCCGTCGATCCGAAGAGGCCCCCGCAGCGCGTTCAACTCCGCGGTTCCGTTTCGGCGAATAGTCTGATGGAAATCGAGCTTCTGAAACGCCTCGGTTGCCAGCATTTGCGGCCAATCAAGCACTTCAGAGCACCAGATGTCGGCGGGCTGCAACACTGCCAGCCAGTCCCGCGTGGTACGCTTGCGGATGGCATCGGCCATTATCGACTTGATTTCATCGCGGTGGTTCATCAGAGCAGCCGGGTCGCCGAACCAGTGCGAAAGGCCGTCGATCTCCATAAGTTCGGCCAGTTTCTCAAGTGACGGAGTCATCGCGACGGCCAGGTACCCGTCCGCCGTTTCGTAGACCCCATACGGCGCGCCGAGATACGCGTGGGCACCGTTGACGCCGCTTCGCTCGGGCAAACGACGACCATCGTTAAGGTGAGTTGTGAGCACTTCGAACTGAAAGTCGATCACTGCCTCGAACAGGCTGGTCTGCACGTGTGCACCTCGCCCGTGAACGCTCCGGCCTACCAGTGCGGCGAGAATGCCTTGCACGAGCGCATTGCCAGCGAGCATGTCGGCCACGGCAAGACCGATCGGGACCGGTGGATCGTCCCGGTTGCCGGTCAGCCACAGAAGGCCCGATCGCGCTTGTGCGAGCAGGTCCTGACCCGGAAGGTCCTTCCAGGGCCCCTCCTCGCCAAATCCCGAGATCGAACCATACACGATGTTCGGATTGATCTCGCGCACGGACTCATAGCCAAATCCCTGCCGCTCGATCACTCCGGGGCGAAAGTTCTGAATCATGACATCGGCTTGCTTGAGCAAAGCGCGGAGCATTTCCTTGTCGGCCTCATCGCGAAGATCGGCAATCAGGCCTTCTTTGTTGCGGTTGATCGCGTGGAAAAGCGTGTTGTCACCATCGATATCCGTATCGGAAAGATAAAGGTGGCGGCAGAGGTCACCGGATCCGGGACGCTCGACCTTGATGACGCGCGCACCCAGATCGGCCAGCTTCAGCGACGCCAGCGGACCCGACAGAAACTGGCTGAAGTCAAAAACCACAAGCCCGTCGAGCGGGCGCCGGTCTTGCGCCATCACCTTCACGCCAGGCTCTCCTCGTAGGCTGCCTGCAACGCATCGAGCGTGGCATTATCCGTGGCCGCGCCGCGCAGAAAATCGTGCACGATGTCGCCGCCCCTGTCCTGAAAGCCCATGTACCCTTCATGGCGTGGCCGAAGCCAGGACGTCTCAAGCGTTTCACGAGTGTTGCGGAAGAAATTTCGCGAGGCGGCGTTGCAGTGATCGCTGTCCCACGCGGCGGCGTTGCCAGGCTGGCCGCCGGCGTCGAAGAAAAGCCCCGACTGGCACTCGGCCCCGGCAATCCAAAAGGCGAATGCGGCGGCCAAATCGCAGTGCGGTGAGGACGCAGACACCGCGATCCCTGTGCCGCCGATCACGGTGCCGCGGGGGCCGTTGCCGCCGATCCCCGGAGCGTTCGCGAAGACCAGTGGAAACCGGCAGTACCCGTTGCGGCTGTAGTTGCTGTATCCATAGCCAAATGGCGAATAGCTGGGTCCGTCAGCAGTCCTTCCCATCCATTCGTAGATACCAATCGGATCGAGAGCCAGGCAACGACGATCCAGCAGAGACACAATTTCCCCCATCATCCCGAGAACGTCGCGGCCAACGTCGCGGTCAACAAGGCTTGGCCCTTCGGCCACGGGCGCGTCCATGTTACGTGCCAGACCCATAAACGTCATGAGGGCGTTTATTGGGATCAGCGCAAGTGCCACCCGCCCATCGCGCGCCAGTGAAATGACTTCGCTCCATTCGGTCGGCGGTGTCCGAATGCTGTCGGGGCGATAGGCAGCAACAGGCGTTGCCGCATCAATTGCCAGCGCCCATTGGTGGCCGTCGAACTCATAGGAAGGATGCGACGCGCCGACGGATCGTGCGGCTAGCTCGGCCAGTTCATCGTCATGGCCTGTTCCATCCAAGGCCAGCAACAGCCCCGAGCGTGCGATTTCGCCCACGTGCGGATGGTCGATGACCATCAGATCGTAGGTGTCGGCCATCTCCTTGATCGGGCGGTCGGCAAAGGCCTGAAGAGAACGCTTCTCCCAAGTGATGGAAACACCCGGATGCGCCACTGCAAACGCCTTGGACGTGGCCACCATCGGGTCGAAGCCACGGGAATGATCCCAGGTCATGCCGCGAAGCTCAGCCACGCACCTTTGCCTCCAGCGCCGCATCAGCCTGTTCCGTGAACCGCGATGCATTGCGATTGAGCACGGTCATCGGGTGCTCGCATTAGAGAACATGCTCGCCCTTTCCCTTGAACACCGAGTAGCTGACTCGGACCTTGCACATTTCACGATCCTTGACCACTTTCGACAGGATTTCGCGAATTGTGAAGGTCGTGTCTCCGATGAAGACGGGCGCAATGAACCGCGGGCGGTCGTAGCCACAGGAAATCCGATTCGGGAAGTTCGTGGCAGCCAGGCCCAGTCCGGTGGAAAACACCACGGCGCCTGCGACAAGGCGCTTGCCGGACGCGCCGTCTCCAGCCGCAAACCGTTCGTCAGACACGTAGGGGTGGTGATCCATGACCAGCGATTTGATCAGTATCGACTCGCCTTCCGAAATCGTCCGCCGGATCGACCGGATCTTGTCACCGACTTCGAAGTCCTCGAAGTGCCAATCTTCTGAATTCCAGACCGGAATCGTCGCGTGATTTTCGGGTATTCCCGGAACGCCACGCCCATGAACTCGGATCTCGGCCATGGTCTTTCCCCCGTTTCCGAACTTGCGCCGGGGCGCCGGGCTTCCAAAAGAAAGAATGACTTATCGCTTTTCATATGTCAAACAGATTTGTATGTATAAAATACACGCTTGATTCAGAGAGGAAACATGGAAAAGGAACAGTATTTTGAGGACTACGTTCTCAACGATTCCCGCCAGACCATGGCCCGCACAATCACTGAAGCCGACATCGTTTTTCACGCCGGACACTCGGGTGACTTCTTTCCCCATCACATGGACGCCGAATGGTGCAAAACGCAGCCGTTCGGTGCGCGAATCGCCCACGGAACAATGACCTTCACGATTGGAATCGGCCTGACGGCAACGCAGATCAATCCGCGCGCGTTCACCTACGGATACGAACGGCTACGCTTCCCGAACGCGGTCCATGCCGGCGATACAATTCGTACCACGGTCACGATCGGAGCGCTTGAGGATGATCCAAAGCGTCCCGCTTACGGGCGCGTGACGGAAGTATGCGAGACAAGGAATCAGGACGGCAAAACAGTCATGTACTGTGAACACATCCTGCTTGCCGAACGGAGAGAAAGAAAAGATGCCGACTGACCTGCGCCAGAGCTGGCCCGCCCCGACAAATCCGAAACCCATCGTGATAATCGGTGCCGGCGGCATCATCCGCGACGCCCACTTGCCAGCCTACAGACAGGCGGAACTTCCGGTCTCCGGCGTTACGGACGTGGACCATCGACGAGCCCGCGCACTCGCGGATGACTACGGCCTTTCCAATGTCTACCCGTCCGTTGCCCAGGCCGCAAATGCCAACGGAACCAGCGTGGTTTATGACATTGCAACGCCGCCTCATGTGATCACCAATATCCTGCCCAACCTGCCTGACCACGCCGCGGTTCTGATCCAGAAACCTATGGGGGTCGACCAGGATCAAGCCCGCGAGATTCGCCAAATCTGCCGCGACAAGAAAATGAAGGCGGCAATCAACTTCCAGCTTCGTTTCTCGCCCATGATGATGGCGGTTCAGACCGCCGTGATGTCGGGCCGTCTGGGAGACCTTCTCGAGATAGAAGTGCACCTTAACATCTTCACGTCATGGAACCTGTTCCCATTCCTGATCCCGATGAAGCGGGTCGAGATCGCGGTACATTCGATTCACTACCTCGATTCCATCCGGGCCGTGGCGGGAAATCCGGACGGCGTCTTCGCGCGCAGCATGCGCGACCCCCGCGCCGAAGACTTTGCTCAGACGCGGACATCCGTGATCCTCGACTACGGCGATCGCCTGCGGAGTTTGATGAGCATCAATCACAACCATCAGAACGGCCGCAAATTCCAGTCGGCCTGGTTCCGCTTCGAAGGCACCGATGGCACGATGATGGTGAAACTGGGCGTCTGCTACGACTACCCCAATGGTGAGGCTGATGAGCTCTGGTTCTGCCGGAAAGGGGGGAATTGGGAACGGATTCCGTTGGAAGGAAGTTGGTTTATCGACGCATTCATGGGCCCCATGCGCAATGTTCAGAGATTCGATAACGGCGAAGACAGTGAACTGCATTCAGGGGTCGAAGATGCCTATCAGACCATGGCACTGGTCGAAGCATGCTACAAGGCAATGAAACATCCCGCCGAACCGCTTTTGGTCGACTAGCCCATCTTTGGCGCGCGTTCCCAAAAAGTTCATCGATTGCAACAGTCTGCACGGACGGATTTCGGCAAGGCGCACCGGAACCTTCCGTAATCGGGCACTCGGGGCCAAGCAGGGACCCTAGACCGGATATTACGCCAATCTGGCGGGCATGGGACCGCTTCCCGCGATTTATGCAGTTGCGTCAAGAAGTTACATACAACCGGAGGGCGGATCACAAGTCGACAGAGTGTAACGGCAAGCCGATCGTTTTTCCAGGGGCACGGCGGTCGCGAAGTGACGGCGAGCTTCGACGGCGGGCGGTTTTCGTCGGACGGCGGCGCGCTGCTCCTGCACGAAGCCGACAAAGTGTTCGGCGTCTCCCGCAACGCGTGTCTCGTCTGGAAGATCACGCGCGAGATGCGGCGCTCGTGCGTTGTTTCTCAAACCAAGTCACTGTTCAGCGCGGTAGCTTTCCGGGTTCGGGCCGACATCGGATTTGCTGGAAATCGGTATAACCCGGGAACCTTTCGACCCCTTCTTTCCCAAGCAGTTTTTGCCGGCAGTCGATTCCGGGCACGCCGGACACCGCCATGTGGGCGCCGCGCTCAGCCAACACGGCAGGTAGTGCCGCTTCGATTCAGCAGGCGCCGCCGCAATCATTGATTTGGTGAGCGATCCGGCCTGGCGTTTCAATCGGCTGCAACGTCTTCGAAGCGGGGGACATTCGGTCCGCCCAGACCTGAGCTTAAGGTGTTGGCCGCATCGATCAGTTCGCGTGCGCAGGTCTGAAACGTTATCGGATCGTGATAGCGCTCAAGATGCGGCACGGTGAGTCCGGCAACCGCGATCCCCGTGTGATCGAAGACGGGCGCCGCAATGTTGACGATGCCACGTGCCGTAAAGCTATCAGTTATTTCGTGCCCACGCGCGCGGATTTCGGCAAACTCTTTGCGCAGGCGGTCCTCGGTCATGTCTTCCGGCACCGGCACGGTTGCGAAGAATTCGCGCAGTGTTTCTTCTTCCGAAAATGCGAGGATGACCCGTCCGGTCGAGGCACGCCACAGATTGACCCGCGCCCCCAGTCGAACGCTCATGATCATATTTCCCGGCGGATCTACCTGCCCCACGACCATAATCGCATCGTCACTGGCGATTCCGAGATGCACGGATTGATTGATCGTGTGGGTGAGGCGCCGCATGATCGGACCGGCGAGCGCCGTCAACCGGTTTATCAGCGGCGTCCGGTTCGCGACTTCGAACAGCTTGGTTGTCAGGGAGTATCGATCCGTATCAGCATCCTGAACCACATAGCCGCGCTCGGTCAGCACAACCAGCATACGGAAGATTTCGCCGACAGAACGTCCCATGCGCCGGGCAATCTCGCTCTGCGAAAGTCCACGTTCCTCAGTCGACAACAACTCAACTATGTCAAGTCCCTTCTCCAGGGCCGGAGCGGAGTATCTGCGCTGCTCAATGGGCGATACGGTTGAAGAACCTTTTGCCATGGGAACATTCTGCCAGCATGAACGCGGGTATGCAATTCGCCCCATTCCAGTGCCCCCGGCCACACGCGACCGCAAATGCGTGGTCACCCGGGCCGCATGGGCGCTGATTACGCCTTCCGCATCCATGCACCTGATCCGGCGCTGAACCGAGGGGGCCGACAGGTTCACCGTCTCGCCGATCTTGCGGTGGGGGATCCTGTTGTCCTCCTGCAGAATTCTCAAGATCGCGCGGTCACAATCATCCGGTGTGGTCATTCCAAGCTGCGCGCAACACCAGTACGTGCTCCGCCCGGGAAACCGCGCCCCGGCCCCGAATTCCCACAGTCACACGGTGCCACTCGGAACGCTGCCGGGGAGATGTGTCCGCAGCATACGGAAAGGTGCGCACGGAAACCGGGCTCGATCCGGCCGGAACCCCGACGAAAGCCGCCTTCAGCGAGTCATTGTGGCCACCAGCCGTGAAAACACCGGAAAACAGGCCCCACCGTGGGTTTGGTGAACTATGCGGGCGAAACCTGCTCGAACTCCGTCGCGGGCACAGGGAATTCGAAATCCGGGGTCGCCTCACCCGCGTGACAACCTTGGGCGAAGACCTATGCCAGGTTCGCAAGAATCATGGCCCAGTCAACCGGGCCCTGTGCAACGATCTCGCCATTGCGGCCGCCTTCCTCATCGTGACTGACAGGTCGACCAGGAAATAAAGACAACTTTCGGGGACATCATCAACGAATTCGCGCACTGCAAATCACGAACCATCAGGACCGACCAGCACGAGTTCTGATCTCCCCGGCGACCTGCCGGTGTCGCCGACAACTGCCCGAATCCGTCTTTCTACTCCAAGACGGCGTCACGCTGTAGCGAATCAGCCACCGGAACGGCGGCACTGCATTGAATCCGGCCCCGCGCGCCCGAAGAGCAACATGTTCAACCGCAAAACCGGCGGGATTCCACGTGTTCCGGCACCCCGCGCCAGGAACCACGTCTATTGGCATCGGAAAGCCCTGAAAATACCGGTCCCTGTCGGATTTCCCAGTTGCCCTCCCTTCGCGATGGGACTACTCTCTCCTCGCGTTCCTGTGAGCGAACTGGTTTTGCCGTTCAGGATTGCCCGCAGCACAACCTCCTCCGCTTGTTGGGACGTGGAGTTCCAAAAGGGAGGATTCGTGAATGGCACTCACACTCAATGTAAACGGCACGTCACATACAGTGGATGTGGAACCGGAGACTCCGCTTCTGTGGGTGCTCCGGGACAACATCGGCCTGACAGGCACAAAATATGGCTGCGGCATCGCGAAATGCGGTGCCTGTACGGTCCATATTGACGGCAAGAAGGCTTTTTCCTGCACGATGAAGGCTTCTGCCGCGGTAGGAGCGGAAATCACCACAATCGAGGGGCTTTCGGATGACAGCTCACATCCGGTGCAACTCGCCTGGATCGAGGGAGACGTTCCGCAGTGCGGTTACTGCCAGTCTGGGCAGATAATGGCTGCCGCGGCGCTGTTGAGTCAGCGACCGAATCCGTCCGATCTCGATATCGATGCAGCGATGTCGGACAACATCTGCCGGTGCGGTACATATTCCCGAATTCGGGATGCCATCCATCGGGCTGCCGAAATCGCGGGAGGATAATGACAATGACAACAATGGAAATTGATCGTCGGACATTTATCGTCACGAGCGCTTCCGCTGCTGGCGGACTGATGCTCGGGTTCTATATGCCGACGGGTGCAGATGCGGGTGTCATGGGATCGCCATGGACCGCGGCAGAAGGTGGCCAGGAGGTCAACGCCTGGCTGGTTATCGATCCGGACAATTCGGTTACCATCCGGGTTGGCCAGTCGGAGATGGGTGAAGGCGTCTTCACCGGCATGCCGATGCTCGTTGCCGAGGAACTGCAATGTGACTGGTCAAAGGTCCGGGCGGTGTATGCCGATGTCAACCGACACGTGCAGAACTTTGCCGAACCTTACATGGTGGCTGCCGGAGCGGCCAAGGAAACCGACAACCTGTACCAGCGAATGGGAACGGGTGGCTCGGGCGCGGTTCGCCGTTCACGCCTGTACCTGATGCAGGCGGGCGCCAGTGCGCGCGAACGCCTGAAGCAGGCTGCAGCGGATGCGTGGGGCGTCGACAGGTCGGCAGTCACGGCGGAAAACGGCATGCTGAGTGCCGGCGACCGGTCCGGAATGTTTGGTGAATTTGCGGCAGCAGCTGCGGGCGTTCAGCTTGAATCCGAACCGGAAATCAAGACGCCTGACCAATTCACGCTGCTCGGGACGTCAGTTGCACGTCTGGACACGCCCGTGAAGGTCAACGGAAGCGCCGTCTACGGCATCGATGCACAGGTGCCGGACATGGTCTTCGCTGCGGTCGAGGTGGCGCCGGTTCCCGGCGGAAGTCTCGTCAGCTACGACTTCGATGCGGTCAAGGACCGGCCTGGTGTCATAGCGGCATACCGGCTGGGTGAAGGCGGTATCGGGGTTCTGCATTACAATCTCGACGAGGTTGCCAACCGCGTGACCGGAATCCAGAGCGGTGTGGCCGTTATTGCCGATACGTACTATCGGGCGCTTACGGCCCTGCAACTCATGCCCAAGGAATGGGACGACGGTGGACATGGAGACGTCACCGACACCAGCATCATCGACGGTGCCTTGGAGGTCCTGGCGAATCCGGATGACCCAAGCTACAACCCGGCGGATTCGGTGGGTGATGCGCGCGGAGTGATTGCTGCGTCTTCCAATGTGATGGAAGCAACCTACACGACCCCGTACCTTGATCATGCCTGCATGGAGCCAATGAATTGCACCGTGCATGTGACAGCAGACCGGGCGGATGTCTGGGTGGGTACCCAGAACCCGCCGAGGGCAATCGCCGCTGCCGCCGAGGAAGCCGGACTTCCCGAGGAAAAGGTGCACGTGCACAACTGCTTCCTGGGCACGGGATTTGGCCGGCGTTCGCGGCCTGACGAGGTTCGCCAGGCTACGGCAATCGGAAAGGCGCTGGGACAGCCGGTCAAGGTGATCTGGACGAGAGAGGAAACTGCCCGGCAAGCCAAGATGCGGCCGTATTCGGTCTATCATTTCGCGGCAGCGACTGATGCGAACGGGAAACCGGAGGCATACTGGAACCGTGTGGTTTCGCACTCGATCTTCAACCACCAGATACCGCAGTTCCTGAGGGACGGGATCGACAGCCAGGCTGTTGAAGGGCTGGACGAGCGTCTGCCCTATGACATTGCCAACAAGCAGGTCGATTACGCCATTCGTGATTCGCATTTGCCGGTTCACTGGTGGCGCGCCGTCGGGGCATCGCAGAACGCGTTTGCCCTGGAAGGGTTCATTGATGAACTCGCTCATGCGGCAGGTGCAGATCCCCTGCAATTCCGGTTGGATCTTCTTCCCGAAGACTCGGAATTCCGTCGTCCGCTCGAAGTGGCGGCGGAAGGAGCCGGCTGGACCACGGATCTTGGCCGCGGTGAAGGGCTGGGAATCGGAATGGCGGAAGCTTTCGGAACCATTGTGGCACATGTTGCCTATGTGACCGTCAGCCGCCGCGGACAGTTGCGGGTTGAAACGGTAGATGCTGCAATCGACTGCGGACACGTCATTCATCCGAAGATGGTCGAAATGCAGATGGAGAGCAACATCGTGTATGGCCTGACGGCCGCGCTCTACGGAGAAATCCATATCAACAAGGGCGCGGTGGTTGAGGACAACTTCGACCAGTATCTCATGCTGCGAATGAATGAGATGCCGGAAGTCCGCACCCATTTCGCTCTTTCGGGCGGCGGCAAGTGGGGAGGCGTCGGCGAACCCGGTCTTCCTCCGATCGCACCGGCGGTTTCAAACGCGATCTTTGCAGCCACGGGCAAGCGGATCCGCAGTCTGCCGATCCGCAATCATGATCTGATCTGATCACAAGGCCCGAATCGACAACATACCGGCGGCCGAGTAATTCGGCCGCCGGTCGGAAATCGGATAACTTGCCTAGAACCGGAAATTGGTTTGCGCCGCTCCTGGTAGCAGCTGCGGTTGCCGCGGAGATCGCGGGAGCGGATGAGTCGTGGACCGGCCTCCTGGTGGAAATGTGCGCGGCCTGCCATGGCCAGGCAGGAAAGAGTCCGGGATCGGTTCCTGACATCTCCGAACTGGACGCGGAATCCATGCAGGCGTTCCTGATCGGTTTCCGTGACGGTGACATCGAGGCCACGGTCATGGACCGCATCTCCAGGGCGCTCGGTGATTCCGATATCGAGGCCCTGTCCCTGAAACTGATCGAAAGCTGGCAACTCTTGCATGGAGCGCCGGACGAGGAAAATGACAACCAGTGAATGTTTCGGAACGCGCCGCGACCTGCTGAAACTCGCAGGAGCCACGGCCGTTGCCGGCGCATTCGCGGACCGCGTGTTCGCAGATGCCCGCGGATCGGTCGTCGTGGTGGGCGGCGGTTTCGGCGGCGCAACCTGCTCGACGTACCTGCACCGCCTGGCACCCGGTCTCGACGTGACACTGGTTGCCCGCAACGAGAGTTTCGTGACCTGCCCGTTCAGCAATACGGTCATCGGCGGGATTCGGGAACTCGGTTCGGTGACCCACGGCTATGACGGCATCAGGCGGGCCGGCGTGACCGTGGTACACGATGAGGTGGTGGCGGTAGATGCCGAGAACAACCGAATCCAGCTTTCCGGTGGCGACCGGCTGTCCTATGACCGGCTGGTCCTGTCGCCGGGGATCGATATCAAGTGGGCTGCGATCGATGGGTATGACGAGGCGGCGGCACAGCGCATGCCGCACGCGTGGATTGCGGGTTCGCAGACCAGTCTGCTTCGGGACCAGCTTGTTGCAATGGAGGATGGCGGGCTGATCGTCATGTCGGCTCCGGCCAATCCGTTCAGGTGCCCGCCCGGCCCATACGAAAGGGCCAGCCTCATTGCCAGTTATCTCCACCGGCACAAGCCGCGCTCGAAACTGCTGATTCTCGACAGCAAGGACGGGTTTTCGAAGCAGGGACTCTTCCGTGAAGGATGGGAACGGCTCTATCCGGGCCTGATCGAATGGGTCGGATTCTCGGAAGGTGGAAATGTCATCGCGGTCGAGCCGGAGACCATGACCGTTCGAACGGATTTCGACATCTTTCGGCCTGATGTCGCCAACATCATTCCGCCGCAGAGATCTGCGAGGATCGTTGACACGGCCGGCCTGGCTGAAGGCGACGATTGGTGCAGCGTCGACCAGCGGACCTTTGCGTCCAGGGTCGTTCCGAACATCCATGTCCTGGGCGATGCGATCATTGCCGGAGCGATGCCGAAATCGGGCTTCAGTGCGAACAGCCAGGCAAAGGTCTGTGCCCATGCAATCGTGTCCCTGCTTGCCGGGGAAGATCCGCCGGAGCCTGCGTTCATCAACACCTGCTACAGCCTGCTCTCGGCCGATTACGGTATTTCGGTTGCGGCGGTATACCGGCTGGACGACAACGGAGAGATCGCTTCAATCCCCGGATCGGGCGGCGTCAGTCCTGCCAATGCGACCGACGATTTCCGGCAGGCCGAAGCGGAGTTCGCCAAGGGCTGGTACGCCAGCATCACTGCCGACATGTTTGGCTGAAGTGATCCGCCTCATCCGGGGTTCGGCCCGCTTTCGAACTGTTCTTTGGGCAGGTGCGTTTTTCTGGCTTTCTGCCGTCATGCTGTCTGCCGAACCGATTGATTATGAAATCGTTGATTTCGCCATTCCGTATTCACTCACGGGTGCGGTCGGGGATCCGGAGAGGGGGGAGCGGATCGTGCGTGATGCGGACAATGCAACGTGCCTCATCTGCCACGCGGTACCGATAGAAGGAGAGCCGGACCCGGGAAACATCGGTCCTTCACTCGACGGTGTGGGCAGCCGCTACACCGCGGGTGAACTCAGGCTGCGCCTGGTCGAGCCGCAGTTTCTGAACCCGGAGACCGTCATGCCTTCCTATTACAGGAGCGATGGGCTGCACGGTGTCGCCACCGAGTACGAGGGCAGGACCGTCTACGATGCCGGCGAAATCGAGGACGTGATCGCCTACCTCTTGACCCTGGTTGAGGATTGAAAGTGCTGGCCCTGCACCTGTTCGGCCCAGACGCACTACGACGGCACGCAGATACACTTTCCAGCAACTTAACAGTACGTTCCGGATCGTTCCGGGCAAAACATGCCTGGCTGCAGGCATCACCTGTGATGCAGGAACCAGTATGGCTGAAGCCGCCTTTCCAGAGTCCAAGGTGGAAATGGCGTTACCTTGGCATCAATTCCGGGTTGAACCGTTAGCATTGACGGACTCGCGTCAGGTCGATCGCGCAAGTTGGCCACGCCATACAGCTGGCACTTCATGTCTCAGTCCGGGCGGAAGACGGCGGCCTGCCACGAGGGATCGATGCCGCGAGCCTACTTTCGGTCTGGCCTGCAGACTCCATTCGTCGAGAAACACCAGTCACCGCCATTCCAGACGACAAGGCTGCATATGGACAAGGACCGTACCGGCAAGAATCGTATGCCTTTCGGGGATCTTCGTGCATCAAGTCACATGTGCAATTTTTGTGGAAGCCCGAGTTCACACGGATTCGGATATGATGTCCAACACTATATCATTGAAAATAAGAGAAAGTTTGGTCGCGGAGGAGGGACTTGAACCCCCGACACGCGGATTATGATTCCGCTGCTCTAACC